>NZ_CP037452.1:5069708-5396526 GCF_007754425.1 Gimesia fumaroli
TCAACAACTCGAAGTCACTGATTTCGAGCAGCCAGAAATCGGACCGACAGATATCCTGGTGCAGGTTCGCGCGTGCGGCATCTGCGGTAGTGATATCCACGGGTACGACGGCAGTACCGGACGACGCATTCCGCCACTGGTCATGGGACATGAAGCCGCCGGTGTCGTAGCCGCAGTGGGAGATAAAGTTTCCGGATTCCAGCCGGGCGACCATGTGACGTTTGACTCAACCGTCTCTTGCGGCGAATGTTTCTTTTGTCGCCGGGGAGAGATCAATCTTTGTGACAATCGAAAAGTGCTCGGCGTTTCATGCGACGAATACCGTCGGCACGGCGCGTTTGCCGAATTCGTAGCGGTCCCGCAGCATATCTGTTACTCGCTTCCCAAGGACCTCCCTTTTGAACATGCCGCAATGATCGAAGCGGTTTCCGTTGCCGTGCATGCCGCCAATCGGACTCCGGTTTCTCTCGGCGATACGGCGGTCATCGTGGGAAGTGGAATGATCGGGTTACTGGCCATTCAGGCGATCCGTCTCGCCGGTTGTTCACAGGTCATTGCCGTTGACCTTGATCCCGGGCGTCTGGAACTGGCGCAACAACTGGGTGCAGACGTGGGTCTGAAGGCAGACGAAGTAGACGTGCCTGCAGAAGTCAAAAAACGAACGAACGGCCATGGTGCCGATGTCGTTCTGGAAGTGGTCGGAACTACGGTCACCGTTCGTACCGCTGTTGAGTGCGCACGCAAAGGGGGAGCCGTCACCTTGGTAGGTAACCTTTCCCCCACGATTGAGATGCCTTTGCAATCGGTTGTCACGCGCGAATTATCGGTCTTTGGAACCTGCGCTTCGAGCGGCGAGTACCCTGCCTGTATTGATTTACTTCAAAAACAGGCCATTCGCGTTGAGCCTCTCATCACCGCAAAGGCATCACTGCAAGAAGGCCCTGCATGGTTTGCTCGTCTCTATGCCGGTGAGCCGGGTGCCATGAAAGTCATCATCGACCCCACTATTGAATAAGATTACTTAAGAATTCACTTGCCAAAAATCTGGAAAGTCGCCCTGGAGGAAACCAGTGCAACAGTATGCGAACGCTGTTGTTTTGCTGGTATTCAGAGCTGAGGCTGTGTACTGTAGCGAATGCCTTTCAAAAAACGCACCATTACGATGCATTTGAACCAAATCATAGCCTCAAACGATTATGGGAACAAAACACAATGCTCATCACAATTCTTTCTTTTTTATTCTTTACCGGCCTTGTCGCCTTCCTCACCTGGCGGATCACGCGCCGCGATGATCATGCCAGCAGCAGTGGCTACTTTCTCGCCGGGCGTTCGCTAACGTTTCCCTTAATCGCTGGTTCACTTTTACTCACGAATCTCTCCACCGAACAGATGGTCGGACTCAACGGCGCCGCCTTCACCGACGGTCTGTGCGTGATGGTCTGGGAAGTGCTTTGTGTGATTGCCCTGGTCTTCATGGCCTGGTTCTTTCTACCGCGGTTCCTCAAAAGCGGGGTCGCTACTGTGCCAGAATATCTGGGAATTCGATTTGACCACCAGACACAGGTCATTACCAATCTAATTTTCCTGGTGGCTTATGTGGGAATTCTGCTCCCGATTATCCTCTACACGGGTGCCACCGGGATGCTCGGCATTCTGGACGTGCCTTCCATGTTAGGCGGTTGGCCGGAATCACTGGGCATCGATACGCACACACTCTCTCTCTGGCTGATTGTCTGGGTTGTCGGCATCATTGGATCAATCTATGCCTTATTCGGCGGTTTGCGAACTGTGGCCGTTTCGGACACGTTGAACGGCATCGGCCTCTTGGTCGGCGGTTTCTTAATTACCGGTTTTGCATTGGCGATGCTCGGCGGTGAAGGCGGAATCTCCGTGGGTGCCTCTCAGATATTTGAAGAACAGCAAGAACGGTTCAATTCCATCGGCAGTCCCACATCATCGGTTCCGTTCGGCACTGTCTTCTCGGGGATCTTCCTGTTGAACCTGTTCTATTGGACAACGAACCAGCAAATCATTCAACGGACACTGGGTGCCAGCAGTTTAGCCGAAGGGCAGAAAGGCGTCCTGTTGACCGGTGCCCTGAAGCTGCTGGGACCACTCTACCTCGTCATTCCCGGAATGATCGCCTTCACAATGTTTGCAGGAGAAGAGATCAAAGCCGACCACGCCTACGGATTACTGGTAAACCGCGTTCTCCCCGCACCATTGACGGGTTTTTTCGCAGCCGCCATGATCGGTGCGATCCTTTCCAGTTTCAACTCCGCATTGAACAGTTCCTGCACCCTGTTCAGCTTGGGACTGTATAAAAACGTATTCCAGCAGAACGCCAGTGAAGCAGCCGTTGTGAAATCGGGGAAAGTATTCGGCTGGATTGTCGCCGTAGTAGCAATGTGTCTCGCACCGTTGCTGGCAAATACGACCAGCATTTTCGGCTATCTGCAGAAAATGAACGGCATTTATTTCATCCCCATCTTTGCGGTGGTTTTGATGGGTATGCTAACCAAACGTGTCCCTTCTATTGCTGCCAAGGCTGGACTGATTGTGGGCTTCGCTGTGATTGCAATTGGGTACTTCGTACATCCGTTCGATACCATTGTCGCCTCACTGCACGAATTCCACTTTCTTGGACTCGTCTTCAGCTGGCTTTTGATTTTGATGCTGGTCATCGGTGAAATCGCCCCGCGCGAAACCGAATTTGAGCAGGAAGATGTGGGCGCCGTCGATATGACGCCCTGGCAACTCGCCAAACCGGCCGGCTTCATCCTGATTCTGATCGTTTTTACCATTTACGCTACATTTGCAAACTTCTCAGTCCTCGCCGCCTCGTAAGGAAACTGATATGAAAACTTTCTCATTATTGACTGCCGTGGTTTTGTGTCTGGCTGCCTCTGCTCAAGGGGAGGTCGAAGATTTCGACAGCATCAAACTGTATACGTTGAAAAACAACGCAGGCATGACAGTCAAAGTCACCAACTATGGCGCCATCATCACGTCCATTACTGTCCCCGACCGAAACGGTAAGATGGCAGACATTGCATTGGGCTATAATTGTGTTGAAGACTACATCAACGCGGTGGATAAGCCCTACTTCGGCGCCATCGTGGGCCGCTACGGCAACCGCATTGCCAAAGGCCAATTCACACTTAACGGCAAAACCTATTCCCTCGCAAAAAATAATGGCGAGAATCACCTGCACGGCGGTATCATCGGTCTTGATAAAGTCGTCTGGGAGGCAACTCAGGTTTCTCCCACAAAAATCGAATTGAACTACCGCGCGAAAGACCGTGAAGAAGGCTATCCGGGAAACCTCAAGATCAAAGTCACCTACACACTGACCAACAAGAATCAGTTGATCGTGGACTATCTGGCTACGACCGATAAAGCAACGCCCATCAACCTGACACAACACACCTACTTCAACTTAAAGGGTGAAGGCGCTGGTAACATTCTCGACCACGAACTGATGCTGAATGCTTCAAAATACACACCCGTCGATGAAACATTGATCCCCACTGGCAAGCTGGCACCTGTCGCGGGAACGCCATTCGACTTTACCTCTTCCAAACCCATTGGTCGGGACATTAACAAGGATCACCAGCAGTTGAAGTTCGGAGGCGGCTTTGATCACAACTGGGTACTCGATAAGAGCGGCAAAGAAAACCAGCTGACACGCGCCGCGAAAGTATTTGAACCTGAATCGGGACGCGTTCTTGAAATCAGCACCACCGAACCCGGAATCCAATTCTATTGCGGCAACTTTCTGGACGGGCGTTTGACTGGAAAGTCAGGCAAACCGTACGTGCATCGCGGCGGCTTCTGTCTGGAAACACAACATTTCCCCGACAGTCCCAATCAACCCAATTTCCCGTCCACGATTTTAAAACCGGGTGAAGAATATAAGTCGACCACGGTCTTTCAATTTTCGACGAAATAATAAAATCGCATCAATTACCACAAATTGAACAACAACTCTTTTGGAACGGCGCTATGTATCCAATACGAATTACCGACTTGGTCTCGGCCTCTGATCCGGTTCGCATTGCCTCAGCACTGGCAGTGATGATATTCAGTTCCACGTTGGTTCTGGCACAGGAGATCAACGATCAATGGCGGTATACGTTTCAACGTCCTGCTGACGGCTGGCAATCGACTCAGTTTGATGACAGCAAATGGCAGACAGGTCCCGGGGGATTTGGTACGCGCAATACGCCCGGCTCACGCGTTGGCACGAATTGGAAATCAGAAAATATCTGGTTGAGAAAAACATTCCAATTGAAAGACATTCCACAAAAGCCTGCGCTGATGGTTCACCATGATGATGAAGCTGAAATATATATCAATGGTCAACGAGTCGCAGACTTAAAAGGCTGGACCACTAACTACAGCGTGATTCCCTTAGATGAAACAGGGATTCAGGCCCTTCAAAAAGGAAAAAACCTGCTGGCGGTACACTGCTTTCAGGATGGAGGGGGACAGTTTATCGATGTACACGTTGTCGATATCAAACATGTTCCTCAGCTCCCGCATCCCCAACGTAGCACCATCCCTTTTAAGTCCAAGTTGATCACAAAATGGGGCGAAAAAGTCACCCCCGAAAACGCCTGGACCGAATACCCGCGTCCGCAACTCGTCCGCGATAACTGGAAGAACCTCAATGGGCACTGGGACTATGCCATCACAGCCATTGATCAAAAGAAGATACCCCAGGACTGGACGGGCAAAATCCTGGTCCCGTTCTGCCTGGAATCGAAACTGGGGGGCGTACAACGGTTGCTCACTCCTTCGGAAGCACTCTGGTATCGCCGCACCTTCGCAGCACCCCAATCAACCAATCGTCGTATGTTACTGAACTTTGAAGCCGTCGACTATTTTTGCGATGTTTTTGTGAATCGCAAATTTGTCGGTTCTCATAAAGGTGGAAACACCCCGTTCTCTTTTGACGTGACTGAGCAGATTCGCCCCGGTCAGAATAGCGTCATCGTTCGCGTCAAAGATGCCACGGAAGGCTGGCAGCTCCGTGGTAAACAGACTCTCGACCCACGCGGAATCTGGTACACACAGGTCTCCGGCATCTGGCAGACCGTCTGGCTGGAGCAGGTCGGCCCCAGCTACATCGAAGATCTGAAGATCCAAACCGACGCGATGACGGGCATAATCAGAGTGTATCCCGAGATCAACAACGGTAAGTCCAATCAAACAGTCGAGATCATCGTCAAAGACGGAGATCAAAAAGTCGCCGAAGCCAAAGGAACAGACGACGAATTCTCAATAACCATTCCCGATGCCAAACTCTGGTCTCCTGATTCTCCGCAGCTCTACAATCTGGAAATCTCCCTGATCGAGAACGGCAACATCATCGATCAAATCAAGTCATACACGGGAATTCGCAGTGTCAGTAAAATTCGCGACAAAGACGGCCATCTGCGATTCACTCTCAACGGAAAAACGATCTTCCACTGGGGACCTCTCGATCAAGGCTGGTGGCCCGATGGACTATTGACTCCCCCTTCAGATGAAGCCCTGCTGTTTGATATTGAGTATCTCAAAGCCGCCGGTTTCAATATGATCCGCAAGCACATCAAGGTCGAGCCACGTCGTTTCTATTATCATTGTGACCGACTGGGCATGATGGTCTGGCAGGATCAGGTCAGCGCAGGACACAATCCCCCCTGGACACGACTCAAACACAATCCCGTCGATGCTCCCTGGTCTGATCAACACCACGATCAGTATATGCACGAACTGGAACAGATGATTGATACTCTGGAAAACCATCCCTGCATTGTCGTCTGGGTTCCGTTCAATGAAGCCTGGGGACAGCATCGCACATTGGCAGTCGGAAAATGGGCCGTCAAACGCGATCCGTCTCGGCTGATCAACATCGCCAGCGGCGGCAACTTCTGGCCTGTGGGTGATGTGGTCGACGCCCATCAATATCCTCACCCCGGCTTTCCCTTTGAACCGGGGCGTTATGACAACTATATCAAGGTCATCGGAGAGTTCGGCGGACACGGTTATCCGGTGAAAGATCACTTGTGGGACTCCACTCGCCGCAACTGGGGTTATGGTGATCTCCCCCAAAACGAAGCTGAATACAAAGCCCGTTACCAGAAATCACTGCACTTACTGAATGACCTTCGCAAACGCGGCATCGCAGCCGGCGTCTACACTCAGACAACCGATGTCGAAGGAGAAATCAACGGCTTAATGACCTACGACCGCAGAGTCATCAAAATCCCCGCCAAAGATCTCGCAAAACTCCACGAGTTACTCTTATCAGACCAACCCTAGACTCATCGTGCAAACAGGCAGTCGAAAGCAGGGGGGCGATGCGGGCCTGCATCCCTACTCTGCCTCTATTTTTTAATTTGCCAGTTAACATCTTTCGTGGTAGTCAATAAAAGAAAAAATTTCACTCAGTCGGCTTCCCATACACCTTCAGTTCATGAATCGACCAGAACAGACCATGCTGGCCCGTTTGTTCAATCTTCACGAAGCGGGTCGAGACGCCTTTGGGAAACGGAATATCGGTGATCGCGGTCGTCGCTTTGCCTTCGATAATGGGTTCAGACCACGTCTTACCATCGTCGCTGATCGAAACCGCATAGCCGCGCGGGTAGTCCCCCCTTGATTTCTGAGTATCAAGCAGAATGCTGGTCACGCTGTAAGGCTGTTGCATGTCGATCGAAAACCACATGCCGGGCTTCATACTCTCGTTTGTGGAATACCGCGAATCCGAATTCCCGTCAATCGCCGCCCCCACGTGCTCCCCGCCATGCGAGGCAGAGAGTTTCCACGTTTTCATAATATCCAGTGAGACCGGCAGGAACTCACTCAATTCTTCAATCGTATAAGGTTGCGTCCGATCCTGTGTCATACTGCGTACACGGGCAACGTCTTCTACCGTGACTGCAGAACCGTTGTTGCCAAAACTGTTGCGGACATATGTCAAAGCCGAGGCGATCCATGCATCGTCCTGTCGCTTCATCGACTCCATCAATCCGGGGTACTTCTTCCCCTCAATCGGCCCCTTGAGACCATGCAAGAGAATCCTCGCCGGTAATTCCGGATTGGCCAGCAGGCGAGGCGATTTGGCCAGCGAGGGGGCCAACTGCAATCCGTCGCTGGAGAGTGCCCCCTTTCCATCGTGCCCATGACAGCGGATGCACAACAGCGTATAAGTCTGATAGCCCTGCTTCATCTGCTCCAGTGTTTTTGCATCCAGGTTGGCAAACACCGGTTGATTCCCCCCTTCCCGATATCGCAGACTGGCCTGCGCAGAAACCAGTACCAGATCATTCTCAGCATACGCGGCGGCAAATTCGCTGATCAACTGCCGCCCCAGATCCGATTTTGCATACCGCAACGAGTTCACCGCCTGCACGACAACACCGATGTCATTATCATAGCCAGCATCCGCAACTTTTTTCACAAGATCGGGGTCGCCCGCCAATCGTGACTCACTGACTCGCATGCCTGCCTGTTTCACCCTCGGATCATCATCACCGAGTGCGGCGAGAATCATTGGCTTTGAAATCATATCCAGACCGTCCAAAGTCCATAGTGCATGCATTCGGCCCAGCGGAGACGTGCCTGTTCTCGCCAGTATTATTAAAGCCGGAACAACCGATTTGTCATTTCGTAACACGATCAGTTTTTGTGCCGTATCTCGTCGCCAGCCATTGGGATGGGAGAGTTCTTCCACCAGTTGTGCGGTGGTCTTATCTAACAGTTTCGGAGGCGGCTGGCGATTCGTTGTTTCATGCACAACGCGATAGATGCGACCGCGGCCAATATTTTTCGCAAAGCCCTCTTTGTCGATTACGCCTCGAAGATAGGAGCCTTTGCGCGTCCAGTTACCTTCCTGAATAATGCCGCGATACATGTCAACTAGATAGAGGCAGCCGTCAGGTCCCGTGGCTGACCAGAGCGGGCGAAAGTTCTTATCCGTCGAGGCGATGAACTCCGAATTTTCATACGCATTACTGAGCACTGTCTTCCCGTCAATCTGCGTCACCTTGGCGCGACGCACCAGACGACCGACCGGCTCGGGAAGAATATAGTCCCCCTTAAAATCGTCCGGCAGTTGATCACCACGATAAATTGACTGCCCGGCACAACCAGTAAATCGATTCAACCCGCCCCGTTCCTTATCGACGCGTCCCAGTCCGCCCTGAACATCGACCATCTTTACGATTGGATAGACGGCTTCGAAATTTGGTTCGAGTTCTCCAGGTAAATTCAATCTGCCATACTGTGGCAGTTGTTGAAAACCATACGCCGGTTTCTCTCCCCCTGCAGCAGACAGAAAGAACCGCCCGACATCATCCATCGCCAGTCCCCATTGACCGTTATCACCGTAGATCCGCTCGGACTCCCATTTCCCTTTTCGGAAGCGGTGCCGTCGGGCTCCTAGTCGCGCAGTATAAATCCAGTTATCGATGCCCCAGGTCAGCGCACTGTTTTGGTGTTCGAGGTTCCCCCCTGCTTTGCCTCCCGGATAAAGCAGAATTTTTTCGTCGGCTACACCATCGCCGTTCGTATCGCGATAGCTATAGTAATCTTCGGTGTATGTTTCGTTGACAATAATCCGATCATCGAGCGGCAGAATCATTCGCGGCAGCACCATGTTGTCGACGAACCGCGAGACTTTATCCATGCGGCCGTCGCCGTCCGTATCTTCCAGCATCGAGACACGCGACCGAGGCAAATCCTGATCGATGCCATCCGCGTCCTGCATATAGGTTCGCATCTCAGCCACATACATCCGCCCATTACCATCCCAGACACAGAGCACCGGCTCTTCAATCATCGGTTCCGCAGCCACCAGTTCCAGCCGATAGCCGGGTGCCAGATGAATGCGTTTCATCGATTCTTCAGGAGAATAAAAAGTGGAATCCGCATCTTCCGGATCACGCATCACACCGGGCTGTTTTGCAGGAATTGTGGCGCGGGGCGGCGGCGTAAATTTCGGATCCCCCACAGAGGCAAGGTAAGCCAGCAAATCAGAAACCTGTGACTCAGGGACTCCCTTCAAAAGTCCTTTCGGCATCACAGAAACCGATTGTTTGACCAGTTCCTCAATTTCAGAGCGAGGAATCGTCTGTTCCTTCACAAATTGATTATCTGGAATCAGCACAGTCACCGCATCGTCGGTCTGTTTCGTAATCCGACCCGTCAGAACTTTTCCCGACTCCAGTAGAATCGAATACGCCTCAAATCCTTTTTTAATCTGTTTACTCGGCTCGTTAATCGACTCCAGAAATTCCTGCCGCGTCAACGGCTTCTCCGGCTTGGTCAAATCCGGTCCCAGCGAAACCGTTTTCCCATCCACGGCATGACAGGCCGCACACCCCCGCTGCGCAAACAGAGCCCGCCCCCGACGATAGTTGCCAACATGCTTGTCTGGCTTAGAAACATCAGCAGCCTCTGAAGAAACCGGTAAACAGAGCAGGAACGCAAGCACAATCAAACATGATTTCATGCCGAGACTTTCAGTCAATCAAGATGAGACAATAAATAAAGACAGCGTCGGAAAAGAACAGTTAAGCAAAAAAGATTCAACGGCGTGTGTCACTGTCGGCTGGCCCGACAGTGCGCGGATTCTACAGTATCCTTATCCCAAATGCATCCACTCGAACTCAGCGTCAGCTCAAAATATCATGCACGACGTGGGCTTCTTCAACACCGGTAAGGCGGGCGTCGAGGCCGCGGTATTTGTAGGTCAGGCGACGGTGGTCGATGCCCATGCAGTGCAGGATGGTGGCGTTCATGTCGCGGATGTGAACCGGGTTCTCGACGATGTTGTAGCAAAAATCATCAGTCTTGCCGTATTCGAAGCCGCGTTTGATGCCGCCGCCTGCCATCCAGATGGAGAAGCAACGACCGTGATGATCGCGACCCGCACTCGGGCTGCCAATCGCGCCCTGACTGTAAACGGTGCGACCGAATTCGCCACCCCAGATGACCAGCGTTTCATCCAACAGGCCGCGTTGTTTCAGGTCCTTGACTAAAGCGGCCGAGGGTTGGTCCACGTCAAGACACTGGTTGGGCAGTTGGCTTTTGAGTGAAACGTGCTGGTCCCAGCCACGATGGAAGAGTTGCACGAACCGCACGCCACGCTCGGTCATCCGGCGGGCCAGCAGACAGTTGGCGGCGAAGCTGCCCGGCTTGCGTGATTCCGGTCCATACATTTCGAATGTCTTTTGTGTTTCGCTGGAAAGGTCCATCAGATCGGGAACCGAGGTCTGCATCCGATAGGCCATCTCGTAGGAATTGATACGGGCCTGAATTTCGGGATCACCGATTTCTTCGGCCTGCCCACGATTCAGGATGGCTAAATCGTCTAATAATTTGCGACGCTGTTTCCGATCAATGCCCGCGGGATTCGACAGATACAATACTGGGCTGGAACCAGGACGCAGTTTGACGCCCTGATGACTGGGTGGCAGAAAACCGGAACCCCATAATCGATCAAACAGTGGCTGCCCCGGATTTTTTCCCGTGCCTTGTGACAGCATCACCATATAGGCGGGCAGATTTTCATTTTCGCTTCCCAGACCATAACTGAGCCAGGAGCCAAGGCTGGCATGGCCGATCTGCTGGGTTCCCGTATTGATGAAGGTAATCGCGGGATCGTGGTTGATGGCTTCGGTATTGACCGATTTGAGAATTGTAATGTCATCGGCAATCGTCTGCGTATACGGCAACCGCTCGCTGATCCAGGTCTGATGCTGACCGCACTGCTTCATTTCCCAGAACGGTGCCACAACCGGATACGATTTCTGGCGAGCCGTCATCCCGGTGACTCGCTGTGTTCCCTTTACCGAATCGGGCAGGTCCGAACCATGCAGTTTGCGCAGAATCGGCTTATAGTCGAACAGATCGACGTGCGAAGGACCGCCTGACTGAAACAGATAGATAATCCGTTTTGCCTTGGGTGCAATTTGCTGTACGCCTTCGGGGATCGCTTCGGCGCTCACACTGTTGTTAAACAGTTCCGGGTACAGCAGGCTCGCCAGCGCTGCTCCGCCAATGCCGCGTGCCGAGCGTCCGAGCAGCGTACGACGGGTGACATTACGTTCGTATTCAAATATTGGGTCCATCACTATCCCCGGGTAATAAATTCGTATGTATTGAAAATCATGCTGGCCACTGCGGTCCAGGCAGCCACTTCCGCAGGAGCCAGCGCTTCATCGCGACTCGACTCTCCCTGACTCAACAAAGCCAGCGCGGCACTTTCATTTGACTGGTAATTTTTCAACTCGCGTTCATAAGCAGTTTTGGCCGTTTTCACTTCCCACGCTTCAGGCAAACGCCCTAACGCTTCTATGAAAGCAAACTGAATCCGCGAGTCGATCTCCGAGCCGCCTTCTTTCATGATTCGCTCGGCATAGTTCCGCGATGCTTCCACGAACTGCACGTCATTCAACAGAACCAGCGACTGCAAAGGCGTATTCGTGCGCGCCCGGCTCACCAGACAGACTTCACGGTTCGGTGCATCAAAGGTTTGCATATTGGGTGGCGGTACTGTCCGCTTCCAGTAGGTATACATACTCCGGCGATACAGTTTCTCGCCATGATCCTGCACGAAGACCTGCGCAGTCGCGGGTGAGCTTCCGTAATGACTGACTTCCCGCCAGAGCCCTTCGGGCTGATACGGATTCACACTCGCTCCGCCCACGCGTTCGACGAGCAAGCCCGAGACTTTGAGTGTCGCGTCCCGAATCGCTTCAGCCTGCAGACGGAATCGACCGCCGCGCGCCAGCAGACGATTCTGCGGGTCCCGCTTCCAGAGTTCCTGTGTTCCCGCGGACGACTGTTGATACGTGGCCGACATCAGAATCTTTTTCATGATCCGTTTGACATCCCAGCCCGATTCATAAAAGTCGACCGCCAGCCAGTCGAGCAGTTTCGGATGCGTCGGCGGATCGCCCTGGGAACCGAAGTCGGCGGTCGTGGAAACGATGCCCTGCCCGAACAGCATTTCCCAGAACCGATTGACGGCCACACGCGTCACCAGGGGATTCTCACGCGAGGTCAGCCATTGGGCGAGCGCCATGCGATTGGCGGGGGCCTTCTCAGGTAACCCGGGTAAGAAGCCGGGGACGCCTGTTGAAACTTTCTCAGTCGGCTGATCGTACTGTCCGCGAGTCAAGATAAACGTTTCTCGCGGCTTTTTCGCCGTGTTCATAACCATCGTTTCGAACGAACTTGTCAGCATCTTACGACGCTCTTTGAGATTGACTAATTGATGTCGCAGATTTTCGAATTCAGGAGCAATCTGGCTGTAATAGTTTTTCAGAGCCGTTATCTGCTTGGCATCTCGTTTTTTCGGATCAACCGCCAATATCTTCTGAATGTCATCGGGAATGTTGGTGCCATCATCCTGACCTGAGATTCCAAATACCTGGTAATCGCCGGCCATCAACGATTGTCGTCCACCGAATTTGCCACCGCCCCAAACCAGCATCACGGTAAGATATCGTGAATTGTTTGTATCGTAGGGCTTGTCAAACGTGACTGTCAGATGCTGTTGTTTTTTATTTTCGGGGGCAGGAGACCAGCCGTTGTGATCGCGCGGGTCAAGACAATCTTTCACCGGGTAATCAGGGTGCGCCGCACTGGTCGTGATCTTCGCGATATTGAACATCGAATACAGATCAAGCTGGTCGGAGGGAATCGCAGTTCCCGAGGCGGAAAGGCTGGTCAGAATGAATCCACCGGGGAATGACTCTTTCTTGCCGTGCCCGATGCCCCCTTCCGGTAGTTTTTCATTCGGATAAAAGACAATCCGCAGGCCCGTCAGTTGATCGACGCCCGGCTTGACTTTGAGTGAAATCGAAGGCGAGCGGCCGCTGGGCTTCAATGCCAGTACGTGGCCATCCTCACTGGTTTCAAAGGCGGACCGCGTATTCGGATCGGAGACCTTGACAATCTCCAGTTCATGCAGTTTCAAACCCTGCCCGCGTTCCGCCAGTTCCCTCTTGACCAGGGCTTCCCAGGCAGCGAGCTTGATCTCGTCCGGGTGAGCCAGTTCATTCTGCAGTTGGACCAGTTCTTGATCCAGTGATTTTAATTCTTCAGCCGCGAATGAAAGTTCCGTCTTCACTGACAACTTGGGACCAGCGTTGATACCACTGTTTCCATCAAGTCCGCGATCTTCGAGGGTATTGAAGTAGGCAAAGAACTGGTAAAAGTCTTTCATCGTAATCGGATCATATTTGTGATCGTGACATTGCGCACAGCCCATGGTGAGTCCCATGAAGACTTCAGATGTCGTTTTCACACGATCGACGGTGTAGTTCACCAGATTCTCTTCGGGAATCGTGCCCCCTTCGTGCGTAATCATATGGTTGCGACTGAAACCGGTGGCAACTTTCTGCCAGGGAGTCGCTTCGGGAATCAGATCGCCGGCAATCTGTTCGGTGATGAATTCATTAAACGGTTTATTCTTATGGAAGGAATCAATCACCCAGTCCCGCCAGAGCCACATATGCCGCCCGCCGTCGATCGAATAACCGTTTGTGTCGGCATAGCGGGCCAGGTCGAGCCACTTGAGCGTCATCCGTTCCGCATACTGTGGTGATGCCAGCAGTTGGTCGACCAGTTTTTCATACGCTTTTGGATCTTTCGAATTCACAAACGCATCAACTTCGGCTGCTGAGGGGGGCAAGCCCTGCAGATCCAGATAGAGGCGACGAATCAAAGTGCGACGGTCGGCTGCATTGGAAGGAGCGAGCCCCGCCTGTTCCAGCCGGGCGAGCACGAAGTAATCAATCTCATTTTTCGGCCAATCGGTCTGTTTCACTTTCGGTAAGGCTGGTCGTTTTGGTTTGACGTACGCCCAGTGATCCTGCCACTCCGCGCCCTGCTCGACCCATTGCTTAAGCAACTCGATCTCTGCGGGCTTCAATGTTTTTCCCGAATCAGCGGGTGGCATCTGCACGTCTGCATCAGTCGACAGAATCCGCTCGATCAAGGCACTCTCTTTCAGATTGCCCGGTACAATAGCACTCTCAAAGGCGCCCGCTCTGGTATCGAGACGCAAGTCGGCTTCGCGGTGTTTTTCATCGGGGCCATGACAGAAAAAACAGTTATTGGAGAGAATCGGACGGATATCACGACTGAAATCGCCCTTTGTTTCGGCAGACGCTGGTTGCGATTGACTCTTTTCCGCAGCAAAGACCGAAATAAACGTAGCCCCCAACACAACACCGGGGAACCAGATTGAAAGGAAACGGGAACGCATACTGATCATGCCCTGTTTGTCATCTGAAAGCGATCCTGGTGCGTCTCTTAGAAACCAAACCATGCCATCATGGTTCGGGAGAACAGGTGGGTCCCAGCAAACGGATCGTTACCTTGATCTTAGAGCCTCGAAGCAGGGACTGTCAAGCAAGGAATCCACATCCTGCAACCATTTGTGAGGACGGATTTTAAATCGCACGGCATAGTGAAGAAACGTATCAAAAAAAGCCTGCAGCACGTCTCAAAAGAAACGTGCTGCAGGCCTGATGCTTTCACGCGCGGATGCCGCTTACAGAGGACGTACGACCGACAGGCTGCGCCAGTAGTCAAACAGGGTTTCGACAGACAAGACGCCGCCTCCCATGCCGCTCTTATTGATGCCGGCATAAGGCACGCCGTGAGCGAAGACATTATGTGCATTAATCCAGCTATTGCCAGCACACATTGCTTCGGCAACGCGGGCCGCCCGGCTCAGATCAGACGACCAGACACTGTTCGCCAGACCATAGTCGGTTGCGTTGGTCATCTCGATCGCCTGCTCTTCGGTTTCAAAGGGAGCCAGATAAGCGACCGGGCCGAAAATTTCTTCACGGGCCGCGACATTATCCAGCGAGCCTGCCAGGAGCGCCGGCTTCACGTAGTAACCGTTGTAGCCTTCGACTTTCGCAGCGCCCCCTTCGAGTACGCACTCGGCTCCTTCGGCCTGTCCTTTTTCCAGATAAGAAAGCACGCGTTTGTGTTGCTTTTCATTCACCACGGGCCCCATCTGTGAGGCATCATCCAGTTGATAACCGACTTGGACTTTTTTCAAACGTCCAACGCACTCATTCACGAATTCGTCGTAGATGTTTTTGTGAACCAGCCAGCGCGTTGCATCACAACAGACCTGTCCTGTGTGGAAGGTAATCGCATTCACCAGTTTTTCTGCGGTGTCTGGAATATCGACGTCGTTAAAGACAACCGCAGCGCCCTTTCCACCCAATTCCAGTTTGACGGGCACCAGATTGCGGCCACACGATTCAGCAACCAGACGTCCCACTTCGGGAGAACCGGTGAAGGACATGCGTTTGAGCTTGGGATTAGCAGACAAAGCGGCTCCCGCGACTGAACCGAGACCGGGGACGACATTAATCACGCCATCGGGAATGCCGACTTCTTTCGCCAGTCGTGCCAGATAAATGGCGGACATCGGCGTATCTTCTGCCGGTTTAATCACTACTGTATTGCCAGCTGCTAAAGCGGGAGCGATGCCCCAGCCGATCAGCAGGAAGGGGAAGTTCCAGGGGAAGATGAATCCACACGCACCATAAGGCTGACGCACGGTCCAGGCTTCGTGATTCGGAACGGCCAGCACGGAACGACGCTGAACGTGTTGCGCCAGGTCGGCGAAGTAGCGCATCGTATCGACAAAGTTCTGCACGTCGCCTTGTGCCTGTGCTTCGATCTTCCCAGCGTCCAATGATTCCAGTTGCGCGATCATCGGCTTGTGCTTTTCGACGGCATCCGCCAGACGATGCAGCAGCGCACTGCGTTCGTTCTGCGGTAATTGTGCCCAGCCGGTTTTCCGGAACGCAGCATCCGCGACATCGACAGCCATGTCCACATCAGCAGCCTGGAAACTGAAGACTTCGGCTAACTGTTTCCCCGATCCCGGATCGGATGTAACAAACGTCTCACCGCTATTCGCTTCGACTTCGTTGCCCCCGACAATACCTTTGAGCGGCCCTCCTTCAAGAAAGGCTTTGACTTCGGGATACAGTTCACTGGCTAAAGTTGTTGACATCGTGCGCTCCTGTTCAATGAATTTCAGAAATGACGGATTCGCGCCTCGATCTTCAAAACATCGCTGTTTTGATCCAAGGCTGTTTTCTTGCATTAATTTTCCCCGACGGCGTCCTGCTGCCTTGATTCATGATAACCGGAATCCATTCTGAATTTAAACTGATATCAGGAATTTGTTTCACAGTTCACTCTAATCTGGTGTAAAGCGGTTGGAATGAATAAAATCATTGGTTGACTACTTCAACAAGTTTGACAGTTAAAATCTCTTATGAAAAAAGCAACGAAAACCCGACTGGATCAACGGGCTTCCGAAGATCGTGAAGTCCAACATACGGCATTTCTCAGCCTGTTAAAAGAAACAGACAAACCAGTTGAGTGGTCTTATGAAGTCTGGGACGAGTTTGTAGCGGATCTCAGTCACAAAAATAACCGCCGGCGTGCCATCGCGGCGCAGCTGCTCTGTAATCTGGCAAAGAGCGACCCCCAAAACAAAATGGTCAAAACTTTCCCGGCACTGTTAGAAGTGACACGAGACGAACGGTTCGTGACGGCCCGGCACACGATTCAAGCCCTCTGGAAAGTGGGAGTGGCGGGCAAGAAACAACTCAAGCTGCTCCTGGAAGGGACACAACTCCGATTTGCGGAATGTGAGTCAGAAAAAAACGGCACACTCATCCGCTACGATCTGCTGCAAGGTCTAAGGAATCTCTACGACCAGCTTCAGGATGCCAAGATCAAGAAGCTGGCACTCGAATTGATCGAAACCGAAACCGATGCGAAGTATCAGAAAAAATACCAGATGCTCTGGAAGTCAGTTTAAATGAGGCTATCAAAAAGAGCGATCTGAGCGAGGTTTGGCAGGTGGGTGTGACAGGATACGTTTTCCTGTAACGTCGGGACGTTTTGCTGTTCCCTCAATGCGTCGGCCTGTCCTGGAGGGCGCCGGATTCTGTTGAACCTGAATGGCTCCGACACCATCGGGAATCCGCAGTTGATCGCGTTCCAGCTTCTTGTCAAAGTATGCAGACCCTTCGCCGAATATTTCTTGGGTGGTTTGGTCATGAAAGCTGACTCGAACAGTACCGTCCTGGTTTACGGCTCTGACAACACAATCTTCCCAATCGTATTGATCACTGATCCCCTGCAGGTGCATCCCTTGTGTCAGTTTCGTATTCTCTGTCACAGAGGAATACCCGTGTTTATAGGCACCTTCTTTCGCTTTTTCCAGCCTCAGCTTTTGGGCATATTTCCCACCTGCGCTTCTTGCGTTACCTACTAATTGAGTCACATAGGATTTAAAAGCAGTATTTCCCTGGAGACGATTTATTTCTTCTCGTAGAAGAAATTGGTGCTTAGAGCGTAATCGACTAATTTCCCGAGCTATTTTAGACATACTTTCGCGGATTTCTGGCGCGAGCTTCAGATGCTCTTGGATCTCATCATCTTCTTCAATGGTATGCCAGTCATCGTATTCAGCAGAAATCTTCGCGAGTTCTTTTGCAACCTTATTCAGTTGAGGAATTGCCGCTTTCGCATGTTCTTTATCTTGAAAAGAGGCAATTAAATTTAGTTGCTTTTTTTGATAATACTTCAGATCTGACAATAATTTCTCAGGAGACCGTTCCATCCCGATTGACACACCGATATCTCTCCAGTCAAAGAAGAAAATCCCGACGATAACTGCAAAGACCGCAATGACAGCCACTATCGATTTGACGATAAAAATATTATTAACGTTCTTCTTTCTACTTCCCCTGCTGTCTGTAGGCTTCTTTCGTCTGCGAGGAGAAATCTCTCCTTCCTCGGTACTTCTCGGTTTGCGACGACGATGACGGCGGCGGGGAGCTGGTGTACTCACTGAAAATCACCTGAATTCAACAGAAAAACGGTCAGGGAAAGCGCAAAATCGACGTCTCCAATATACGCACATCTAGATCAAGGTCAATTGTCCCTATGAATTCCTGTCTAGTCAATTTGTTCTACTGTGATCGAGACACAATCACTTTCCGTTCACAATCGCGACTTGAGCCGGTGAGTTTGGGGCATCCAGCAACTCCAGACGCAGCACGTCCCGTTCGGGAGTCAGGTCAATGGAGAAAGTCAAACGGTGCTTGCCTTTGGTGAGTTCCAGTTCGGTCTCTGGTTTGAGAACCACCGGTTTTTCGCCGATCCACATTTTTAAACCATCGACGGAATCGAATTTCAGAATCGTTTTGCCAGGCGAAGTCGCTTCAAGTTCACAACGGACAAACGCAGCACCCCTGGCACGATTGGAAACGTGCAGTTTTCCTATCTCGTCGAACGATCTAACAGGCAAGCTGCCGTCCACGCGGCTGTATGCGGGCTCCCAGACAAACGCAGGGTTTTCCGTAGCAGCGGTTGCATGTCGGGTACGGCGGATGGCATGCATGGCTTCCGGCGTCCCTTTCATTACGCGCCAGCGACGTACGACGCGATCTTTGCCAACGGTATAAGCTTCCGTTTTACCAAGCTCCGACAGGAAGCGAACCAGGTCGATCAATTCCTGCTGAGTCAGTTTGTCGAGCAACCCAACCGGCATCAGTGAGGCAGCTGGGACTTCTTCGTCAATCTGATCCAGTGGAACATTCATGATCTGATCATTTACATCTCGCAGTACCAACTGGCTGTCGGTGCGGCGGACCAGAACCCCGGAGAAAACTTTCCCTTGATCGGTAATCACAGTCACTGCATTATAATTTTCTTTGACGGCTTTGTTCGGGTCTAACAGGGAATCTACGATGTAATCCAGCTGCGCACTACCACCAAGACTGATAATATCAGGACCGACTTTGCCACCGGCGCCCCCAATGGCATGACATTTAAGGCAGGATAGATCTTCACGGCGGAAGATGGCTTCGCCGCGATGAGCGTCTCCCTTGGTTTTGACTGCATTGACGATGGCTGCCATCTCTTTCGGAGACAGTTTTACTGGTTTTGGTGCACCACTGCTGGATAAACCACCGGCAACGGCGATTGCTTTAGCGAGATTCGGATTAGATCGTCCGGTTGACTGAATCAATCGCCCCAGTTGAATGGCGGCGTCTTTCGCGATCTGCTTCCCTTTCAGAGCCTTAACAAGCACTCCAGCGCCCCCTTTACGCTGCAGGAAGATATTCGACAGCGCGGAAAGCTGATCTGACGCGGTAATCTCTTTCATCAAGCTCACCGTTTGTTTGGCAGCAAGATTAAGATTCATCTCTGCCAGTGCGGCAACAGATGCAATGCGAAGATCTTGTGAATCACCGTCAATACTCAGATTCTCGAGAACATCTTGATTCTCCACGCCTCCAAAGCGGGCTAATGCAAAGAGACACGATTTTCGCAGTGCTAATGAGGTCTGATCCGATTGTGCCAGTTCGCGAATTGGTCCCTGCAATGCTTCGATTTTCCAGAGCCCGGCACAATCGATGGCCGCCTGCTGCACAGACAGATTTTTCGAAGTAAACAGTTGTTGCAGCGAACTCAAGTCACCCGCCGGTCGCACTTTTCTCGCTTGAAATGCTTGCGACAGCGTCCGCAGAATGGCGGCCTGTTGAGCCGGTTTGGTATCGGTTTTCAAGGCGAGTGCAAACAGTTGCTGCAAATCTTTGGCGTTACCAAATTTGGCGATCAGGTTCAGGCTGGTTTGCAGTTCGCTATCAGGGATCTGTCCGGTTTTGATCAGTTTTGTAATCACCGGTGCCACTTCAGGCGAATTGACGGCAGTCAATGCGAACAACAGTTTCTTCGGCGTTTTTTGCAGTGAAGACGTCCCTTCCAGCACCTGAGGCAGCCAGATCGATTTCGTTTCGCGCGTGGTCAGCCAGAGCGCGTAGTCCAGATATTCATCGACGGGCTGATCGAGAGCCTGCAATGCATCAGTCAAGACAGTCGGTCGATCATAAAACGAAAGTGCTCGGACCGCTTCCAGACGCACTCGCGGATGTGGATCACCGGACAGCGGTGCGATCAGCTCATAAGTGTTGGAAAGTTTATCCTTCCAGTGCCGGGCAACACGGATCGCGGCGGCGCGGGCTCTGCCGTCTTTTGATTTCAGGCAACTCTGCAGCAGTTCAGGCTGCACACTGTTAATACATTGTGCCACCCAGAGGGCTTCGAGTTGATTGTGTTCGAATTGCGGGTCTTTTGGATCAAGATTGGCAACCCAGGTCTCTAAGTCTTTTTCGACTTTGTCCTGTCCCCGTTCCCTCAAGACATTTTTGGCGTTTTGACGGGTCCACTCTTCAGGAAGCTTCAATGCATCCAGCAATTCCTGATTGGTCGCTTCGACCAGCTTTGGTCGAGGCAACGTCGGCTTGCCTTTATAGGTCACACGCCAGATACGACCGTGGGTATGGTCCCGGCGGGGATCGCGGAAATCGACTTCGCCGTGTTGAATGATCGGGTTGTACCAGTCGGCAATGTAGATCGCGCCATCGGGTCCCATCTTGACATCAATCGGACGAAACGCGACGTGGTCGGTTTTGATGACTTCAACTTGTTCGCGAGAAACATAACCGGCTTCATTTTCCGATACCACAAAGCGGCAGACGCGATGGCCGCGGAAATCGTTCGTGATCATATTCCCCTGCCAGTCCTCAGGCAGATGGCGGCCGCTGAGAATTTCCAGGCCACAGTGTTTGGGACTGCCGAGATTCAATCCTTTCAGAATCCGATCCATGCCGACTGCTGTCACAAAGGCAGCGCCGGGAAACGTGTAATTGATCCCGTGCCCGTACGCTCCATCGGTGGCGAACGACTGGCCCCAACGGTCAAAATGATGGCCCCAACTGTTGACCATGCCGCGCATGACGACTTCGAGGTCCATCGTTTCGGGACGATATTTCCAGATGCCGCCCCCGTTTAACCGACGAACGCCGTGCGGTGTTTCAATATGACTGTGAATATAAATCGACTGATTAAAGTAAAGGTGGCCCCCCGGTCCCCAGCGAAGTGTGTGCAAAATATGGTGCGTGTCTTCGGTTCCGAACCCGGCGAGTACCGTCTTGCGAACGTCGGCTTTGCCGTCTCCGTCCGTGTCTTTCAAATGCAGCAGTTCTGTACTGTTTCCGACATAAGCGCCACCATCGCCAGGCATGACTGCGGTCGGAATCAACAGACCGTCTGCGAAGACTGTTGTTTTGTCTGCAGTGCCATCACCGTCTTTATCTTCGACAACGAGAATTTTATCGTTGGCTTTTTCACCTGGCTTGATATGCGGATAAATTTCCGATGCGGCAATCCAGAGTCGGCCTTGCGCGTCGAAATTCATCTGTATCGGCTTGGCGATTTGGGGATCAGCGGCATACAGGTTGACTTCGAAACCCTCTGCAAACTTGAACGACTTCCGTTCGAGTTCGGGATCGGCGGGAGGAATATCAGTCAGATCACGCTGTGCCCAGAGAGTGGAACTAGTCAACAGACAGAGCAGTGAAAGTGAACCGGAAATAATGCGTTTCAGCGGAAGAGCGGCTTGATTTATCACGGGAACGATCCTTTAGAGATCAAAAACAGGTCGGAAAGAATTTCGTATGCAAAGAACCATTGATTCCAGTTACTGGGTGGAAACCAGACGGTGGATGGTCGCCTCTTTTTCTTCAATCAGCGGAATGAACTGAGGCAGTTCTTTGGCATTCTGGCCTTGCTCATGTTTGCGGAAGCCCAGCAGATAAGTGATATTTTGCGGTCGCCAGTTGTAAAAGTACTCACGGTTTTTATCGAATGTTAACTGACTCACTTCCTGCTCAACAGAAGGAGATAATGTAATCGGTTTTAAGTCGAGATCGGCTGCAATCAATTCAGCCGCTTTCTGATAGCCGGCTTTGGTCAAGTGAATCCCGTTAGTCGTCAGCTTGAGTCCGGGCTTGCCTGCAGGTTCCGGGATTAGCTCAGAGTACAGGTCGACATAATAATGATTTCCTGCGGCAGCGGTCTCCTGCAACAGATCGCAGTAGAGCTGTAGATCCCGATTGTGTTTGGCAGGGTCCGGCAGTGGGTGGCCTGCATTTTCGTAACGATGGGGGGAGACAAGAATCAGTCTGGCACCCGTTGGCTTCAAATCGTTGATCAGTTGATTCAACTGTTTTTGAAATGCTGGCAATCCTTGCTTTCCGGCAAATGCTTCATTGCCTCCATAACCCAGTAGAATCACATTCGGTTTCAAATCTTTGACTTGTTTGAGCATCCGCTGATAACCGGCAGCCGGGGGATCAAAAATGCCGCGTGAATCAGACCAGACGGTATCCGCGCTCCATCCCAGATTTCGGAATGAAAGTTTTGCTTTCGGAAAACTTCGTAGAAAGAGGCTTTCCCAACTTCCAAACTTTTGGGCCCGTTCGATCATGGTATTACCCAGAAAGATAATCCGATCACCTGACTTTAATTCAAATGTCGGCGGGGTAGCAGACACGGCTGACGAAGCGATGAAAACAAACAAAAGCAGAAATAAGGTGAGACGCTTTTTCACGGAAGGACCTCTGATGATGATTGAGAGCAAATGATGTTGTATCTATCTAAAATAGCAGGCCTTGAGGGCAACGGCAAATCAGGATTGCGAAAAAATCAGGGGGAAAAGCCGATCAAAACCGGATGCACAGCGTCTGCATTTATAAGCATTGTAAAGATATCCGCGTACCCCGGAATAAATCAGGATTCCGCGGACAATTCATCCAGATCCTGGTCCTGCCAGGCGCGAGTAGTGAACACCGTTGTGTCAGGATCGGCGGTAAATTGTCCTTCGTCAAAATAATCGGTTTCGACTTCCTCAATCCAGAGCCGCAGTTCATTCTCGTAATCACTGGGAAGATCGCTCTTCACGAGTAATCGATGGAACTCGGCGGCACCGTCCTCCCCCAGATCCGCGGCTTCGGCGCTGGCAAAACGTTCGGCAGGGTTGGGATGCACCAGGCGATGAATCAATTTCATTAACGGTTCACTTAATGCGAACTCTTCATCGGGAAACCACTGCGGAAGCTGCTGCAGGATATTTTGTTTGGCTTTGATCAACTGGGCATATTTCAAATTCGCAAACGGCTGAAAGCCGGTTATGACTTCAATCAGAATGTATCCCAGACTGGCAAGGTCAGATTGCGGTGTGGCCCGTTCGCCTGAAAGGACTTCCGGTGCTGCATAGGTAGGCGTACAGGGTTGATTGGATGGCAGATTATTCAAATCGATGGCCGAACCGATATCAATAATCTTCGCATTCCCACTACGTTTGAGCATGATGTTGGCGGGTTTCATATCGCAGTGAATAATATCGTTGCGATGTAGTGCTGCCAGAGCTGCCAGACACTCACGAAGAATGGCAACGGCAATGCCCGGTTTTAAACGGGGTTGCTGCACTCCCTTGGTAAAAACATTGTTATTGATGTTTTTCCAGCGACGCAACGTCACCTGTTCACGAATCTGTTTGAACGTGGCCGGCGTTAACAGGCTGCGCAAGTCATAGCCGTCGACCCATTCCATTTCCATAATGTAGATCTGCTTCCGCCTGACGAAATTCTGTACGGCGACCAGATGATTTTCCTGAACCCGTGCCACACGGGCGGCGACCTGAGACAGTCGGCCCATCTCGGTCTGGTAAGCACGCGCATTGTCATAGCGTTTAGGAGAAAAGAGTTTGAGTGCCACCGGAATATTGAAACCATCGGCACCTTCGCGCGCACTCAAATAAACGACCCCCTGGCCTCCGACTCCAAGGCAACGTGAAAACGTCCGGCGGTTATTCCATTGCAGAAAATTATTATTGAGCAAATCCTGATATTGCTTCTCTAATTCTGCCAAGTGACCTGGTTTTGTTGAGTCGTGGTTCGTCAAAGGAACTCCGCATGAACAGGATGATAATCTCATCCGGTATTTGTCTGCATCAGATATAAAAATCGAGTGAGAAACTGTGTTGATTTTAATCCGAATTCAAAGATTTCCCATCTTCAAAAAAATAGAATTCGGCAAGGTATCAAAAAAAATGTTGCTTTTTTGAAGCGAGTTGCTAAACAATAGAGATGTGAGGAATATTGAAATCGGTCCGATTTCAGGAATCGTAGCAGATCTTTGAAGCAAGAAAAGGCCTGACATCCTGAAAGTAATGGTTTAGACAGAATACCAGTATAGCAGGTTCGATTACTCTGGCTTCTGCAAGTCGGTCCAGGATTTCAATCAGTGGGTTTATTTGTTCAAGGAGTAGGACAATGATTGCGACAATAAAAACGGCGTTGAACACGCAATCGATTTCAGAGTTGGTAGAAGAAGTGAGCACCATCCTTGAGACAGGAGCCGGCTGCTGGAAAGTGGAATATGAAAAGCGGGTTCTGTTTCTGATTGTTGATGAAATCCACGACCGTGTACGGATCATGACGCCGATCCTGAAAGAAGAAGACCTGGATGAAGATGATTTATGGGAAGTCATGGAAGCCAACTTTGACCGTTCCCTTGATGCACGCTATGCGATTGGTGATGGCGTGCTCTGGTCTCTATTTTTACATCCCCTGACCGACCTGAGTCGCAATCTGTTTTTAGACGGACTGGATCAGGTCGTCACATTGGCTAATAACTTCGGCGGATCTTACTGCAGCAGCGATATCATTTTTGGCTCGGATTAATCGAAATCCTCTTCCTGATCAATGATCACCGTACAGTCAGGCAGACTGTCCAGAAATTTCTGACCATAACGTTTCGTGCGTACCCGCGGGTCGAGAATGACGACCTGCCCCTGGTCACTGGCAGAGCGAATCAACCGGCCGAACCCCTGCTTGAGTTTGATCACCGCTTCGGGAATCTGATAATCCATAAATGGATTTCCGCCTCGACTGCGAATCGCTTCGACCCGGGCCTCGAGTAGGGGATGATCGGGCACACTGAAAGGGAGCTTGGTAATAATCACATTCGTGAGCGCATCGCCGGGAACGTCGATCCCCTGCCAGAAACTGTCTGTGCCAAACAATACCCCCCGGGGATTATTCCGAAACCGCTCCAGCATTAAGGAACGCGGTAGACCTTCGCCTTGCAGATACAAAGCGAGATTATGTTCCTGCAGCCAGCCACTGATTCGATCGGCACACTGCGTCATCATTTTATAACTGGTAAACAGTGCAAACGCATGACCGTCTGTCTGTTCGATGTACTGTTTTAATTTGTCGGCCACCGCCGCTTCGTAGGCAGCTGGTGCCTCACCAGGATCGGGCATCGATCCGGGCAAAATCAGGCGGACCTGTTCCCGATAATTAAACGGACTCCCCAGCTTCAGTTCTTCGCACTGTGTTAATCCGAGCCGAGAGCGAGTGAAACTGAAATCCTGATCGCCGACCGCCAGTGTGGCGCTGGTCAAAATCACGGTGTTCGCCTGATTGAACAGTTCGTCACGAAGCACCGGCCCAACATCGACGGGCGCATTCACCATTTTGACCCGCTGTGTTCGTCCTCGCGAAACTTCCACCCAGTAAACCGAATCGCCGTCTGCCTGCTGTGTAAGCCAGCTGTTCAGCGCATCTCCCAATGCAGAACTGCGTTCGGCGACCGCCTGCAGTTCAATTTTTTCTTCTTCACTCTTGAGTGAAAATGCATACTCGGAAATTTGCGCTGCCAGTAACTTCATCTCGTGCGTGACCGCATTCTCAATCGGTGGTTGCTGCCGAATACGTCGATTCGACAAGCCCTGACTCGACTGCCATTCCAGTAAATGATCAAACAGATCTTCGACCATAAATCGCAGACGCGTGACATGCTGCTGACAATCGATCAGATTGTGGTGCAGCAGCAGGCCTTTCTGAGTTCGGTCGTTATAGAGTTTGTTAAACAGGTAATCGAATTGGCTGTTGGTAATGGACAGACCAAGATGATCGCCGGCAACCGCTTCAATCGTATGTGCTTCATCCAGAATCACTGTGTCGTAATCAGGCAGGATGCTGCTGCCTTCACGGCGAATCGCCAGATCGGAGAAAAACAGAGCATGATTCACAACCAGCACATCCGCATTCCAGACACGACGGCGTGCCCGATAATAGAAGCAGTCATTGTACGTTGGACACCGTTTCCCCAGACAGTTCCCGTGTTCGCTTTGGATTTCATCCCAGATCTTGGGAAGAGGCCGAAATTCCAGGTCCGCCCGACTGCCGTCACTGGTCTTGCGCGACCATTGCACTATCTGGTCGAGTTGACTTAATTCGTCTTCCCGCGAAAACGTACTGCTGGCTCGATCGACGGTCCCTTTCAAGCGACGCAGGCTCATATAATTGGAACGACCTTTCACCAACACCGCCGAAAATTCAACTGGGAGAACCGCGTTCAAAAACGGGATGTCCCGGTTGATCAACTGTTCCTGCAGGCTGATCGTATTCGTCGAGACGATCAGTCGTTTGCGATCTTTTCCCGAGCGGGTTTCATTCTGTTTACAGGTCGCCAGAATTGCAGGTACCAGATAGGCAAAACTTTTCCCGACCCCGGTTCCGGCTTCCACAAGCAAATGGTTTTTCTGCTCAATCGCCTGTGCGACGGCTTCGGCCATTTCCAGTTGCTCGGGACGATGCTCGTAACGTTCGAGTCTCTGAGCGACTTTGCCTTCGTTGCCGAGAATTGAAATCACATCGGTTGTCAAAGTGGGCCTCATCTGTTGAGTGGGTGCCTGAATGAGACCAGCCAATCCTTGAGCGGTCTCTGAGAGAGTGTTTTATTTCTTGCGACGAAAGCAGACAACACACATGTCGTCGTTTTGCGTGGAGTCGTTTTGGAACTGCTCGACATCAGACAAGAGACCTTTCACAAGCGGCTCAACCTCATCTGGCCCCGACTTCAGATATTTCACCAGACGATCTTTATGATACAGGTTATTCTTCTGGTCCATCGCTTCCGTGACTCCATCCGTGTAAAACAAAAGAGTATCCCCTGGTTCGAACAAAATCGTTTCGACATGAAACGTCTGTTTCTTCATCACACCCAATGGCATGCCGGACTTCTCTTGCGCCACAGGCTCCACGGTTCCGTCGGCACTTTTTCGGAGCAACGGCGCCATATGTCCTGCATTAACAATCGAAACAGTATGCTTTTTCGGATCAAGCACAGCCAACACGAACGTGATAAACCGCAGTCCGACTCCACTGGATGCGATTTCCGCATTTAACTCGCCCAAGGCTTTTTCCGGAGTATTTCGGGAAAGCACCTGATAGCGTGCAGAAGCGTAAAGCCGTGCCATCAGAATCGCCGCGGGAACACCTTTGCCCGCCACGTCGCCTAAGGTGACAACCAGTTTCCCATTCGGAAGCTGGATATAATCAAAATAATCGCCGCCCACGCTCTGTGCTGACTCGTAGTAATCAAAGAATTCGTACTCTTTGAATTTTGGACGGCTGTGCGGCAACAGTCCTAACTGAATCTGATGGGCAAATTCCAGATCGCGCTCAATGTCTCGCTGTTTGACCAGATCCTCATGCAGTTTGGCATTTTCAACCGCCAGGCTCGCCTGTTGTGCAATCGCCACCATCACATCCAGATCGTCCTTGTTAAACTGCTGACCGATATCGCGGCTCGCAATTTGAATGACTCCCAGAATGTCGCCCCCCTGGGAAACCAGTGGTACACACATCATCGACCGAATACGGAGTGAGGTAATACTCTCGCTCATTTTGAAGCGATCGTCTTCGACAGCATCGGCGCTCAGAATGGCAGAACCACTCATGATTGCCTGGCGTACGATGGTCGTACTGATCCGGATCGAATCTTCATCTTCCGCACGACGGGCTTTCGTAGCTTTCACTACCAGTTTCTTCCGTTCCGGGCTCTGCAACATGATGAAACCCTGATCCGCCTGCGCGAAGATCTTAAACAGACCATCCAGAATACGAGGCAGCACCTCATCCAGTTTCAAAGCACGACTGAGAATCTGACTGATTTCCAAAACTGCATGCAGTTTGACTTCCGGCTTTACACTGATTCGCAACTGGCTGCTGCTGTTTAGATCAAGCTGGCTGATAATCGAGGAGCCATCCAGTACACCTTCATGAGATCCCCCATCCAAGGCAACGACATGTGAGCCTTGTTTCAAGCTCTGATTGCTGACTTCCATCGTCTGTTGAATGGCCGAGTCAAGGAAATCCGGCGAATCCTGATAGTCTAACAGGAACTGCATCTGAATATCACAGATACTGATCGTATCGTTTTCGTGCAATTCCGTGCGGCCCTCAATGACCGTTCCGTTCAACAGGGTCCCGTTGCGGCTGTGCAAATCTTCCAGATAGAAGAAGCCGTGACTTTCCAGAATCTGGGCGTGATAGCGGCTGACAGCGACATTATCGAGCACAATCTCACAGTTGGGATGCCGGCCCATGATAACCCGATCGCCACTGAGTTCGATAATCTGTTCGGGAACTTTCCCTTTTAAAATTTGTAAAATCGCCACCGCTGTGCCCAAATGTTTTGAAATTGGCCTGAGAAACGAAATTGACGCTCCTGTCTGGGGCGCCGTTCAAACGAAGCTGAACCTGCAATCATTATAGGTCATTGCTCACGAAAAGACATCTCTCCTCGACTGGAGCTCGGAAGATTGTCAGAACTCACCCCGGTTTTCCCTCAGGTCTAGCCGGGGCTTTCAAGGGCCGGGGGATCTAACTTCCTCATCATCGAAATTGGAGAGGTCGCGAATAAACTCGCTGTTATCGACCTCATCCGCTTTCAGAGCAATCTGATTCTCCTCTAACGCCGTTACGACATATTCGATCAAACCCGCATCCAGATCATTCACATGATCTCGTACTCGGATATCCCAGATATCCTGAGCCCCCCGCGCATTTCCATTAATACTCTCCAGCGCCATCAACCCCGCATAACCATTTACTTCATATTTTGGCTGACCCGAGTTTGCCAGTTCCTGAAAAATGGCCTTAGCTTCGTCATATCGATCTGGTTTGATCAATAAGATACCTAAACGAATCTGAGCAATGTTTTTGTAAACTGCACTTACAGGCTCATAGTTGATGACTGCCTTCCAGGCTTCTTCTTTATCTTTCAATCGCATCGCAAGAAAGAACTGCGCTATCGCCGTTTTTTCATGGGGAATGATACTCTCGACTGCTTCCCCGCCTGCCTGCTCCTGGAACGGTGCGTTCAATGGATCACCGGGGCGATTCACCCAACCGATAGCAGCCGCCACACCTCCCAGACAGAGTGATGCCAAAATGAACGCCAGAAGTTGCTTCTGAAATCCCCGATTACTCTGAAAAGGAATCAGTGATGTCCAGTTTCGCCCCTGCTTCAGTGAAGGCTGTTCCGGAATTTTCTTAATTGCCTGCATCAGCTCAGCCGCATTCGCCGGACGTTTATCTGGATCTTTTTCCATCATGCGATGGATAAGATCGCAGAGCTCGACAGGAAGGTCCGGTCGGCGTTTCGACAAGGACGGCGGTGGCTCGTTCAAATGCTTGACGGCAATCGAAAGTGCGGTTTCTCCATGAAAGGGCGGACGCCCGGAAATCAGATGATAGCACGTGACCCCCAGCGAATAGATATCACTCCGCTGATCAAGCGGCTTGCCGTTGACTTGCTCCGGACTCATATACAAAGGCGTACCCATCGTGGTGCCTACCTGGGTTAGTTCGACGCGTTCGTCCGACTGTGCAATTTGGGCGAGGCCAAAGTCGGCCACTTTGATCAGTTTCCGGGACGTAATCATGATATTTTCGGGTTTGATATCCCGGTGCACAATCCCTTTTTCCGCAGCAGCATTCAATGCCGCGGTCACCTGTCGCATGATCCGCAAAATCAACGTACAATCGGGGGGAGCATTGCGGGCGAGATGTTCTCTTAAATTGATCCCGCGCACATATTCCTGTGCGATGTAATGCGTGCCTTCAAAATCGCCCGTCATATAAACCTGAACAATATTCGGATGCGTCAGTCCGGCGGCTGCTTTTGCCTCGCGTTCAAAACGTCTGACATGCGTTTCATCACTCATCAGTTCGTTGTGCATTACCTTGATGGCGGCTTCACGTTTGAGAGAGACCTGCTCGGCCAGATAAACGGTGGCCATTCCGCCCTGCCCCAACTTTCTCAGTATCTTGAAATCATCTAACTGCCGTCCGATGAGATTCGTTGAGGGCCCCTTCTCCGAGGTCCGAGGAGTTTCGCTGGTTTGATAAATCGTTTCCTGAGTGGAATCAGAGTCCTCAATGCCCGGTGCCTGCTGCGTACGTACTCCTTTTCCCTGGCTTGAGGGCGGCGGGGAACTTTCTCCGGTCGCTCCAGCCGAGACCGGTCTGATCTTTTTGCGTCGTTTGTCAGATGGCATAAGTTGTTGTCTGGCAGTATCGTAAGTCGTTTATCACCTGATAGAAAGAAGTACACACTCTCCATAATAGAGGTGATACCCTTTGAGGTATAGAGAAAGTTTTCAATTGTCGCAAAAAACTTACTGTGGAGAGAAAAACAACAGACTTTCGGCCCGGTTTTTCACATTTTGCGGTCTGCCAGACGATTCAGAATTGCGGCCCCTTCCTCCAGCACCGGATTCTCCTGCGCATAGGAAATTCGAAAATGTGTGTCACGATTACTGAACACATTGCCGGGTATAATCAGCAGGTTATTTTTGATTGCTTCGGTGCAGAATTCGGTCCCCGTTCCCCACGGTGTTTTGAGGAACATATAGAAAGCGCCGCCGGCACCGGCAATTTCGAATTTGTCTGATAAGCGATCCCGCATCAGGTCACGTTTCTCGTGGTATTCTTCTACCCGATCTGAAATGTCACATTCCAGTGCCGCCAGCCCCGCCCATTGCACCGGATGCGGCGCACAGACAAACGTGTATTGCTGTAGCTTAATCATCTGTTGCACGACGCTCTTGGGGCCATGCACAAAGCCAAGTCGATGTCCGGTCATCGAATGTGACTTACTGAACCCGTCGATCACAATCGTTTTCTCATTAAAAGCAGCCGGGCTGATAAACGACTCGTCGTAGCAGAAGGAACGATAGATCTCATCGCTGACCAGTGCGATATTCTTTTCCGCCGCCAGTTCTGCCAGAGCACGCGTCTCTGCTTCGGATGCAACATGACCGGTCGGATTGCTGGGACTATTGAACAGAATCAGCTTGGTGCGATCGGTAATGGCAGCACGTACTTTTTCGATATCGATCGTGAAATCTGGATAGGTCTCCACAAAAACCGGTTTGCCACCGACAACCCGCGTCAGATGTGTATACATCACAAAATAAGGATCGAAGACAATCACTTCATCCCCCGGATTGACCAGGGCATTCAAAACCAGCATCAATGCGCCACTGGTACCACTGGAAATAAAGACCTGGCGATCTGCATGATGATATTCGGCGTCGACCCGTGATTGTATTTTCTCAATTAATGGCGCAATCCCCTGCGTCTGGCTATAAGCATTTTTTCCGTCTCGGACCGCCTGACATAAAGCATCCTTAATAGTATCAGGAGTATCAAAGTGTGGCTGTCCGATACTCAAATTAACCGGGTTCTTCATGTTTGCCGCCAGATCGAATACTTTTCGAATTCCTGAGGCATCAATCAGATGCATGCGGTCGGCTATCCATTCTTCGCTCATAGGATTTACGTTCTTTTTCTGATAGGGCTGTGGGATGTCAGATCAAAGTGGACTGACACACTGATTATAACTCGAAAATGATTCTGAAAGAAGGATACCGGTCAGCGGTTTTCGTGAATGTGTTTTGATAAAAAGTACAAGCCGGCATAAATCCGCGCATCCAGCAGACAACCTCGTTTCTGTGCGGCCTGTAACCATGACTCGATTTCACAGAAAGGAACCGCGTGCACGGTGATCTTTTCCGATTCATCTCCGCCTCCGTCCGCAACTTTTTTGAGATCCAGCGCCAGAAAGAACTCAACGGCTTCATCAGTCAGACCGGCAGAAGAAACGGTGGCCCCCAGGGGAAGCATGGTCTGTGCGACATAGCCTGTTTCTTCGAGCAGTTCCCTCGCAGCCGCTGTCTCGAACGCTTCCTGTTCCTGTCCTTCGATGTCTCCTGCTAGTCCTGCAGGAAACTCAATCACCGGAGCATTAACGGGGGGCCGAAACTGTTCGACCAGAATTACTTCGTTCTCTTGTGTGAGTGGAAACAGACAGACAACGCCGGTTGAATTCACGCGTTGGACAAATTCCCAGCGCCCGCGTTTGATTAATTTTATGAAACGGGCTTCAGCAATCGTCTGATCTTCGTCGCTCATCGATGTCTTTCTATACTTTAGCGGTTTTTTCTCGCCAGTCCATAAAACGACAGTAGAGGTTTCTGATGGTGAACTGCCCCAATCACTTGCTTATCGATTGATCTACTGATTGAGATCATCAAGAATGGAGATTAATTTCACTGACTCACTTTTTCAACATCAATCAAGAGGCACTGTTTTGATGCACAACTTGACGTTGAGGTTCACCCGATATTTTGCCTTCCGGTTTTCTATGCTGCTGATTGTAGGGGCCTCAATCGGTTTTTGCCACGGACACTCAGTTCAAGCCGCTACGAAATTTGCCGCTACGGCAGACCAGAAACACTTTCCCATCAAAAAAAGCTGGGGAACCATCAGTGCACTTCCACTGGGATTAGAACTGAAACTCTCTGATTCCGAGTCCCCGAAAAGCGTCACAATCCCCCGGATGAACAACCGCGTGAAAACGATTTACCTTTCAGGCGATACTGCCAGGAAACCGCTCACCCTGAAACCGGGCATTGAGGAATGGGAAATTCTGCTGCCTCAATCTCTGACGCCACCAGTGACCGTGATCGTTGAATTCAAAGAGGCACCCACTCTGCCTGTAAAACCGAGCGTCATTTCAGAGACTGCCGATCAGCAGATCGTTCTGGATGCGAAGGACGCAGTCGTACATGGAACGCTGCTACGCTACGAACCGCAGCCTCATAAAAATACGGTCGGCTATTGGGCCAATGAAAACGACTGGTGTGAATGGAAACTGGATCTGAAAACACCCGGTGTATTTGATGTTTATCTGCTGCAAGGCTGCGGCCGCGGACAGGGAGGTAGTGAAGTTCAAGTTTCAGTCAATGACCAAAAGCTAAAATTTACCGTGGAAGAGACCGGCCACTTTCAGAATTTTAAAGAACGTCACATTGGAAAACTCAAGATCAATCAAACCGGCGTGCAGTCACTCCAGGTGAGACCAGTTACAAAAGCGAAAAATGCAGTAATGGACGTACGACAAATCCGCCTTGTCAGACAATAACAGATTTTAAAACAGCCAAATTTTCTTACACCTTTGAACCGGACTTTAGGAACGATTTATGAAACAGCTCGCCCTTTTTCTCTTATCGCTAGTGTTATTGAACCAGGTCGGCACCGCCGACGATTCAATCGTTGATACTTCCTCTCCCCTGGAAACGATCGCCACCGATTTCGGACTGGCGGATGGCCCTGCCTGGGATGGAGGAGGCAATCTGTATTTCCCCGACGTCAAAGGGGGCAAACTATATCGTTATCATCCCCGCTCCGGCAAAGTCTCGGTTTTCCTGGATGATGCCGGCCGAATCAGCGCCAGTTATTTCAATCACGGCAAACTGTATCTGTCAGACAATGGCGCCAGCCAGATCAGTGTGTTGAAGGGGAAACAGAAAACCCGAATTGCCGGTCAACCAGCAGACACCAAGCCTCCCCGCCGCCCCAACGATCTGGTCGTTGATCAAGATGGGGGAATCTATTACACACTCACAGGCCAGGGAGAAGTCATCTATATTTCTCCTGAAGGGAAGCAGTCCGTCGCCATCAACGACATCAAAACACCCAACGGTTTGATCCTCTCACCCGATGGAAAGACGCTCTACGTTGCCGCCTATGTCCCAAAAGAGATCTGGGCTTATGACGTGACCAAGCCGGGCGTTACCGCCAACGGGAAATTATTTGCGAAAATGGATTCGGGGCCAGATAAAGGAGCCGACGGCATGACTGTGGACCGTGCGGGCAACGTCTATTGTGCAGGCCCTGCGGATATCTGGATCTGGAATCCCCAAGGCAAACTACTGGCCAAAATTCATACGCCGACTCGTCCTATTAACTGTGCGTTCGGTGACCAGGACCTGCGCTCGCTCTACATCACCGGCTTTGGCGGATTATATCGTCAACGGATGAATGCTTACGGCTGTGTGCCGGAACCCGCTTCCGAGCCGACGAAGAAAACCAGTTCCAAACGCCCTGCGACAAGTGTGCCGGATTCGGTCACCCCTCATTTGAATGTAGTTTATGGCCAGGCCGGACCGCGTAAATTACTGGCTGATATCTTCGTGCCCAAAGGGAACGGCCCGTTCCCCGCTGTGGTCGTCGTGCATGGCGGCGGTTGGTTGAATGGAGACAAAGCCAAGTTCCGCGCTCTGGCGATTGCACTCGCAGAACGGGGTTATGTCACAATGGCCGTTGGGTATCGCCTGGGACATGAAGCAAAGTTTCCCGCAGGAATTCAGGACTGTAATGCCGCCGTTCGGTTTTTACGGGGGAAAGCAAAACAGTATCACGTCAATCCACAGCAGATCGGTGCCGTGGGAGGTTCTGCCGGCGGTCACCTGGTCGGACTCATGGCGGCGGCACCACATGTTAACGCATTGCAGGGAGACGCCGGTCACCAGGACCAGTCTTCCGCTCTGCAGGCAGCGATTGTGATGGCCGGGCCAATGCAGATGGCTTCAGGCTCGGTCGCGGAACGCTCTCGTAAGAGTCCCCAGAAATCCAATTCGAATCAATGGCTGGGAAAAACCATCGATGAAGCACCCGCGTTATACGAACTGAGTGATGCTTATCTGCATCTTTCCGAGAAGACACCCCCGCTGTTATTTATGATGGGAGAGCATGATCATCCAGAACGAAATGCCCCCTCACGTGAAAAACTGAAGTCGCTGGGCGTCACAACCGGCGTCAAAGTGTATCCCAACGGGAAACATGGTTGCTGGAATCAACTGCCGTGGTTCAACGACATGGTCGTAGACATGGATCAGTTCTTTCAGGAGCACCTGAAATAAGCAATGATAATGAGAATGAAAGAGGGCAATGGCCCGTTACTTGTCCTCTTCATCCTCATCATCGAATTCGTACTCATCGCTGAAATCAAATTCTTCTTCTTCGATTTCACCGCTGATTTCACTGTCGCTTAACTCGTCGACTTCGCCAAAGTCGAGGTCATCGCCTGAGGCGAGCATATCGTCATCTTCTTCAAATTCGTCTTCAGCGAATTCATCAGAAAGCTCGGCTGCCGAATCGGAGACGAAATCGTCTTCGTCTTCCTCATCCGCTTCGAGTTCGGGTTCGTCTTTGCTTTTGGATTTTTTCTTCGAGGCGCCCTTGGGGCCAAAGATCAAGGCACCGACGGGTAAGATCGTCAGAAAACCGCTCAGCAACAGCGTCAGTCCTGCCACACCCAGCAGCGTAGTTGACATGGCTTCTGCATGATTCAGAAATGCCATCACCAGCAGGTAAGTCAAAAGACCGCCGGGGATTGCCGCCACCAGTGACATCAGAGGGAGTTGTAGTTTCGACACAATCGCTGTTCCTGAAATGGGCTGAAATTCAAAAGCGGAATATCATTGACAAACGCCGTGCCGACACAAAACCGGGATACGTAGCGCTGTGACACTATCGTAGAGTGGAATTGGACGGCTTTTCAAGCCTGGATTTTAAAATGTTCTCTTTAAATATAGAGTCCGGTTTGACTGTCTCGCCTGTTTGCTGGTATTGGTATTCCAGATAGGTCGCATTTAATCTGCTTAACTGGACTAAGTATCACAACGGTCACAATCCGACAATTTCAATGAATGAGCTTGAAGGAAAGAGGAATTGATGCCTGAATTGAAGTGGAATCAGCTGAACCAGAACATCGTAGACTGCACAAAATGTGAACGATTACTGACACATTGCCAAAAAATCGCCGCCGAAAAACGCAAATCCTTCAAGGACTGGGACTACTGGGGCAAACCGGTGCCTAATTTTGGTGATCCGCAAGCAGAACTGCTCATTGTGGGTCTCGCGCCGGCAGCACACGGGGCAAATCGTACCGGAAGAATGTTTACGGGAGACCGCAGTGGGGACTGGCTGTATCGGGCATTGTTCAAAGCGGGGTTCGCGAATCAACCTCAGGCGGAGCGCATCGATGATGGATTAGAGTTGAAAAACTGTGTCATCACCGCCACCTGTCATTGTGCCCCGCCGGCGAATAAACCGACACGTGAGGAAGTTGAAAACTGTCATCCCTGGCTGGAACAGACCGTTGACCTGCTTCCCGTCAAAGTCTTCCTGGCGTTAGGTCAGATCGGCTGGAAAGCAGTGCTGGATTTCAAAAAACGCCAAGGCAAATGGGACGGCAAAAGGCCCACCTTCTCACACGGTGCCTCATTTCAGTTTCCCGACGGACACTGGCTCGTTGGCAGTTATCACCCGAGCCAGCAGAACACGTTCACCGGGCGGCTGACCGAGCCCATGTTCGATTCAGTCTTTAAGCTGGTCAAGACGAAATTGAAAGCAAGTGCGTAGGCGATTAAGGCCGCTTTATTTCCGATCTTCCATGCCTACCACACGGTGAAAGTGGAGTTCAACTTCACGATCCACAACACGGCGGACCCCTTCCACGAGACATTCCGGCTCATGCTCAGTTTCGCCGATCCGCTTAATCTCTTTCAACGAAGTCCCCGGGGAAACCGTAAACGCGTTCTGGTGGATAATCTGATTGCCCGCGTCCAGCTCGGGAATAATAAAATGAATGGTGGCGCCAAACGTCAACATATGATGGCTGAATGCATCTTCGTAAGGCTGGAAACCCGGATAGGACGGAAGCAGCCCATGATGCAGATTGATGATTCTCCCGCCAGCAAAACTCCAGCATATGCTGGGGGGTAAGACGCGCATGTAACGGGCCAGCAACACATAATCGACCTCATAAGAGTCAAACAGTTCGACCATGCGTGTATTGTCCGGATTGCCGCGTTCATCGCCGATATTATGAAAATCAACCTGATGCTTTTCGGCTAGCGACTGACAACGGTCCCGGTTTCCAATAATCACAGCGGGTTCTGCTTTGATCACGCCCTCCTGGATGGCATTCAGCACCGCTTCCGCGGGTTCGCTGCGGTAGGTCGTGCAAATGGCAACGCGGGGGGGGCGATCATGCTCATCACGTGCCCAGACTCGTAGCGTCAGTCCCTTTTGCGTGCCGATCTGCATGATCCGCTCGCGCAGAACAGCAATAGGTTCCACATCTGTAGGCCAGTCGATTCGCAGCAACATCGCGAATAGATGCTCGGAATCATGGTCATACATTTGAATTTCGTGAATATTCGCCCCCACGCCAGTGACATAATGCACGATGGGGTCGGCCAAACCACGATTGTCCGGACCAACGGCGGTAATAGTAACCTGCATATTATTGAAAACGCTTTCTAAGTGGATTCATTCACACGTGTGCCACGACACAAAACATCTCGTACTTAACTTTAACACATGGGTGCGTTCCTTACTGAAATAAACTCAGAAGCAGGAGCAGTTTCTGTATGGCATCATCTACACATTCGTCTCATCGCCCCTCTTCGTGCATTGGTAGTCTTCTTAAAGTCGTTTATTAAGTAAACACCTACTATAGGAGGGGTTACACTCATTTCGTTTTGTCATCCGTATTAAATTATGAACAAATAATTAACTCTCCCTGATCATTTCGTATCACAAATTATACAAAAACGTTCACTGTATAATCCACTTCATGTATCCATTAGAACAGATACAAAATCACCTATACATCCACTAAACAGTGTCAATAAAAGTGATTGTGAAGACTTTTCTAAAATTGCGATCTGGATCGTTTATAAAGCCCCCCTGTTTGGCATGCGCTCTGCTTTTTTATTCAGTTTAGCAGTTTGGGAAATTCAATGAAACAAGCCTACAAATAAAGGCCTAACCCCAAACGCAATGTGAGTGAACCGGTTCTCACATCTTCGTTTGGTTCACCTGAGTTTCCTGGTTAGTGGGTCCTCCAGCCAGTCATTCAGACTGCAGCTGATTCTCACTCGCAATTGCTGAAGTGTATGGAATCATCCATACCTGACAGATTCTCTCGGCTCAAGATTCCTCAATCTTGGACCAAATCTTTGTCCTCTCTAAAAAGGAACTCAATTATGATGAATCAATTCTGGAAAAATGAAGCCGGTTTCATTATCGCCGCAGAAATTGTTCTCGTTCTTACCATCGGCTGCATGGCGATGGTCGTCGGCCTCAGCCAGATTGCCGTCGCTATGAACACAGAACTAAACGATCTTTCGAATGCCTTTGGATCATTCAATCAAAGTTTCATTGCCACAGGTTTTGAGGGAAATGAATCTTTATACCTTGGCTCAAAGTTCACTGATACAATTGATGACTGTGATTTAAACACGACCTGTGATTTGTTGATACCAGCAAGCAGATCAAGTTCTGAAGGCGGCATCTTAAGGTAAGCTGATCCGTTCGAGAAAGTGACCTGATCTTAACTAGTCGAGGTCTCCGGGAGAGATTCGGCTCTTCCGGAGACCCTGCTCGAACCAATCATTTTTTCTTCTGGCAGTTCTGAATCATTAGCGAAATCAAGTTTTACGACTGACTCTGGTTTTTGTATTCAACTTGAGAGTCAACCCGCTTTCAAGCAAATTAAACAGATTATGATCAATAAATCGATTTGTAGGACATCATAAACAGAAAATGTAAAGCGGTGTTTAAGATCTCTTACAAAATATTAGTTCTGCTCCACATTCTATCCAGGGTTTATCTGGATGAATGATTGTTAAACTTGAGAGGTAAAAGGTGTTAGGCACAAATTTCCGTATCTGTGCATTGGAGGGTTTGTAAAGATTATTCCTCTGGCATGATCTATGCAATCATCAAGAGCATAATGGGAATTCTATGAATTGGCCCCTATGTTGAGGGTTCTATCTCCAAACACAGTTTGAGTTACCGGTGCTTAGATCGTTGTTTGGTATTCCTGAATTCTCAGTTATTGGAAGTATTCTGACAAGCAACTAGTTTGCTTATCTGGACGGCTGATAACAGATGCGGAAGCGTATGCGAAAAATCATGCATACGTGGTCTCTCTCGATTCAGATTTCTCGATCTGAATCGAACACCTTTTACTCTCAAGTTTAAAAACAAGGAACTCAAACATGTTGAAACAACTTTGGAATGACGAAGCTGGTTTCGTAATTTCTGCGGAATTAGTTCTCGTTCTGACTATCGCCGTTCTGGCCATGATCGTTGGACTGAGCGAAGTCGCTGTCGCTGTAAACACTGAATTAAACGATATTTCAAACGCAATCGGAGCCCTGAACCAGAGCTATGCTTATACTGGTTTCACTGGAAATGGTGGAAAAAGCAAGAGCTTTTATGCCGGTTCACGGTTTAACGACGCTACTGATGACTGTGACCTGAACACCACATGTGACCTGGTAACTGGTACTGCCATCGTTACCGCTTCTGAAGCTATTACTCCTTAGTATTAGTTTTAGTTCATAGTAATTACGAAAACTCTGTTCAGGTATCATCCTGAGCAGAGTTCTCTCAAAATGACTTAGTCACTCTGAATTGACGACCTGGCAAGCCATACCCAGGGCGATTCGGAGACGATGTATAATAATTCGCTCAACTGATTGACAGTCGTTTTAACAGACTGTTCAAGATTTTTGATAGCCTGTGTTGCCGGAAGACAACCAATCAATCTTTCTACGTCTTTATGACTCTCTCATCGACTATCTATGTAAATTCTATCTTTGATTACATTTATAGCGATTCCAAAGATGTGTTTCTTTCTCTCCACACGCTTTGTGGACTTCTGGCATCAATGTTTCTTTTTTTGTCTGGCACACCGACTGCGTTATGGGCTGAGCATAACAAGTTGAATCGAATTGAAAAAACCAGGACGTCTGGTTGGTTTATGATCACATATTGATTCGCAGCGTTGTGACCCGTGTTGAGGCTTCTTCTATTTCTTGCGATTTGTCCCCGAAAGAAGAAGAGGAGCTAACTGCATTGCATGAAGGTGAGAGAGCATTCAATGCGAATGATGCCATTGGCACCATTTTGGGCTTCCATTGCTCCGCGGGTCATAACGTGTGCATTTAAAGATATTTAGGAAAACAATACTGCAGTTTGTACCGTGAAATTACTGGCCGGTAATTTCACAAATGTGCCTGAATGGAGCGTTGTCTCTGACTCTGGCTTTGAGAGAAATATTGCTCTTGTGATATGGATCTCTTCGTTTTGGATCCGTTTTTCATTTTGAAAAATCGATCCGCAAATCGTCTCTCAACTAAATTTAAGAAAAAACCAAGGAACTCACTAGTATGTTAAATCAACTTTGGAACGATGAAGCAGGTTTCGTAATTTCCGCAGAATTAGTACTCGTTTTGACCATCGCTGTACTGGCTATGATCGTCGGACTGAGCGAAGTTGCTGTTGCTGTTAACACTGAATTGAACGACATTTCAAACGCAATCGGATCACTGAACCAGAGCTATGCTTACACTGGTTTCGCTGGAACAGGTGGAAAAAACAAGAGCCACTACGCTGGTTCACGTTTCAACGACGCTGTCGATGACTGCGACCTGAACACCACTTGCGATCTGGTAACAGGTTCAACTGCTGTAACTGCTTCTGAATCAGTTACTCCGTAATTTTGATTACGATCAAATTCACAAACTCTGTTCAGGAGCTTCCTGAACAGAGTTTTTTTCCAAATGGGGGATAAAAAATCATGATGCGGGCTTTATGGCAAGATGAAAGTGGATTTGTAATTTCAGCAGAACTGGTTCTGGTGCTGACCATCGTTGTGCTGGCTGTGATTGTCGGACTGAGTGAAGTCGCTATTTCTGTAAACACCGAATTAAACGATGTCTCAAATGCGATCGGGGCACTGAATCAGAGTTATGCTTATACCGGTTTTACTGCCAGCACGTTCTGTGAAGGTAAAGCGAAAAGTCACTACGCTGGTTCCGCGTTTCATGATGCAGTCGATGACTGTGATCTGAACACGTCCTGTGATCTGGTGACAGGAACAAACGCCGTGACTGCTTCTGAAAGTGTCACTCCGTAATTCCAACTGTAACAACTCAACTCTCTCAGAGAACCGGTGGGATCCCCGCCGGTTCTTTTTTTACGATTAGAGAGACTTACACTTTGTTTAAAAAATGTGTTCAACCCACTTAACATCCGGGACCAATCGCGCTCCCCCTGGTTTCCCGGCGTTTACCCTAACAGAAAAGACGTAAACAAAGGGTAACAAAAGAGATAAGCCTGCTCTTTCGAACGCGGATTTCCTCATTGGTGCTGTTCTGGCACACAGTCTGCGTTTAGTTTCGTCAGGTCGATGTTTTGAATGCATGTTCAAACAAAATTGACTGAAACGTAAAAACACTCTCTCACGAAAACAAACACTCTCTCACAGTGCCGAACATCGTTTAATCGAAGTTCAGGCACGCTCTACAACTAAGTTAAGGGGACTCTCAAATGTTAGGTATCGTACGCCGTTTGTACAATGACGAAGCAGGTTTCATCATTTCAGCCGAATTAGTTTTGGTCTTAACGATCGCTGTCCTGGCAATGATCGTTGGCTTAAGCGAAGTTGCCGTCGCCGTGAACACGGAATTGAACGACGTTTCCAACGCAATTGGTGCGCTGAACCAGACGTACGCCTTCACCGGTTTCTGGTCAGGCAGCCACGGCAAAACCAAAAGCTATTACATGGGCAGTGAATTTGACGATGCCTTTGACGATTGTGACTTGAACACAAGCTGCGACATCGTCTGTGGGGCAGAAGGCCTGCGATCTGAAGGTGGCTATTAAGCCTTGACACTGAATTGACTGCCTGGATTCTTAGGCAGTCATTTAGACAGAAAAGAGTTTGATTGCTTTTCGTCGATCATTCCCTGCAGGGAATATAAAAATAGAGGCAAGTTTCAAATGAAACCTGCCTCTATTCGTTTACTTCACAAGCGAATCGCAAAGTCGACTATGCAGAAACATCTGGTTTTTCTGGTGCCGATTTGGGATTTGCTTCTGGTTCTGGCAGTGGTTCCGGAACCACTGGTTTTGCTGATTCCCGACTTTGAGGTACCAGCCCACAATTGCCGGTTGCACAGGCAGTCGTCGGACAGACCGTTTGGGGAACCATTGTGCAAACTTCGTAAGGAACCTTACGAGCCACACACTTGGAAACATAGCGTGTGCAATTAACTGGTACCTGTTTTGGTACGCAACGAGCAACACGGTGTGTGACTGTGAACGGAACTTTCCGAGTGATGCACTCAGCAACTTTGCGGGTGCATTTCTCTGAAACCATTTTACAGGTTTGCACGGGAACTTTACGGACTCGTTCTTCACAAACCCAGTTACAGGTCTGGTAAGGAACTTTCTGAGCAACCGTTTCCGTGACCCAGCGACAAGTCCGGTAAGGAACCTTGGTGACAACCACTTCCGGTACCATTTTACAGACTTTGACAGGAACCTTTTTAACGATCACTTCAGGCACATAACGTGTCACCTGAACCGGACAGCTCTGACGAACCACCTGGGGAACGTATTGCGTACAAGGAACCTGGCAAGCGACTCTTTTCAGTCGCCAGACTTTCCGACAGTGTGTTCTGCCGGGAACCTGAACCATGGTCATCCGGGGAACGCCACAGGCATCCGTCGTCCAACAAGGACGACATTTGCCCCGTTTTTGAATCTGTTTGGTTTCCCAAACGCCCCGTAAACGGTGCACGGTACGGTACGTGGTCACGGGTTTCATCACCGTGTAGCAACGTTCCTGGTTCACGGTTTCCGTAACAGGACGCATCACCGTCTGGCGGCATTCCTGCTCGATTGTTTCCACAACCGGTCGCATCACGGTACGACGACACTCCCGCTCATGATTTTCCCAGACAGGGCGCTGTACCTGATAACTGCAATCGCGATACTTAGTCTCGACAACAGGGCGTCGCACAGTGTAACGTTCTTCACGTTCCGATGTTTGATATACCGGTTTCTGTACCGTATATTCGACATCGCGGTAAACCGTTTCATTCACCATGCGATAACAGGTTTGTTTCTTGTCTTCGTAGACTGTCTCGTATTCAGTACGATAAGCCGTATACTGCTGAGGTTCTAAAACCCGGTCGTATACTGTACGGTAGCATGTTTTCCGCTCAACACGACAAGCGGTGTAACAGGCCGTTGGTTGACAGGCAACAGTGGGGCAACAGTTATAACTGGCTGCTCCAAAATACCTGCAGGCTTGTGCTGAATCGCTGACAGCCAGCATTGCCACAGCGGCAAATGCCAAGGCTAAAGTCTTTCTCATTTTTCCCCCTCCAAAAAAGTGCGTCACATGATGAAAGTGTGCGTTTTCCGAATTTCCATTTCATACATGACTGCCTGCATTATTGACATGACCTGAAAAAAGATGCAAATCAAAAGCTGACGTCTCGTATGGAAAAAACAAAATCGCATCGGATTGTTCTATCTAGCACTCAAGCATAGATCACATAGTTTTGGTAACTTGAGGAAAAAAGGGGGATATAACTTTTTAGTTAAGAGGTCGATCGCGCTTTCACTTTACAATCGTTATCACCTGCAAAGTTTCACAAAAGCAACACAGGTGCGCGTTAAACTATTGTCAGATAGCAACATGAGCCCGAAACACAACAGTAGACCGGGACCCAAAAACGTCTGGCATCCAGGCATCTAAATGGTTGGATGCATTCAGGTTCAGAAATCTTCAGAAAATTGCTGCTGTACCGATTCGAAATCTGCAGGCGTATCCAGATCAATCAGAATTTCCGGAAAATCGCATTCGAACAATTTGGGTTGAATCCCATGATTCTTCCATAATGCATTGATTCCTTCATCATTCTGAAGCGCAAAGACGTCTCTGGAAACGGACCAGCGAAAAAATGCGGGATGTCCTTTTTGATTCTGAAAGGTCGGAACCATGACGTCTGCCTCGCATTGCTCCCAGGCCTGATAAAGTACTTCAAGCACCTCACGCTTGAGGACCGGATGATCTGCGGGGATTAACAGCCAGCTGTCCTGTTCTTCAGGTTGATAGTGGGCTTCAATCCACTCCAGACCAATTTGAACGCTTTGTTTCATATCGGGCGGATCTACTTCTGGTTGAATCAAATCCAGATCCATATCGGAAAGATGATCTTTCAATCGCTCATCATCCTTGCGGGTTACAATCACAATCCGGGTAATAAACGGCGCACTTAATCCGTGAACCAGTCGCTGGATTACGGTTTCCTTACCAAGTGTCAGCAGCAGTTTGTGTGTACCCATGCGGCGGCTCCTGCCAGCAGCCGGAATAATGACAAACAGTCGTGGCGGTGTATTTACGTTGCTCATTCGGATAAAATATCAATGACTTGTTCAAACAGAAATACTGAAAACCACAGGGCCGCTCGCAAACTGAGCCCCCTGCTCTCTCTTATTACTTGAGGTAGTTTAGTGCAAATCTTATTAACCAACGATGACGGAATTCATGCCCCTGGGATTCGAAGCCTGCAAAAGGCGCTCACCCAGCTGGGCGATGTCGAAGTCGTTGCCCCTTTATCTGAGCAGAGTGGCGTCGGCTTAAGTATCACCTATCTTCATCCACTGATGATACATCAGGAATTCGAAGAGGAACAGCACTGGGGCTGGGCCGTTGCCGGCAGTCCGGCAGATTGTGTCAAACTGGGAATCCTGGAATTCTGCCCTAAACGCCCCGATCTGATAGTGAGCGGGATCAATTCCGGGTCGAACGTAGGAATCAATGTACTGTATTCGGGAACCGTCGCCGGTGCGATTGAAGGTGCTTTTGCCGGCATCACCTCGATCGCCATTTCCGCCGCCAGTAGTTTTTCGAATGACATCAAACCTGACTATGATCAATATGCAGAACAGAGTATTCCAATCATCAAAAAACTATTACAGGAAAACTCAGGTTCCAATAGACTCTGGAATGTGAATTTTCCGGAAACGAAACCAGAATGGCCACGCGGCGTGAAATGGACATCACTCGGCGTCAAACGACACTTTGATGTGATGGAAAAACGCATCGACCCACGAGGACGCCCTTACTACTGGAGTGGTCTGGATCCCATTAGTAACCACCGACTGGAAGCAGGCACCGACATACAGGAGTTATCCGAAGGCTTTGTAACGGTCACTCCGCTCAAGTTTGATCTCACCGATCATACATTACTCAATGAAACATTAAACGGAGAGACTAACCGAGAACTCGATCTGGATTTACAAAATCCAGGATGACGGTCAGCTGAATCGGGGTGCAAAATTTGACATTCGGCTTCAATTCCAGTTACCATTGACGTTAGTGAATCCATTTTCATTTGATTGATTTTTTCAGTTTCAAAATTTACTCCTGCTAACCACGACTCTCCAGGACGTTCTTTCCAATGCGATTAAGAGGTAAGCAGTGACACAGAAAAAATCGCTTCAAAATCCCCCGGTCGATTCTCCGTTTCCGGGAGTGAATGTTACGGAGTTGAAAACCAGCGACTTTTTGCAGAATCTGGTGCAAATCGATCATCAACTGCTCAGGAATATTCTCGCCAATACGCCGTTGATTATCTGGGCCGTCGATCGGAACGGAATTGTGACCTTCTCAGAAGGAGGAGGATTGAGAAAGGTAGGCTATCAACCTGGTGAATGGGTTGGCAGGTCTATCTTTGAAGAGTATTCCGATGATCCGGAGTTGATCTCTATCTTCAGAAAAACGTTGAGAGGTGAAGCATTACGCTTGGAAAGATCGTTTGATAACCTGATTTTAGACGTAGAATACACGCCCCTGTTTGACGAGCAGGGAGATGTGGATGGTTTTCTGTCCGTGGCAACGGATATTACAGAAAAAACGCTTTCGCAAGAGGAACTGCGACTCTCCGAGGAACGATTCAGTAAAATCTTCCAGGTCAACCCGATTGCGATGTGCATCACGGAAATGGAAACGGGAATTTTCGTTGAAGTTAATGAGGGCTTTCTGTCTGCCCTGCAATGCAGCCGGGAAGATATCCTGGGACAAAGTGCTTTGGACATTGGTTTCTGGCCGAACAAAGACAAACGCCAGAAAATGATTGAACAGGTAAAACAGGAGGGCACAGCGCGGGAACTGTTTTTCGATTTTGTGAACCCGAAAGGCGCCCGAATCTGTGCCTTATTGTCGGCAGTCCAGATTTATTTTCGGGGCGAAAACCTGCTACTCTCCTGTGTTAAAGATGTTACCGGAGAACATCAGGCACTGGAAGACCTGGAAAAATTAAATGAGCACCTCGAAGCCAGAGTCGTATCTCGAACAGCTGAACTTCAACACGCACATTCCATTCTGAACGAAGAGTATAAAAAACGGAATCGGCTCTATCGTGCACTACAGCAGACTGAAGCCAAATGGCGCTCTCTGGTTACCAACGCCCCCGATACGATTTTGACCCTGGACCGTGATGGTACCATCCTCTACGTCAACCACAAGATCGCATCGTTGGGAATGGAAGAGATTATTGGGTCATCCATCTTCCAATACATGAAGACCGAGGACATCTCTAAAGCTAAACAGATCCTGCAAGAAGTCTTCCAGACTGGCACTCCCCAAGTCATGGAAACGGAAGGCCTCAACACCGAGGGAAAGAAAGCCCTCTATTCCTGTCGTGTAGGGGCCATGGTGAGTGGGGGCATCATTATCGCTGCGATGGTTATTGCCACCGATATCACACACCAGAAACAGGCTGAGCAGGAGCTGGTGCGACGTCGTGCTGAACTCGCGCATCTTTCCCGCCTGTCGACCATGGGTGAACTGGCAGCAGAATTGTCCCACGAATTGAATCAGCCACTCGCGGCCATCAACAATTACACCAATGGTTGTATCCGCCGGATTCGATCCGGGACAACCAGCCTGGATAAGTTAATCGAACCACTGGAAGAAATGTCGCGCCAGGCCCAGCGTGCCAGCGAAACTATCAAACGCCTGCGTCGTCATGTCCAGAAGAGTGATGTCGAACACAAGCCACTCGATCTGAACGGGGTGATCCAGAATTCAATTTCATTACTGGAACACGAAATACAACGAAACTTTGTGACATTACACCTGGAATTAAGTCCGGGCCCACTGCAGACAATTGGCGATGCCATTCAAATTGAACAGGTACTGGTCAATCTTATCATAAATGCCATCGAAGCCATGGCGGAGATACCCGTCGAAGAACGAAAACTGATCATTCAATCAGATAGGGACCAGGATGGAAATCTGGTTATTTGTGTAACTGATAGTGGAATAGGTTTGAAAAAAGAGGAAGAAAAATCTATCTTCGAAACGTTCTATACAACTAAACAAAAAGGACTAGGGGTAGGCTTGTCCATTAGCCAGACAATTATAGAAGCGCACGGCGGCAAACTACACCCTCGTCGAAATAAAAAAGGGACGAGTTTTTTCATAACTCTGCCTGCAATCAATGGAGATAATCATCGTGGTTTCTGACGTTATGACAATCAATCAGGAAGCGACTGTATTTGTAGTTGATGACGATCCGGCAATACGAAAATCACTCCGGTGGCTTATCGAATCCGTCGGTCTCAAAGTTCAGACCCATGAACTGGCCAGCGAGTTTCTGGAAAGTTATTCTCCCGATTCTCCTGGCTGTCTTGTTCTGGACGTTCGCATACCGGGCATGAGCGGCCTGGAACTCCAGGAGAAACTCCGCGAACGGGGATATGATATTCCCGTAATTATCGTCTCTGGATACGGCGATGTTCCGATGGCAGTGCGTGCCATGAAAGCGGGCGCAATTGACTTTTTAGAAAAACCAGTGAGTGATCAGGTTTTGCTGGATTACATTCAAAAAGGAATCGAGCAGGATATCAAAAATAAGCAGGCGCGGTTACAAAACAAAGAGCTCATTGAGCGAAAAGAATCGCTGACCCGCCGGGAGCGGGAAGTGATGGAGTATGTTGTGTCCGGTCTTTCCAGCCGCGAGATTGCAGAGAAACTGACCGTCAGCTTTAAAACAGTGGAAGCACACCGTGCTAAAATCATGAAAAAAATGCAGGTCAAAAGCGTTCCCAAGCTGATTCAAATGGATTTGCAAATTCAAGGGACCGCGCCAGCCGGCTCCAGACAGCTCTGACTTTGTACTAAAAAACACGGAATACAGCCTGCAGACTCGACTGAAATCTAATTTTTTTGACATCGACTGGGAACAAATTTGAATACTCAAACTGAACTGGAATTGAATGGCGTTCCCATTTGTGACACGTTTGCAGAAGCATTCACGACCGTAGGAACTCGAATTATTGTGACGGCACTGACAGAGTCCTGGGTCAAAATTGCAGCAGCCGAGGTCAGTGGCTATGCCACAAGTGTTATCGCCTGTGATGCGGAAGCCGGTGTCGAAAAATTTCTGACTCCTGAAGAAAGTCCAGATGGACGGCCAGGGGTCAGCCTGATGTTTTTCGCATTCAGCCGTTCTGCTTTGGAAAAAGCAGTCACGAACCGGGTGGGCCAATGCATTCTCACCTGTCCCACAACCGCCTGTTATTCCGGGCTGACCGACTCTGATCCGGAAAAAGAGATCGCACTGGGAAGCCAGCTCCGCTTTTTTGGAGATGGCTTTCAGGTTTCCAAGAAATGGGGCAACCGCCGGCTCTGGCGAATACCCGTGATGGATGGGGAATTCGTTTGTGAAGATCGGGTTGGCACATTCAAAGGAGTGGCAGGAGGCAACCTGCTCATCTGTGCGACGGATCAAAAAAAAGGGCTGCTAGCGACAGAAGCCGCTGTTGCCGCCATGCAGACATTGGAACAGATCATTCTGCCTTTCCCCGGAGGGATCGTTCGAAGCGGCAGCAAAGTCGGCTCACGCTATACCAAACTGAAAGCCAGTACCAACGATGCCTACTGCCCGACGGTACGCGCACAGACCACATCAGAACTGCCTGAGGGTACCGGCTGTGTTTACGAAATCGTTATCGATGGAGACTCATTCGACGCGGTGCAGCAGGCAATGCAGGCTGGTTTAATTGCCATCAGCCAACAACCAGGGGTTCTGGAAATCACAGCAGGAAACTATGGTGGAAAGTTAGGAAAACACCATTTTCACCTGAAGGACCTCGTGAAGACCTCTGGCCTGTAAGATTGTCGCTTAGCGGAAACTTTCTGAGATCAGCATTTCCTGCTCGAACTGGTGGCTCCTGCTGGACCCAGTCGCTGGGCTGGCACTTGCCTGACGATAGACGCCCTGCAGAGGATGGCGGCCAAACAGATTTCCTTTAAAGCGACAATAGATGAATTGCCAGGCTCCCATGTTTTCCGGTTCTTCCTGGACCCAGTACACGGGAGTTCCTTCCGGATAAGGCGCTAACGCCTCTTCAAGCTCAGCTTTGGGAATCGGATAGAGTTGCTCCATCCGAATAATGGCTATATCATCGCGTTCTGCCTGTTTTCGATGCTCATTCAAATCGTAATAGATCTTTCCGGTGCACAGTAAAATCCGGGTGACCTGTTGAGGTTCAATGTCTGTCGTGTTGGCAATGACCTTGAAAAATGATCCCGAACTCATTGAAGAAAAGCTGGAGACGGCGTCATGATGGCGCAGTAGACTTTTGGGCGTCATCACAATGAGTGGCTTGCGCCATTTGCGAATCATCTGACGTCTGAGCAAGTGGAAGAATTGATCGGGCGTTGTGGGAACTGCGATTTGAATGTTGTTTTCCGCAGCCATCTGCAAAAATCGTTCATATCGCGCACTGGAGTGTTCTGGTCCCTGCCCTTCGAATCCGTGTGGCAAGAGCATCACGATGCCACTGTAACGCTGCCATTTATCTTCGGCACTGACGATAAACTGATCGATAATCACCTGGGCTGCATTACAGAAATCACCGAACTGGGCTTCCCAGACAATCAGACCATCGGGACAGTCTAAACTGTAACCATAATCGAAACCGAGTACGCCCGCTTCCGAAAGCGGGCTGTTGACAAACTCGACCGGTCCCTGCCCTGCCACCAGATGTTTGAGTGGCGTATATTTTTTCCCGGTTTTGACATCATGTATCACGGCATGGCGGTGACTGAATGTACCACGTTGTGCATCCTGACCACTCACACGAATCCGATAGCCTTCGGTCAATAAGGAAGCAAAGGCTAGAGATTCCGCTGCACCCCAATCTAATTTACGCTCACCTTCTGCCATTTCCCTACGAATGCGCAGTAACCGCTGAATTTTCTTATGCGGTGTGAAACCCTCTGGAAATTCAGTCTGTTTTAATAACAGGTTGATCAGACTTTCTTCCGGAACTCCCGTATCGATCTGATCGGCGGGAAGCTCTTCGCCCCCGCGATATCCGGCCCAGATGCCTGCTGGCAGTTCCACGGTATGCGGATAATTATCCACGCGGGCAGCTGCCAACTCCGATTCCAGGTGGGTAATACTCTCTTCCTGGAGGCGGTCTCCGTCCTCCTGCGTGACTGACTTGCGTTCCAGCATTCGCTGGAGGAAGCTGTCGCGTACAGAGGGACGATTGTTAATAATGTCATACATCAATGGCTGAGTGAAAGAAGGTTCATCCCCTTCATTATGACCACGACGACGATAGCAATACATGTCGATGACAACATCGCGATGGAATTCCTTACGGAAGTCCATTGCCAGTCGGACGACCTGAGCGACTGCTTCCGGATCTTCTCCATTCACGTGGAAGATGGGGATCTGCAGCATTTTCGCGACATCCGTCGCGTAGGTCGAAGAACGACTTTGTGCCGGGTCTGTCGTGAAACCGATCTGATTATTCACGACGACATGAATCGTTCCGCCGGTTCGATACCCCTTCAACTCGCTCAGATTCAGGCTCTCCTGAACCACGCCCTCACCTGCAAAAGCCGCATCACCGTGAATCAACAGGACCATACCTTTGGTCCGATCAATATTTTGCCAACGGTCCTGCTTGGCCCGCATCCGGCCCATGGCGACGGGATTCACAAACTCCAAATGGCTCGGGTTAAAACAGAGCGTCAGATGGACATTGTGCCCTGATTCGGTCATCCAGTCAGAACTATATCCCAAGTGATATTTGACATCGCCGCGTCCCACACTCATTTCGGGAACAGAGTCTTCATATTCTCGAAAGATTTCACGCGGTTTTTTACCCATGATATTCGTTAGCACATTCAAGCGGCCACGGTGCGCCATGCCGAACACGATCTCATCGACACCTTGCTCACCCGCCTTTTCAACGGCAAGATCCAGCAGGGGAATCAGGCTTTCTGCTCCTTCCAGTGAGAAGCTTTTCAAGCCGACATATTTCTTCTGAATGAACTCTTCAAATACCACCGAATCTGTTAAACGACGTAAAATCCGCAGTGCTTCGGGACGTTCGAACTTGAGAAAGTTCGCGGTGCTTTCCATCCGGTCTTGCAGCCACTTGCGAACGCGCAAACTGTCGATGTGCATGAACTGGGCACCAATGGATCGGCAGTAGGTGTTCTTTAACCATTGGATCATTTCTCGCAACGTACGCTGCGAGGGCCCTCCAAAGGTGGATGTGGAGAAAATCCGGTCATAGTCCCGTTCGGAAAAATCATAGAACTCGGGCATTAACTCGGCAGGTGTGGACCGTTTTTTCCCCAATGGATCAAGCGATGCCAGAATGTGTCCCCGGACTCGATAATTTCGAATCAGCTGATCGAGACGTTCCTGTCGATCAGCAATTTTCATTGTCTGGCGATCCGTTCCTTCCGTTTTTTGCGATCCGGGAGGATTGAACATCGTATGACGTTTGAAGGAAGGCCCAAAGCCTGGTCTTTGCTTACGCGTGATTTTGTGAGGGAACCGGGCGAAGAAATCCTGCCATTCCTGCGAGACGGAGCCTGGCGACTTCAAATAGCTCGCATACAGCTCTTCAACGAACGTTAACGATTCCGAGCTGATTTCGTTAACTAACTCTTCCGGCAACTGACTCTCATAGTGTCCATTGTCGTCAAAGTGGGATGAAACTGCATCTGGTTTATCTAACATTGTGCCCTCTCCGGGCTTAGAGACGAACAACCGACAAAATACCATAGATGCCCCTCAGACAAGGGATTCACCACTGGATTGTCGATGAAACGAGTTCTAAACGGTTTTCTTTTACGCTATTGTATAAGATCAGAGTTTTAAAGCTCTCTCCTCAAGCTGACTTGCGCTGTCATTGTGAAAGTTACCAAACTCGTTTTGGCATTCCTACTCATCCGCTGCCAATCTTTTATCCAAAATTTCAGGAAAAACCGGAATAACAGGCAAATGTATGCCTGGATTATAATGCAGAGACCTTGAATACCGAAACACAAATGCAGACTGCGCAACAAAAAAACCGGCTCCGATAAAAGTTCGCATCGGGCCGGCTTTTCGATGTAGCCTTTGTCATTCGCGATTCTGCGAATGTACTATGACTTCTGAACAACACGTTTACGAATGTCTGTTTCCAGAACTCCGAATGCCTGTTCGTGACGTTGCAGTGCCATTGAAAGTGCACTCAGCAGTCGCTTGGCGGTGTAGTGATTCAGAATAATCCGCTGGCCAACGTTGATCTCAGTATTCGCAGGATCAAGAGGCTGTGGATTTAAACCCAGGTCCAGAATCAATTCTTCTGGAGTACTGGAAACGCGGCAGAAGTTAGCATAGCTGGCTGCGACGTTGTCGTCGTTCACCTTCACCTGCTGCTGTTGTTGAGCTGGCGCCTGTCCTGCTGCTTCTGTTGTAGCTTCAGCTGATTTTTCATCTTTCTTAGCACTCACGCTTGGTTTCTCCTCAATGTTATAAAATCTTAAGAAGTAATTGGTTCCAGAAATAGGGACCTGAACTGATGGGGAATCAAAACGATCTGTTTAAAAAACAGCTTCCCCCCGTGTTAGATTGCTTTGTCATGACTTGTTCAAAGACTCCTGAAACATAACATCAGATTGTTCAGTATTCAAGAAAAGAGAGGACAGACTTTGAAAGTCTTTAAATACATTCATGTTGGATTAACGAAATTGACTGCATGTTGCTAAAAGGCAACGCATCCCCCATCTTTCCTACAGCAGCCATTTAGTTTACATTAGAGAAAAAGCGTCCTTATGGTGATTTAAAAAGCCCCCATAAGGACGCGTCGTTCACTTATGAACTTCACCTGACTTACAGAATGGGGCCTGCCCAGTCAGAGAAGACATCGTCAAATTCCGCATCGAACTCTTGAGTCAGCCCCAGAAGATCGGAATCGGTTTCTGTCTGGCCAGCATCGGAGTTCGGGCTGTGTTCGCGGCTGTCAACGATAGACAGCCCATTGAGCCGCAGGTTGCTGACCTGTTCGTCATTCAGACCTTCCAACACGGTTAAATCAAGCTCGTCCTGATTCAGTGTAGACGAATTGAGATTCAACTGAGTTCGAGTCAGATTGAACTGTGGCAGTACACTTTCGTTCAATTCTGTCACGTTGCTGGAAAGCACAACCGTATTGGATTCCAAAGCCATCAACGGCTCATTACCAGCCACAAGCTGCTCATCAGCAGGCAGATTTGCCATTAGAGGAGCATTCATGCCAACCAGAATTTCATAGCTGCCTGAAGCAGCAGCTTCGTGAGCAGACTGCAGAATCAAGGCATCCAGAATCGAAGGCAGCTTGCGAACCCCTGGATCAAGTGTCGCATTCATGACATCACCAGCATGAACCGTATCATCCAGGTGCAAGCCATCATCGGTCAGAGTGGCTTCGAAGCCACTGCCAACAAAGCTCAACGTTCCACCAACTCCGGTTTGCACGAAGCTTTCAAACGGTGCATACGTTTCAGTGAACCCGAGCACGTGACCAATTTCGTGCAACAGAACCGTCAACAAGTCATAGTGACCAGCGGCATCGGAACCGGCATCAGCGGTGTAAGCCACGCCACCTTCCAGATCTGTATCACTGAAGGCAGAAGAGTCCAGATCCGAATACCAGCCCAGGCCGGCGGCATTGTCATCTAGAGTTACAATCCCGGAAACAGGACGACCTTCAGAGTCAACTCCGGTAATCTGACCTTCACCCAGTTGAGTACCACCCAGGTTGGTAATGACAAGCTGAATATCCAGTGGTTCAGCCAGCCCCAACGCATCCTGCCAGATACCCAACGCTTCATCCATCACCTGATCAATGGAGGAATCACCAGTGATATCGGTCGTTTTACCATACCAGCGTTGCAGGAAGTTGGCAGGATAAACAACATCTTTGTCTCCCCCTTTTTGAATACCGTAGTTAGATACGAAATATCTCAAATCCCGATTGTCCACGGTACCACTTTTATCAGCATCCAATGCCCAGACATAGGGTGAATCTGAATCAAGTACATTCTGACCATAAATTGTAACCAAGACAACCAGATCGCGAGCATTGATCGTATCATCATCATTCACATCATAGGCAATCGCCCATAGATCCGTCTCGGGAGCATCACCGACAATCAAAGTGGTATCACTTCCATTTGTCAGATTGACATTCACATTACTGAGTGACAGCCCCAAAGCATGCGGGCCGATGAATTTGTCTTCAAAGTCAATGGAGACATCATCCTGTGCCAACGATTCGAACTTGACTCGAGCCAGCAGGGTTTTATTCCCGTTCCCAGCCTTTTCATAGTTCGCTGTCCCACTCAGTCCAGTCACAACCCCCGTCGTATCATCGATCACAGCCTGTCCTGAGTCTGCAAAGGCCCTGCTGAATTCAATTTCCGTCGCTGAGAAGAAATTCGTATTGTAGTTTAAGTCAACTGCTGCATCAGTGATTCCTCTCGCATCTGCAGTCTCCACATAAACTTCAACCCAGAACGAGCTCCATTCATCAATCCAGGTATCACTGGCGGGTAACCCGGTAGTCTGTGCGAACGCATCCAATTCTGTCTGAGTTCGAACGACGACCAGATCGATGGTTGTCCCTTCATCCAGTGTGGTATCAATCTCAATCGCCTGAGTACCATGTAACGGTGCTACCCCTTCCTGGACGGTAATTGTCAGGTCATAGCTACCGACATCGGCGGGGTCTACACCTGTAGGTCGACCCGCAGTATTGGTTGGGTCATAAGTTGACGGATCATCAGAATCATTATAGGCACTGACACCAATATAGTAGGTCCCGGTTGAAGACGCAGTAAATGAAACATACGAGTCAAACGGGAATGCTAACTGGTCTACAAGAAATTCATCCGGCGCCAAAGCATTATCAGAGTAGGCAACTTGATTGCCCAGGGAATCAAAGATGCGTACGACACTATCCAGTCCCGTCTCAAACATATTGGCATCGATATCCACAATCACCGAATCCCCGGCATCCAATTGAATCTCGAACATGTCGACATCCAGCAACGGGTCAGCAATGACGGTGTTGTTTCCGATAATTCCCTGGTAGACCTGAGTTCCAGGAGCCGCCGAGGTCAAACCGGTCACTTCCGCTGTGGCCAGAGTGTCACCAGCTTCATCTGTTTCATCCTGATTTACATTGAAACGGGCAGTCGCTGACCCCACCAGATTCAGTACCACATCGTTACCGTCTTCAGTTGTAAATTCGATGCGACGGCTGATCGGAATCAGCAACTCAAAAATACCTGGCGAAACTAATGTTAAGTTAGCCTGACTCCAAGCCGCTAGCCCGGTAGGAGCCATCGTCAGCGGATCGAAGAACGACATCGTTTCATCGGCTGTCGACTCTGAATTCGTAGTAAATACTCCATTACCTTCACTCGGAACAGAGACCATTGAATCCAGCAGGCCGTTCTCCAGTAACCAGTCTTCCGAGATATCAAAGTTTCCGGAGCCATCCAACACCTGCCGACTTGAGATCACCTGGGCAATCGCATCACGAATCGCCAGACTTATTTCAGCATCGAAGGTACCTGAAAGAGGTACCGTGATCTCAAAAGTCTGATCGCCGACCAGACCAAAGTCCGCCAGATCCAAGCTCGAGTAATCTAGTGTACCACCTCGGTCCGGTCGGGCCAGACCTGAGGGATTAACTTCGATGTAAGAATCAACAATCTGAATCGTTCCGGGATCATTCACATCATCCAGAAGCACATCCAGACGGCCACTGACGCTGGGCGAATTCAAACCGGCTGACTGGGGCAGCAGATTAATCTCTTGACCATCAATTGTAATGGTCCCCGACACGGACAGGTTACTGAGATCAGTCTGAATAAAGAACTCGGAAGGAGTAACTTGATCCACTGTAGTATTGGTTATCGAAAGCTGGCTAAAGTCTATCGTTTTGTCTCGGTTTACTCCGTCGTCTCCAGAGATTAAATCAGTCGTGTCAATCATGAAATCGACATCATCTGCTACGTTATCTGCACTAAATACGGCATAACCGACCCGACCATATCCATTGGAAACAAGATCGGGAAGCACGCTCGTAGCACTGATATCATTCAGCACACCACCGGGAGCATCAACATCGAGCACTGTGGTAAGGAAACCAAAGGCGGAAGTATCAATTGTAAATAGATCTTCAACCAGCGAAGTATCAGCGACATCCCACATCATGTCCATTAGAATCGAAGAGAGACCAGCAGTCGTTGTAGACTGACCGGCCAGCACCTGGGCTAACTGATCACTGATCCAGATTTCCACAACATACTGGTCACCTACAGCCACCTGGCTGATAGACGAGGGCAGGTCAGTCACATCGGCAACTTCAGGAGAAACAACAATATTTCCCCCCGAGGCAATTGAAGGAGTGCCGGCGCCTCCCGTATTCTCGATCACCTCGACAGCCAGAACTCCGTCATACAATTTATCAATGATGGCACTAGACAGCCCTTCTCCAAGAGTCCATGTTCCGGTCAGTATGTCATTCACTGAATCAATGGTTGGGTTATCATGAGCTGAACTGTTACTGAAGATGGTAAACAATACATCATCATTTGTGGTATCAATGATCCTGAGTTCTTTCAAATCATCTGTGGAGTCACCATTGGCTGTCCCATCAACATCCAGGTCATAATCACCAAGATAGATCGAATAAGTCAGATCCTGTAATCCATTGACCAGCTGGAACCGAGCCCCCCCCAATTCGTCGAGGACTACCGTACCGACATTTAATTCGGCCCGGAACGAAGTGAAGTCTCTGCCACTGGATTCCACATCCCGGGCAATCAGCCGGATATCCACTGTCGCCTGCGGAACTGGGGTCAGCGTAAATGTGCTGGTCACATCATCAGAAAGCGTATCATCAGAATGAGCAGTCACCGTAATCACCAGAGGCAGACGCACCTGTTCTGAATCGTAGTCGGTATAAGTGATATTTAAATCACTGCCTGAGATCGCAACATTGGCCCAGAAGTTGGCGGGTAACGCATCTCCTGCCATACCACCTTCGACATGTGCTTCCACCATATAGGTCACAGTATCACCAACATCAGGATCATTGAAATGGAGATCCAGATCAATCGTTTCCGGCGTCAGGCCATCGCGGGAAATATTTTCCAAGGGTACGTCAGTCAGCATCAATAACTCATTGCTTCCAGTCACAGTGACAGTTACGGTTGCAGTATCAGTCGTATCCCCATCAGTGATTTTATAGGTAAAAATATCTGTGTCGAAATCAGTCGGTTCAAACAGATCTGGAAACATTCCATTTGGATCATAAACCAACGTCCCATCTGCTTGCAGAGTCACCGTCGCACCGGACTCCAGAGGAATCTCCATTCCCACTGTAGCGGTAGTTGTCCCCAGTACTGGGTCGGTGATTTCAATAACGGACAGCGTATCACTCGCATCCGCATCGGTATCGGGACCATTTCCGTTATCCAGGCGAACATCGAAGTTCAACGGAGTATCCTTGGTCGTTGTCACTCCGTCATCTGCCGCCATCACGGGGTCATTCACACCGGTGATCGTAATCGTCACCGTCGCCGTATCAGTACCGCCGTTGCCGTCACTGATCGTGTAGGTAAATTCGTCAGTCGCGGTTTCACCCACAGCAAGGAAATCAAAGGCACCAACCGGATTGTAGTCAAAATTACCGCCTGACGTCAGAGTGACGGTGGCTCCTGAGGAAAGGACAAACGGATCGCCGACGGTACCGCTTGTCATCCCTTCGCTGATGCCGGTCACGGTAAACGAATCACTCAGATCGTCATCACTGTCAGCACCATTTCCGTTGTCGGCAAAGACATCACCACCGACGAGCACAGTATCTTCACCCGTCGAGAATCCATCAGCCTGAGCAACAGGAGCATCATTCACACCCGAAATCGTAATCGTCAGCGTTTGAGAGACCGTTCCCCCATTGCCGTCACTCACATCGTAGCTGTAAGTGATGACTTCTGATTCATCGAAAGCCAGATCATTATAGTAGCTTGGATCAATCGTCCAACTCGAAGCAGTGTCCATGGTGATTCCACCAATATCTCCTGCGTTCGTTTGCATCAAATTGAGAACAGATAAGGTATCGCTCTGATCAACATCAGTGGCATTCGTCAGCAGATCCAGGCTGAAGTTTGCATCATCTTCAGTCGCCATTGTCGAGACTGCAGCACTTACGGCGGGGCTGTCATTCACACCGGTAATTGTGATCATCGCGGTTTGAGCAACCACGCCCCCTTCACCGTCGATCACATTGTAGCTGTAAGTGATCACGGCTGATTCACCGAACGCCAGGTAGTTGTAAGCACTCGGGTCAATATCCAGCTGGTTCCCGTTGACGGTCACACCACTGTCATCGCCGCCCGTCAGCATCAGATTGGACACATTCAGCATGTCCGTCGTATCAGGATCACTGGCATTCGTCAGCAGATCCAGGCTGAAGTCCGCATCATCTTCCGTCACTGTGGTGGTCACAGCAGCACTCACGGCAGGGCTGTCATTTACACCGGTGATTGTGATCGTCGCGGTCTGAGCCACAACACCACCTTCACCGTCGATCACATTGTAACTGTAGGTGATCACGGCTGATTCACCGAACGCCAAGTAATTATAAGCACTCGGGTCAATATCCAGCTGGTTCCCGTTAACGGTCACACCACTGTCATCGCCGCCGGTCAGCATCAGACTGGACACATTCAGCATGTCCGTCGTATCAGGATCACTGGCATTCGTCAGCAGATCCAGGCTGAAGTCCGCATCGTCTTCCGTTGCCATTGTCGAGACTGCAGCACTTACGGCAGGGCTGTCATTCACACCGGTAATTGTGATCGTCGCGGTCTGAGCCACAACGCCCCCTTCACCGTCGATCACATTGTAGCTGTAAGTGATCACGGCTGATTCACCGAACGCCAGATAATTATAAGCACTCGGGTCAATATCCAGCTGGTTCCCGTTAACGGTCACACCACTGTCATCGCCGCCCGTCAGCATCAGACTGGACACATTCAGCATGTCCGTCGTATCAGGATCACTGGCATTCGTCAGCAGATCCAGGCTGAAGTCCGCATCATCTTCCGTCGCCATTGTCGAGACTGCAGCACTTACGGCAGGGCTGTCATTCACACCCGTGATCGTGATCGTGGCAGTTTGAGCAACCACGCCCCCTTCACCGTCAATCACATTGTAACTGTAGGTGATCACGGCTGATTCACCGAACGCCAGATAATTATAAGCACTCGGGTCAATATCCAGCTGGTTCCCGTTAACGGTCACACCACTGTCATCGCCGCCGGTCAGCATCAGATTGGACACATTCAGCATGTCCGTCGTATCAGGATCACTGGCATTCGTCAGCAGATCCAGGCTGAAGTCCGCATCATCTTCCGTCACTGTGGTGGTCACAGCAGCACTTACGGCAGGGCTGTCATTCACACCCGTGATCGTGATCGTGGCGGTTTGAGCCACAACACCACCTTCACCGTCGATCACATTGTAGCTGTAAGTGATCACGGCTGATTCACCGAACGCCAGGTAGTTGTAAGCACTCGGGTCAATATCCAGCTGGTTCCCGTTAACGGTCACACCACTGTCATCGCCGCCGGTCAGCATCAGACTGGACACATTCAGCATGTCCGTCGTATCAGGATCACTGGCATTCGTCAGCAGATCCAGGCTGAAGTCCGCATCATCTTCAGTCACTGTGGTGGTCACAGCAGCACTCACGGCGGGGCTGTCATTCACACCCGTGATCGTGATCGTGGCGGACTGGGGCACAGAGCCACCATTGCCGTCTATCACGTCGTAGGTATAAACAATCACGGCAGACTCACCGACCGCCAGAAAGTCATACGCACTCGGATCAATGTCCAGTTGATTCCCGTTGACTGTGATACCTGTGTTATTGCCACTGAACTTGACCAGATTGCTGACCATTAAGATGTCCGTCGTATCGACATCACTGGCGTTGACCAGCAGATCCAGGCTATAGCTGGCATCGTCTTCGGTTACCGTCGAAGTCACAGTTGCCATACTCACAGTCGGTGCGTCATTCACACCGTTAATCGTGATCGTGGCCGTCTGAGCCACAGAGCCACCTTTACCATCAACCACATTATAACTGTACTCAATCACGGCTGTCTCACCGGCAGCCAGACTGTTATACACACTCGGATCAATGTCCAGCGAATTACCGTTAATGGTAATCCCGCTATCGTCGCCACTTGTTTTCATCAGATTACTGACCATTAAGATGTCAGTCGCATCCACATCGCTGGAATTTGACAGGAGATCCAGATTAAAGGCAACATCGTCTTCTGTAGGAAGTGAGAGTACAGCCATACTCACAGTCGGAGGATCATTCACACCAGTAATCGTAATCGTCGCCGTCTGAGCAATCACGCCCCCTTCACCGTCAATCACATTGTAGCTGTAAGTGATCACGGCTGATTCACCGAACGCCAGATAATTATAAGCACTCGGGTCAATATCCAGCTGGTTCCCGTTAACGGTCACACCACTGTCATCGCCGCCAGTCAGCATCAGACTGTCTACATTCAGCATGTCCGTCGTATCAGGATCACTGGCATTGGTTAACAGATTCAGGCTATAGTTCGCGTCATCTTCAGTCACCATTGAAGTTACGGCTGCACTGACTGTCGGACCGTCGTTCGCTCCGATAATGGTCACAGTGACGGTCCCAGTATCTTCACCACCACGTTCATCTTGTATTGTATAAGTAAAGGTATCCGTCGTCATTTCCCCGACTGCCAGATAATCAAAGGCGCCTGTCGGATCATAATTAATCAGATTCCCATTCAATGCTAGCATGGCACCACCGGCCGACGTCATGCTGGGAAGACCGGAAACGAACAGGTTGTTATCATCACCATCGGGGTCGGAATCATTGCCGAGAACGTTGATGCCATTGAGAGGAGTATCCTCGCCTGTCGAACCGGCGTTGTCCGAATTGGCGATCGGCAACTGGTTCGCCGAAATGGTTAATGTCACGGTTGCTGTATCAAATCCACCATCACCATCACTGATCTGATAGGTAAACGTATCCGTTTCCGTAGCTGTTCCTGAAAGATGACTAAACATCCCATTCGGATCATAGTTGAATGTGCCGTCGTCATTTAAGGTCAGCAATGCGCCCCATGTTGAAAGCACTATTTGTGCATTCACATTCATAGCAGAATTTTCTACTTCTGAAACCATAAATGTGTCACTAGCATCCGGATCACTGTCGGCACCACTACCGTTATCGGCAAAAACGCTGCCATTAAAAACAAAATCTTTATTGACATCAAAGGCATCGGCCTGAGCCACCGGAGGATCATTTACACCGGTGATCGTGATCGTCGCTGTCTGAGCAACCACGCCCCCTTCACCGTCAATCACATTGTAACTGTAGGTGATCACGGCTGATTCACCGAACGCCAGATAATTATAAGCACTCGGGTCAATATCCAGCTGGTTCCCGTTAACGGTCACACCACCGTCATCGCCGCCCGTCAGCATCAGACTGGACACATTCAGCATGTCCGTCGTATCAGGATCACTGGCATTCGTCAGCAGATCCAGGCTGAAGTCCGCATCATCTTCAGTCGCCATTGTCGAGACTGCAGCACTTACGGCAGGGCTGTCATTCACACCGGTAATTGTGATCGTCGCTGTCTGAGCAACCACGCCCCCTTCACCGTCGATCACATTGTAACTGTAAGTGATCACGGCTGATTCACCGAACGCCAGATAATTATAAGCACTCGGGTCAATATCCAGCTGGTTCCCGTTAACGGTCACACCACTGTCATCGCCACCGGTCAGCATCAGATTGGACACATTCAGCATGTCCGTCGTATCAGGATCACTGGCATTCGTCAGCAGATCCAGGCTGAAGTCCGCATCATCTTCCGTCACTGTGGTGGTCACAGCAGCACTCACGGCAGGGCTGTCATTTACACCGGTAATTGTGATCGTCGCGGTCTGAGCAACCACGCCCCCTTCACCGTCGATCACATTGTAGCTGTAAGTGATCACGGCTGATTCACCGAACGCCAGATAATTATAAGCACTCGGGTCAATATCCAGCTGGTTCCCGTTAACGGTCACACCACTGTCATCGCCGCCCGTCAGCATCAGATTGGACACATTCAGCATGTCCGTCGTATCAGGATCACTGGCATTCGTCAGCAGATCCAGGCTGAAGTCCGCATCATCTTCCGTCACTGTGGTGGTCACAGCAGCACTCACGGCAGGGCTGTCATTTACACCGGTGATTGTGATCGTCGCGGTCTGAGCCACAACGCCCCCTTCACCGTCGATCACATTGTAGCTGTAAGTGATCACGGCTGATTCACCGAACGCCAGATAATTATAAGCACTCGGGTCAATATCCAGCTGGTTCCCGTTAACGGTCACACCACTGTCATCGCCGCCCGTCAGCATCAGATTGGACACATTCAGCATGTCCGTCGTATCAGGATCACTGGCATTCGTCAGCAGATCCAGGCTGAAGTCCGCATCATCTTCCGTCACTGTGGTGGTCACAGCAGCACTCACGGCAGGGCTGTCATTTACACCGGTGATTGTGATCGTCGCGGTCTGAGCCACAACGCCCCCTTCACCGTCGATCACATTGTAGCTGTAAGTGATCACGGCTGATTCACCGAACGCCAGATAATTATAAGCACTCGGGTCAATATCCAGCTGGTTCCCGTTAACGGTCACACCACCGTCATCGCCGCCCGTCAGCATCAGATTGGACACATTCAGCATGTCCGTCGTATCAGGATCACTGGCATTCGTCAGCAGATCCAGGCTGAAGTCCGCATCATCTTCCGTCACTGTGGTGGTCACAGCAGCACTCACGGCAGGGCTGTCATTTACACCGGTGATTGTGATCGTCGCGGTCTGAGCCACAACACCACCTTCACCGTCGATCACATTGTAACTGTAGGTGATCACGGCTGATTCACCGAACGCCAAGTAATTATAAGCACTCGGGTCAATATCCAGCTGGTTCCCGTTAACGGTCACACCACTGTCATCGCCGCCGGTCAGCATCAGACTGGACACATTCAGCATGTCCGTCGTATCAGGATCACTGGCATTCGTCAGCAGATCCAGGCTGAAGTCCGCATCGTCTTCCGTTGCCATTGTCGAGACTGCAGCACTTACGGCAGGGCTGTCATTCACACCGGTAATTGTGATCGTCGCGGTTTGAGCAACCACGCCCCCTTCACCGTCGATCACATTGTAGCTGTAAGTGATCACGGCTGATTCACCGAACGCCAGATAACTATAAGCACTCGGGTCAATATCCAGCTGGTTCCCGTTAACGGTCACACCACTGTCATCGCCGCCCGTCAGCATCAGACTGGACACATTCAGCATGTCCGTCGTATCAGGATCACTGGCATTCGTCAGCAGATCCAGGCTGAAGTCCGCATCATCTTCCGTCGCCATTGTCGAGACTGCAGCACTTACGGCAGGGCTGTCATTCACACCGGTAATTGTGATCGTGGCAGTTTGAGCAACCACGCCCCCTTCACCGTCGATCACATTGTAACTGTAAGTGATCACGGCTGATTCACCGAACGCCAGATAATTATAAGCACTCGGGTCAATATCCAGCTGGTTCCCGTTAACGGTCACACCACTGTCATCGCCGCCCGTCAGCATCAGATTGGACACATTCAGCATGTCCGTCGTATCAGGATCACTGGCATTCGTCAGCAGATCCAGGCTGAAGTCCGCATCATCTTCCGTCACTGTGGTGGTCACAGCAGCACTTACGGCAGGGCTGTCATTTACACCGGTGATTGTGATCGTCGCGGTCTGAGCCACAACACCACCTTCACCGTCGATCACATTGTAACTGTAGGTGATCACGGCTGATTCACCGAACGCCAAGTAGTTATAAGCACTCGGGTCAATATCCAGCTGGTTCCCGTTAACGGTCACACCACTGTCATCGCCGCCCGTCAGCATCAGATTGGACACATTCAGCATGTCCGTCGTATCAGGATCACTGGCATTCGTCAGCAGATCCAGGCTGAAGTCCGCATCATCTTCCGTTGCCATTGTCGAGACTGCAGCACTTACGGCAGGGCTGTCATTCACACCGGTAATTGTGATCGTCGCGGTTTGAGCAACCACGCCCCCTTCACCGTCGATCACATTGTAGCTGTAAGTGATCACGGCTGATTCACCGAACGCCAGATAATTATAAGCACTCGGGTCAATATCCAGCTGGTTCCCGTTAACGGTCACACCACCGTCATCGCCGCCGGTCAGCATCAGACTGGACACATTCAGCATGTCCGTCGTATCAGGATCACTGGCATTCGTCAGCAGATCCAGGCTGAAGTTCGAGTCATCTTCCGTCGCCATCGTGGTGACCGCCGCACTCACAGTAGGAGGATCATTGACTCCATGGATTGTGATCGTGACGGTGGCGGTATCAGTTCCGCCGTTACCATCACTCACGGTGTAAGTAAAGTTCTCGGTCGTCGATTCACCAGCAGCCAGATACTCATACAATCCTTTAGGATCAAATGTGAAACTGCCATCAGCGGCGACATTCAGTTCTCCACCGGATCCAATGGTAATCGGCATCGCCACATTCACTGCGGAACCATTGACCTCTGTCACGGTCAGAGTGTCGTTCTCCACATCGGTAACAAAAGCAAGTACACCCGGTGCAGGAAAGTTATTCAGAAAATCTTCATATGCAGTCGCGTCACCATCTACGGCGACAGGTGGATCATTGAGCGCATTGATCGTTACGGTGAACGTATTTGAAAGAACGGCATTTCCGGCAACATCAATCGCCTGTATCACAATGTCCGTCATTCCGTTTGCGTCTAAGATCGAATTCAGAATCAGATCGCCGGTTGAGAAATCGACATCAACGATCGCGTCGGTGATTGAATCCACGTGGAAGTTGAGCGGCGTTCCCCCATTCTGATTGAAGTAGGTCGAAAGTGCACCCAGATTGACGGGAGTGAAGTCTTCGTTCAGATTCTGGTCTCCAATCGGAGTCCCCGTGACGGAAGGAGCAACCGTGTCCAGTTCAAAATTGACATCGAACATGCCCGCTGAACTGAGATTACCATGCTCATCGGCGGTCATAAAGTGCAGTGTGTGCATGCCCCCTTCCAGAGAAGCACCACTGTTCAGGTTCGTTTCCAGCCAGCCGCGGGTTAACGTGAAGGTTCCCCCGTTGGCACCGCCGGAGAGTTCTCCGAAGATATCCACAAAGCTGCCCCCGTCCAGGGCGACTTTAAACTGGGTAATCAGGCTTTCATCGGTGACCGTACCCAAAATCGTCAATTCGTTTGAGACACCATCCGAATCTGAAATCCCGGAATCCACTTCAAGACCGGCATCGACCGCGGGTGCATCCTGGTCACCGATCAGCTCCAGCTGAATTGGTGGCAGCCCCTGATTCCCCGTCACCATCTGCAGATCGTGATTATCAATGTCACCATCTTTGTCACCATCCAACTCTTCGGAATAATAATTCGCAGAGGGATTAAGGCCCAACTGTTGGATTAATTGCGCTGTAAAGTGATTATAGCCGAAGTTACTCTGATAGTAAGCCGCCGTTGCATGTTCTAATTCCGACTGAGAGACGGTTCCACTGCCGTCCATATCACCGGGTAGAAAGACGTCAATTATAAATCCACCTGTGTCAGGAGTTTGCCCTTGAACCAGGATTTTGTATTCCCCGGGATTCAGTGTCGCCAAAACCAGTGAATTGGGACCTTGATGATCATTTTCCGCCAGATTCAACGGAATGACGGCATTCGTATTCGCATCGAGAATTTGAATCGCCGCCGGATTGAAGGAAGAGCTCGCCGATGCTCTGACCTCAAATCCCAGTGTGGGAGAGCTGCCGGCACCAATATTCAGAACCAGTTCGGTCGTATCATTCGGGTTATTTACCGAACTTTCGAGCGAAGCCAGAATATTACTGGCCAATAAGGTCCGATCTTCGAGTCGCTCGACATGACTCGCATATCCAATCGGACGAGAGATCCGAAATGGGAGTCGGCGACTATTTGCTTTTCGAGTCGTTTTACGGCCAAATAATCTCTTCAGGCTCTTCATAGTGTTTTTACTCGTAACTGATTGAATAGTGGATGATTCACAAATGGTATGGTTGCGAGGGTATTTACTGTCAAAATAGTCACTTACTTTGACGATTAAGCGAATTAAATCTAACAGTGAGCCAAGCGTTCAATAAAAGGAATTTCTTTTTTGTGTACGCCATTTTGACTCAAGAATGCAGATATTAATGCGGATTATGGGATATCTTTGCCGACGCCCTAACCAATTGCAATTAATAAAAAGAGAATCTACAACCTTTAGGCAATCTTGTTCAGGTTGTAGGACCATCATAAAGGTCGTCCCTAAAGTACGAATCTTGTTCAGTACGTGGGATAGTGGGGGCTGTTGTCTTAAAGGAACATAATTGTTCAACTTAGAGAACGGATATGTAAAAGATTATGTACAAGTCAGGGGCGTGGAATCTTGTAACAGAACGCCTCTTGGGCTCCCTCGATTCCCGTCTTACATTCCGATTGTGCTCTGACACAAAAAACCCTCTGGCAATCTGGGTAATTCATAGCTGAACTTAACGTTTACCATGGGAAATCACTGTTAAGACATCACTTAACAAATAATTAGTTTCTGCATTTTGGACCATGTAAACCGAAAAAAGGAGAGGAAGGACCGTGGCGTCATCTTGAAGCCGTAATCGTTCTTCCGAACAGGCAGGCAATAAAAATACTTATTTTTAAATAACTTATAGTTTTCAATTCTACCATCTCCGTCAAAGGAAGTCATTCCACTGACTGGTTTTGAGAGGATTATTCAGGCACTCTGTGAATATCAGGATCACCGTTCCTCAGCCAGGCTATCACAAAAGTTGGAATAAGATGCAAATAAATAAAATCTCACAATGGATTGTGGTTGTAGTTGCACTTTGCACGCCTTGCCTGAGCTACGGGCAGGATTACCAGGTCGCGCAGACTGCTTCGCCTGACTACGCACCAGTCGAAGATCAATCTGTCTATCAGCCGGTTTCAATGAATTATTCAGAAGCACCTGCCTGTAGTCCTGATCAGGCGTGTGCCGAAGGTTGTGTGAATGAGATTTGTCTGCCGGAATGCCAATGCTGCAACTTTCTCGACCAGTTTCTGATGAGCCATTCTCCCATTTACCCCTCGATGAAATCACAACGCATCCAAGTCGGTGGCTGGCTTGATCAGGGCTTTACCGGAAACTTCCAAAAGCCTTCCAACAACTTCAATCTGCCCGTGACATTCAATGACCGTTCGAACGAATATCAAATGAACCAGCTGTACCTGTTCATGGAACGCGCTGTTGATTTTGGTGGCGACGAACTGGACTGGGGTTTCCGTGCCGACCTGCTTTACGGTACTGATTACTTTTATACAACAGCAACCGGCCTGGAAACACACAGCGACGGCTCTCCTCACTGGAACAGTGGTGATGGTCCTCGACGTATTGGGACCAACACATACGCGATGTACGGACTGGCGATGCCACAGCTCTATGCAGAACTGTATGTCCCCTTCCTGGAAGGTGTCAGCATCAAAGCAGGTCACTTCTATACGCCCATCGGCTATGAAAAAGTAACCGCACCGGACAACTTCTTCTACTCACACTCTTACAGCATGCAGTACGGCGAACCGTTTACACACACCGGTATGCTGGCGACCTTCCAGGTCTCTGAACGATTGCAACTTCTGGCTGGTGTCGCCCGCGGTTGGGATGCCTGGGAAGATCCCAGCGATGATGCGGAACTGTTGGCAGGAATCGGCTGGACCAGCTACGATGAAGGGACCAGCATCAACCTCGCCTTATCTTCGGGTGATCAGGATACACTCAATAACGCCAGTGCCAACCGAACGATCATCAGCTTTGTGCTGTCACACGAATTCAACGATTGTCTGACCTATGTCTTCCAGAGTGACTTCGGCATCCAGGAAGATGGCAGCATCAATAACGCCTTTCAGGTCACACCGGCCAAATGGTACTCAATCAATCAATACCTGTACTATGACGTCACCGAAAAGTTTGCCGTGGGTGCCCGCTTTGAATGGTTCCGCGATCAGGATTACAGCCGCGTGCTGCAGCTGCCTGCTCCTTTTGCCTCAGGCGGAAACTATTACGAGTTGACCGTGGGAGCGAACTGGCGACCACACCAGTGTGTGACCGTCCGACCAGAACTCCGGTTCGATTGGTCTGATACCAGCTCCACAGTCCCGAATATCCCAGGTCCATACCGTAACTTCCAGGAAGACTACCAGGTCCTCTTGGGTGGTGACGTGATTATTCGCTTCTAAGCAGATTCAGCTATCGGCTTCTGAAAACGAGGTGCGAATCTAATGATCCGCTTCGTAATAAGGCTCGACATGGACCACCACTTCCAGGACGGTGGGCCAGTCAAGCTGGATCTGGTGCCGCACCTGCTGGGCCGTTAAGTGGGCCTGATCGACGGTTTCGTTGGGATTGACTTCGATGTCAATATTGACGTGGGCATCGGGGCCGGCAGTCTGAATGCGGACCTTTTCTACGTCGAGTACCCCTTCGACCTTCATCGCAGACGCTTTGACCTGATCGAAATATTTCTGATGGGGAATCTTATCCGTCAATTCATTCAGGTTCTCACGGGCGGCGACCCAACCCAGATAGACCATAATCACAGCCAGAATCATCGCTGTGATATGATCGATCAGATGTCCGTAGCTGGGAATCTGACTGGCTATCATCAAACCAAAGGCAGCCACAAAACTGGTGATGGCATCCACTCGATAATGATAGGCTTCGGCAATCATAGCTGAGCTCTTTTCCTGTTGCGCCATTCTCAACACAACGCGGCAGGTCAATTCCAGCAAAATCGCAGCGAACAGGGGAATCGTCCAACTGACCCAGCCAATCAATTCAGACTGCGCATGACTGATGGCGGCAAACAGCTGATACCCAAACGTTCCCGTTCCCACGATCAAGATCAGAATACCCAGTTGAAATCCGGCCAGAGGTTCATAGCGACCATGGCCGAAAGGGTGATCTTCATCGGGCGGCTGTTCCGCCAGTCTGATAGCAAATAGAATTGCCAACGAAGTAAAGACATCGGCACAGCTTGCCAGCGCATCGACCAGCAGGACAGAATGGCCCAGGAACCAGAGTCCGACCAGCTCCATCAAAATCACAAACAGTCGAACCGAAATGCCCAGCCAGGCCACTTTAATCAAGCGTGCGGTTCGACGACGGCGAATCCGCGTTACATCATCCGATAATTCCAGCGCATCGGGAAATACGTCAAGCACTGGAGCTTGAGGTGGTAAATCGGGTTCCCCGGATGAATCGGAAGCGGCCATGAGAGTGCCAAGATAACGAACAAATGAGAAGAATGCCTCTGCTGCATCCATGTCTGATCAATGACTCAACTGACTCAGTTTCAGGAGTCATCTTGATTCGAAGCTCAATATTTGACAAGAGCGAAGGCGGCGGAATGGAATAATCTTTATAGTTTTTTAAAATCCATCCACATGCATTATGAAGTTTTAATCGGGCAGGATCAGAATGTCGGGCAACGACATTTGATGTTCTTTGACCATAATCTTAGCGGTCGGCCACTGCTCCATCGGGGTGATCAGTATAGTCTGATCCTGTTCGATCAGAATCGTATCTCCGGTCATCGCCGGTCCTACAGAAGGATGCCAGAACGCCGCCATTCCGGGTGTGAATTTAAAATTACTGTTCAGCAGTATGGACGTTTCAGCGGGCAGGTAGCCGATGATATCTGCCTGGTCAGCGTGCTGCCATTCGTCCGGGCAATCATACTTTTCATAAATCCGTTTGACGCGGTTCCAGGTATCGAACAACGCCCAGTCTGGTTTAGAGAAATAAATGCCCGTCGCCTGCATTAACAAAGCCAGATGATGAGACTTGATAAAACTGGAAGGTGGTTTCCCCAGTGCTACTGTTCGCGTTGCCGCAGCATGCAATCCATTTTGCGAGCCGACCGCCGAGATCACACAATAACGCTCCAAGCGGTCTTCGCCATAGCCCCAATGACGATAACGAATACTTTGCCCGTCAACCATTACCTGCAACCGTTTGGGACTGACGCCATGCTTCAACAGCCGGTGTGACAGGCAGCCGGCGATCTCCTGCTCAGTCTGACCGCGTTCGACCCCGCGCGCAGTGGCTTCCACTGCGTGAGAAACCAGTTTGCCGAGCGTTCGAATGCGCTCGCCTTCCAGTTCGGTAAACGGAACTCGGAACGCTTTGAGTTCTTCCGAGACATTCTGCGTCTGTTCCACCCCGGTATCGCTGGCAACTTTTCTTCCTTTACAGAGATCTTTAATCAACTGTGATAACGGCTCGTACCAGGGACGAGTTTTAATTTGAAAACCGAGACCTGGGATGGCGCGGTCAAAAATCTGATTTGCGTCTACATTGCTGCAAGCAATTAACCGGGCATCCTGTGTAATAAAGACAGCCGCACAACTCTCGCCCGCTGATCCAGAGCGCGTTAAATCGGCACCGGAAGTAAACCAGGCGATATTTTCAGGAGACTGCAGAAGCATCGCATCGAGCTGATTCTGTTCCAGAAAATCGATGATCTGCTGCTGTTTGTATTCTACATCAGTTGCACGTCGTGGGTCGGTCGTGGGAATTTCTCCTGAAGAGATAGGTGCATGAGCATTGACTGCCACGATGGTCATAAAAGACTCCCGACTCGAATGTTTACAGACGACATCCCAAATACACGTCACAGACCCTTTGAAATTTGTATGTTGAAATGCGGATTCAATTATTGAGTTTTGTATCGAAATTTGTCGAAGTCAAGCGTTTCTCGCCAATCTTAACTCAGAAAGCCAGGTTTCGTCTCGAATGTCGCTACGATGCCTTTAATCCAGCTGTTCCAAGCCAGAATACTTGCAAAGTGAGATGTGAAAAGAACGATGAAATAGTGGACAGGAGGGTGCAGCCAGAACAGGCAAAATAAAGGCAAATAAAAGCTTCCTGCATCGCACTCCGTTCCCTATCTATTAATGATATCACAATGTGAGAGAAATCAAGGGGAATTTAGCAGAACCCACGGGTTCGATGCGACAGGATGAGAAGATTTTCACTATTTTTCAGTGAATGCGCGTTCCCATCAGCGGAGTAGTCGACGGATATCCAAAGGTCGATTTGATACTTTTTGAATGACTGCCTGCACTTTTGACTCCTCTTGCTCGAGGTGTGCGATGACCTCAGAATACTGGCGGTTCAGCTTTTGCACCAACTGTTCCCGTTCCTGTCCTGCCAGATGCTCAATCTGCTGTGCGAGGTCCTGCTTTTGTTTTACCAACTGTGACTGGAACGCGAGTTTCAAACTCTGGGCAACCTTTTCTCCCAGTTCCGATTCCAACCTGACTTCCGGTCGCTCATACGAACCGGAGCAATGCAAGGTTGCAGTAATATGATCAATCGAAGCGAGCGTTTGCTGCACAATACCCGCCATCATTTGATTCCCAGTGTCAGAAGTGGAGACCTCAAATCGAACCGGACTCTGATTGAATTCGAGACGACATTGAAAATCATGCTCTCTCAACGTGACATACGATTTGCATTCCGTCTGGTCGGCAATCAAAGCCATCGACAACTTATCGGAATCTTCGATCCTGATTTTCTTCTGGTGTGGAAAGTGAAACAGAACGACGAACTCGTGTGTTGGATCGGCTTCATAAAACTTGAGATCTCCAGCAAATTTAATCTCGGCTTCTGCTTCCACCTGGGCCTGGAGCTGAATCGGTTGACGATACATTGAAGGAGAGGACGAAAGTTCTTTGATCAGGCCAACGAAGGGATACTTCTGCTGATCGACGCGAGCGTTTCCGCTTAAGCGAATTTTCTTGAACAGAATCTTCGGCAGCTCAGTATCACGACGAAAATCAATCCATTCGCCCTGCATCCGTTCCGGTTCCTGCTCGTCACGTAGCGCTTTTACCGTTTCAAAGACCATGCCAGACCAGCCGGAAACCTGTTCCAGCTGTTGAGACAATTCTTCACCAATCAACGCATGCAGAATTTTCTGAGGATCAGGTGAGACAGAATCCACCAGCTGATCGAGGTTTGCCAGATCCTGTTCCTTGGCCCGCTCAATGCGCAGATAATCCTGTTGTGCAATTTGAGGCAGTGCATTCAGTTCGCTACGTATCTGCTTGCCTTCTCTCACAAGCAAATCGACCCGCTCAGCCGACTCGGCATAGGTCTTGATTTTATCAATTGTCTTGCCGTCCGCCGTCTTCACTTTATTCTCGACGGAATCAATTTCCAGCTTTACCTGCTGTAGACGTGTCTCATATTGATCAAACCGCTGCTTCCATTCCTGCTGGATTGTTTTGGAAACACGGACGGTCTGCAGACGATTCGGGTCGAGCTGTTCGGCGGCCGAGTCTTTCAAAATACTCAGCCAGGATTTCCCTAACTCTCTTGACTTTTCTCGGAAACGACGAGAATCAAGAGTGAAGCCGGTGCCCGGTTGGTCCATACCGTTTTCTGATAGTTCATCAGTTGCAGTTCGGGGTGTATCAAATTCCATCCCGGAGATCGTCACTTCTTCGACAATCAGATTCCGGTGCAACAGAGGTTTGCCGGACAGTTTCATTTCGACTTGATCGAAGGTTGCCAGATAACTTTTATCTTTGCGACTGGCGATCGCGATCGGACCGGTTTTAATGGAAGGAGGAAAGAAACCGGTCTGAAGACTGACCATTTCCACTTTCGTACCGGTCAGTGATTCTCCCAGTTCGATTAACCCGGTCCGAACCAGTGGATCAAAAGCGAAGGCAAAAAAGACCCAGAGAATGCCAGCCAATGCAAATCGAGGGAGCAGGTAATTCCACTTCATGAGACTTCCCCGACAATCGTACTGACTTCCGTTCCCCAGAGTATTTTCACGATCCAATACTTTTTCAATCTCGCTGCCACCAGCGGCGTGTATTTTTCAAACTGAGGTTTTGAGAAGTAATACACCGGATAAAACAGCAACAGTCCCAGAATCAGACTGCCCATCACAATCGTATTGTTAAAATCAGTCCAGGGTGCCAGGGGCAATTCATAAACGGACTGCCAGAAATTTTGTAAGGAGGATGCCAGCAGTACGCCACGCCCGATCAAATGGCTCAGTGGATCGAACAGCAATGAGAGCCAGGAAAATAGAATCGTCGATAACGAGGCAGAGCACAGATTGACCTTGGAACTGGCGAGAATGAACAGCAGAACAACGGCAATTAAATTCTCTTTGGGAACCAGTCCGATGACCATGCCCATGCTGAAGCCAAGGGCCAGCTGGCGCGGTGAAGAGGCACTACTGAGAGCACTCGCAAGAAAACGCAGAGATCGAAGCCAATAGGACATGTCGACGCGAACTCCGCTCTATGTCAGGAAATAGGGATGGAAAAATAATTCTGCCTGCCTGAGAAGGTCAGGCAGAATCCCCCCTGTTAAGATGTTTTATCGGCCTGAATCCATGATCTCCTTAATCGTTATAACCAGAAAATCTTAACATTCACAAATTCCCCATATGCCGGTGCGGAATATGCCCCTGAACCTGAAAAGGGATCAGGAATGTCTGATCTATGCAAAAGAGAGCCGGAAAACGACGGAAATTACTTTTCCAGCCAGAACATCACCGAAGCCCAGCCTAACCAGACGGCAAAAAAGCCGACGACCAGATTTCCGGTGATGTTAAACAAAGCGTGATGCATCTCTGAGTTTCTGAGCAGACTGACCGTTTCATGGCCGAACGTGGAGAAAGTCGTGAGTGATCCCAGAAAACCGGAAATCAAAAACAGGCTCGCGTGCTCATGCACGGCCATTGAAGGATGCAGTTGTTTATGCGTGACGATCGCCATCAGAATGCCAATCAACAAACAGCCGGTGGCATTCACGAGAAACGTTCCCGCCGGAAAGCCCGGATATTTTCTCCACATGAATTCTGAGATGCTGTAGCGCGCAATCGCACCGACAAAGCCTCCCAACCCGACAGCCAGCAATTGTGACACAAATCAGTCCTTTACTCAGTCATGTTTGACGCGAAACGTGAGCAGCCTTGTTACTTGGAAGAGATTTTCCAGAGATGTTTATCACTGCGGAGGAAGAGCGAATTGTCTGCAATCGCTGGCGTAGCCAGAATCGTTTCTTTCAAATCGATTTCCCCGGTGAGTTCCCCTTTCTCTGCTCCCAATTGAACCACCTGCAGTAATCCTTTTTCACTGACCAGATACAGATGATTGGCGGCGGCAATCGGTGTGGCACTGAAAGGACCTTTCAAACGCATTCGCCAGACAACATCACCATTTTCCGGATTCGCACACGTCAAAACTCCCGCGCGATTCACCGTATAGAGCCGTTTTTGATAAAAGAGCGGGCTGGCGGTGGAGGGAGACAGTTTCTGTTCCGACCAGAGCACTTTGGGAGGCTCACTGCTGGAACCGGGGGCCAACGCAGTCAATCCTTTGGAAGGAACATACAGCACATTATCCCCTACTGTGGTTGAAGGAATTCGACCGGCGCCTTCTTCGTACTGCCAGGCTGTTTCGCCCGTTTCAGGATAGATGGCATCAACGCCGTCATTTGACTGCAGCAAGACCAGAGTTTCACCCTCACCAGATGATTTAAGAATCGCCGGTGACGTCCAGTTGGCGACTCGCGGACGTTTGATTTTCCAACGTGCAACGCCGGTTTTTACATCCAGGCCTGTGGTGAAGGAATCGTCATCGTTTTCAACAGGTACGATCAATGTTTCCCCCACAACAACGGGAGATGAGGCCATTCCCAGACTGTTACTGGCATTGGGAAAATCGTGAGACAATCCACGAATCCAGAGTAGATTACCGTCCAGATCGAGGCACACGACATCGTTACTGGAAAAGGTCGCAAAAATCCGTTTTCCGTCGCTGGCCGGAGTCGGGGTCGCAACGCACATTTTCGAATGGCACTGCGTACGGCCCGTTGCCCAGAACTGTCGTTCCCAGAGACGTTCCCCTGTTTTGATATCAAAACACATCACGTGCAGCTGATCCTGTTTGAAACCCGTCGTGCTGGTAATAAACACTTTATCGCCGACAATAATGGGACCTGAAGCACCACGCCCTTCCAGGTCGGCAGTCCAGGCAATGCTCTCCTGATCCACTTTTGAAGGAGGTGCGTCGGATGTCGCCACGTTATTGGTCAACGGCCCTCGAAACTGAGGCCAGTCCGCTCCGCAACACAAACCAACGGCGATCAGAGGAAGCAGCAATTTTAGTGATTCGTTTTTCATCAGTTCATCCTTTTCAGGAAAGAAACGGTTCTATCAATGTTTTAGGAATGAGGGCGCACGTTACGGGCTGAGTTGAGTCGTTGACTCTGGCTTTTGTGAAAGCACTCCCGTTCCCGAAGGACGTGCGATGCGAAGCTGAAACTGATAGCGCTGTGCCCAGCTTTCGGTTTGTTCGTTCTGACAGAGCTTGAGCAGGATTACATTCTTGCCGGGTTTGAATGTTACAGGCACACTGTATTGATCCAACACCATTCCGCGGTGATATTCATTGCGTGCAAACAATAACTTGCCGTTCACCCAGATTTTCCAGGCATTCGGTGTGCCCAGACGAATCTCCAACTCTTGTTCTTCCGGGCTGTAAAAATCGGCGGTACAGTACATGACTGCCCCCTTGTAGGGAGAAATCGACTTGGCAATGTCAAAAATGCCGTAATCGTCTTCGGTATTCACCGACTTCCATTCGACTTCCCCCTCTTTGCCTTTCAGAGCGGAAGTGAAGTCGATTTTTTCTTCCGGAGCGTAAGCGGTATCGTAGCCTTTTTTGTCACTGTTATCGAAGGGGCCGACAATCATCCAGTTAGACAGAAACCCGAAGTGTTTCTGCAAATCAATTTTCTGCCCGAGAGTTCGCAGCGGTTTGACGATCGCTTTGACCTGATCGCCATCAGTTGCGCCAGAGAGTGCCTGCTGATAGACTTTTTTGGCCTGATCTTTCTTGCCGGCTTTTTCCAGACTTTTGGCTTCGTCAATCAAACGTTGTACGGCGTCGCGGCGGAGGGTGACGCTGGGATCGTTGATCATGCCGGGAATCAACCGGTCTTCTGCCTTCGAATCGACTTTGATCAGAGTTTCATAAGCCAGTCGCCGTGCCCGTGGATTCTTAGATTTATCCAGTATGAATTTTTCCAACTGATCGACGGGAAGTTTGTTCTGTTTGATGGCATTGGACGCGATGGTTTCAAATGCACCGCGTAACCAGTTCACGGCGAGTGGATTCGCCCCTTCAAAACTGTTCAGAATCGGAATCAAAGCCGACGCGTCTGACTGCGAAAGTTGCTTGACGGCTTTGGAAGCTGCCAGATTCCCCTGACCTTCTTTCTGAACCTGTTTGATTTGGGCGATGTCTTGCTCAACATCATATGCCTGAAGGGTCGTCAGCGAACTGAAAAGGAACATGAGGCAGAGGAAAAAACGGCTTCGCATCATGGGAGTCTCCTGAGGCTCTTCGAAGTTATCAGAATGATCCTCTAAGGGCGGGAGGACCAGTGTGGAGTTGAACGTCGTACGAGCTTGAATTGTACCAATCTCGTTTCAGTACCAGCAAGTATGACAGGAAACTTATGAGCGATTCAAGTCTGGAAAATGAGAATGGGACTTTGATTAAATAATATTAACTTCCTGTATTTAACCGGTAAACGATGGCTGAATGTTGTCTGCGATGTTGTTATAATTTTCGTCTATTACCAGATAAACGGCTTTTGAGTGTTTGGATTTACGCAGATGTCTACAGTTCTCAGGGAAACACTGGATCGATTACTTCAAGGCGAAAGCCTGGAGAGTGAAGCCGCTTATGAGGCGATCGCATCCATCATGCGTGGCGAATGCAGCGAAGTGCAAATCGCAGCATTACTGACCGCATTGCGGATGAAAGGTGAAACATCCGACGAACTGGTCGGTGCAGCCCGGGCAATGCATGAACGGGCTCTAGCGATTCCCACAAAGACAACCGGATTGCTGGATACGTGTGGAACGGGAGGAGATCAACTCCATACGTTCAATATCAGTACCGCCGTCGCGATCGTAGCGGCTGCAGCCGGGATTCCCGTCGCGAAGCACGGTAACCGGAGTGTCTCCAGTTCCAGTGGTTCTTCTGACGTGCTGGAAGCCCTGGGAGTCCGACTCGACTTGACACCTGAACAAATAGGACAGTGCCTGGAAACAACAGGGATTGGCTTCTGTTTCGCCCCCCTGTTACATTCGGCAATGAAATATGTAGCCCCTGTTCGCCGGGAACTGGCAATTCGCACCATCTTCAATTACCTCGGGCCTTTAACGAATCCAGCGAGTGCCGAATACCAGTTATTGGGTGCAAACTCGGGACAGGCGGCTGAAAAAATAGCTCAAGCCTTATTAAAATTAGGTCGAAAACATGCATTGGTTGTCTGTGGGAACGGAGAACTGGATGAGATCAGCCTCTGGGGAAAAACAACAGTTTATGAAATTACCGGCTCAAAAATACGTCAATTTGAATGGAAAGCCGCTGATTTCGGATTATCAGAATGTGACGTAAGTCAGTTGGCCGTCAACTCCTCAGAGCAAAGTGCTCAGATCATTCTGGATGTTTTTCATGGTGAACAGGGAGCAGCACGCGATATGGTCGTAGCCAATGCCGCAGCTGCCTTATTGGCAGCGGAAAAGGCTTCAAATCTGGAGCAAGCTGTTCAAAAAGCCTCCGAATTGATCGATGCAGGAAAAGTATTCGAAAAACTCAAACATCTCATCGAGTTTACCAGTAAAATAAAAGGAGAATGAATATCTAGGATTTCTGTCAGGTCACAGGAAAATACACGTCTCTTCGTTCGTATTGACTTGCCGAATCTGAACATCCTCTTATAATTCTTCAAAACTATGACAATTCAAACAGGAACTCGCAAAAGAGCAACCTCGCTGCTTGAGTGATTGTTTTCTGTGATTAGGAAATAAAGGTCTCATCATGAATGCTGAAGCACAACGCAAGCTGATTTTCACACCTGAAGAGGCCAATCTTCGTTTACCACTCGTGCAGGCGATCGTCAAAGATATCGTCGAGTTATACCAGAACCTGCATGATCGCCAGGAACGGATCACCGAAATCAAACGGTTACCTGGTGCATCCACCCGCGATGAAGATTCTGCTTACAGCGAAGAACTCCTCCAGGCTGAGGTTGATATCGAAAACGATATGGAACAACTCAAAGCCTATGTCACCGAGTTGTTGGAACTGGGTGTCGAACTTGAAGACCCAGCTCTAGGAGTCGTGAACTTCCCTGCCCTGCGTGAAGGCAAAGAAATTTATCTCTGCTGGAAACTGGGAGAAGATGAAGTGTCTCACTGGCATACGCTGGATGAAGGCTTTTCTGAACGACAGGTGCTGTTTGAAGAATCGTTGAATCACGATAACGAAAACAGCGATGAACCATTGATGTAATCAGAGGCTTTCAGAAAATCTGTACCCGCTTTATTTGGTCCTCGCTTCGCGCTCCCACTCTTGATAGGCGCATGTCAGTTCCTTCACGATCTGCGGGTGATTCGCGGCGACGTCGTTCGTTTCTCCGAGATCCTGTTCAAGATCAAAGAGCAGGAAAGGCTGTTTCGGCTTCGTACGCAACAGTTTCCATTTACCTCTGCGAACGGCGCTATAGTTTCGGTATTGAAAAAAGAACGTACGGGGCGTCGCTGTTTCGGGTGATTCAAGTACGGGTAACATATTCTGTCCGTCCAGTTTTCGGTCGGTGGGAAGTGTGCCCCCTGTAAGTGAAACCAACGTCGGCAGAATATCAAGGCTGATCAGCGGGGCGTCATTTACTGTTCCCGGTTTGATATGACCTGGATAGCGTACGATTGCAGGAACGCGAATTCCCCCTTCCCATAAAGTCACGCCTCCGTCGCGCAACGGTTTATTGCTGGCAACTTCCAAGCCGCGATCCTTGAGCATGAAGGCACCGTTGTCCGAATACCAGATCACGATCGTATTTTCACTGAGCCCACTTTGATCCAGTTGCTTCAGAACCCGACCGATGGCGGTATCAAGCGCGGTGACGACGGCACGGTAGCGTTCCTGAGGTTTTTTCGTTTGCGGCGAATAGTCATAGGCAGCGAACGCACTGTCCGGTGCCTGCCATTCGTTCCCTTGCCCCGGCTGCTTGTTTCGTTTACTGGGGAAATGCGGGGCATTGAAGGGGAGATAGATAAAAAACGGTTGCTGCCGATTCGCGGCGATGAATTTACAAGCTTCGTCGGCGAATAAATCGGTGGAATACCCCTCCACGAACACTTCTTTCAAGCCGCGCCATAAATCGTGTCGACCAGCGTAGTAATGATGGTAATAGTCAATATTACCGGCTGCAAAACCGAAAAATTCGTCGAAGCCCCGCTCTGTCGGACGACTGCCGGGCGAAAACCCGATGTTCCATTTTCCGAAGCAAGCAGTGCGATAGCCCTGAGCTTTCAGATAAGCGGGAATCAGTAATTCGCTCTGTCTTAAACCATCTGCGTAATTCTCATCTGCACTCAACTGGTGATTCAATCCGATGCGTTGTGGATAGCGGCCGGTCATCAAGGTGGCTCGCGAAACCGTACACGTCGGCGAGGCGGTATAAAAATCGGTTAGTTTGACTCCCTGCTTTGCTAACGTGTCCAATTGCGGCGTTTTCATCACAGGATTGCCGTAGCATCCCAGGTCGCCGTAGCCTAGATTATCGGCCGTGATCAGCAAAATATTAGGGCGCTGCCGCGTCTGCTTTTCTTTTGCAGAAATCGGCGAGAGAGAAAACAGACTGAAGAAATAAGTCACAATCAAACAGGACAACAGGCGGAGATTCATTGTAGATCCTCAAAACAGCTCCAGACAGAGCGTCATCGTTTTTTACCAGCGAGCAAGACGGCTTATCGTTCAGTTCCATCTGAACAATTCCCGGAGCCGCTGTCAATTCCAGGACGATGATCGAAATCTAAAGCAAACACCCGCTAAGTGAGCTGCTGTATTAAATACAGATACTCCAGCGATTTGAGCATCGCTTCCTGCTTCTGATTTGCGGTTCCTTTGTGGCCCCCTTCGATGTTTTCATAATAATAAAAATCGTAGCCCATCTGTTCCATGCGGGCGGCCATTTTGCGGGCATGCCCGGGATGCACGCGATCATCCTTTGTCGAGGTAAAGAAATAAACCTTCGGATAAGCCTGCCCCTCTTTCAAATTCTGCAGCGGCGAATATTTCTGCAGATAGGCCCACTGTTCGGGCAGATCGGGGTTCCCATATTCCGCCATCCAGCTGGCACCGGCCAGAAGCTTGTTAAAGCGTCTCATATCGAGCAGAGGAACGCCGCAAACGATCGCATTAAACAGTTCTGGTCGTTGTGTAAACGCAACGCCCATCAACAACCCTCCATTACTGCGCCCCATAGCACCATAATGCCTCGGGGAACTGAAGCCGCGACTCTGTACCGCTTCAGCAACTGCGTAAAAATCATCAAACGCGCGCTGACGATTTTCGAGCAGCGCAGAATCGTGCCAGCGGGGACCATATTCGCCGCCACCTCGAATATTTGCCAGCACATACGCGCCCCCTTTTTCCAGCCAGAGTTTCCCTAACAGCGGGCTATAGTGCGGCAGGATCGATATTTCAAAGCCGCCGTAGCCATATTGTAGAACCGGCGTTGTATGATCGAGCTTGATATCCTCGCGATAGACAATGAAGTAAGGGACATCAGTTCCATCCTTGCTGATCGCAAAGTTTTTCTCGACTTTCAAACCACTGGTATCAAAGCGTGCCGGCGTCGATTGAATTGGTTCTTCGACTCCTTTTGAAAAATCAACGTAATACAGAGTGCTTGGCTGCAGAAAACCATCGCGTGATATGAGCAAATGATTGCTGTTACTGTCAGAAGAGTTAATGGAAATGACATCGTTCACTCCCCAGGGAATTACCTGCCCCTGCCATTTGTTCTCTTTGATTGTGCATTTACGAATCTGGCTTGAGACATGTTCAATCCCGGTGATGTAGACTGCATCTTTGGCACACCGGACCTGTGAGATTGTTCCTGTCTGCCCCGGATCAAACAGAGGCAGTACCTGGTTGATCTTGCCCGTCTGTTGAAAATCGGTCAGCGAAAAACTGACCAGAGCCCCTGGCTTGAAGCCGCGCCACTCCTCTTTTAATTCGACCAGCACCTGACTCTGAAACAGCCCTGATATACTGGCCTTCTCTGGAAGCGGCAGTTGTTTTAAATCGCCTGTCTCTAAAACAAGATAGAAACTGAAATGATAAAAGTCGTGTCCACGCAAGACAAAACAGACCTGCCGGTCGCCGTGGTGGAGATCGACGGGATAAATAAAGGTTTCTTCCATGCCTGTTTCCAGCAGTGTTTCGGCTGCAGAGAGAGGCGCTCCCCGTTTCCAGCGTTTGAGGATACGAGCATAACCAGACGTGTTCAAACTCCCTTCGCCCCAATCGGTGGCGATCAGTAGTTGATCCTGGTTCTCCCAGCAGAGATTGGTTTTCGCCAGCGGTACTTCAAACCCTTCTTTGACAAAAGAGCGGGAGGGAATATCAAACTCACGATAGACGGCAGTGTCTGTTCCTCCGGGGGCCAGCTCGATGATACAACGATCATAGTCAGGGGCCAGACAATCGACGCCTTTATAAATCCAGTTCTCGTTTTCGTCTTTCGCCAGTTGATCGATATCCAGCAGAGTTTCCCAGTCTCGCTGTTTGCTTCTGAATTTTTTGAGACTTGTTCGCCGCCAGATGCCGCGTACGTGTTCTTTGTCTCGCCAGAAGTTATAGACAAAATCCCCCCGCAGAGTTCCATAGGTAATACGATCGGAGGCGGTCAGAATCTCCAGGGCTTCCTGCTCGTACTCCTGATAGCGGGGGTCACTGGTGAGGGCCTTTAAAGTCGTGTCATTCTGCTGCATGACCCAGTTCAGAGCCTGTTCGCCTTCAATCTCCTCCAGCCAGAGCAAAGCCTCTTCCTGATTTGTATTGTTCTCTGCAGGGCGATTCACTGAATCCATATTAAAACTCCGTTCAGGAAGGGGCTATGATTGGGTCTGTCGATATTGTAGATGAAAACTTGAGTCCGTCTTAAGAGATCAGAATAAATTTGTCATTTTTTTCCTGAAGAACCTCCTGAGAAATCAGATATTCTTCGAAATACTGAAAAGGGGACGTGCAATTAAACCGAGGCATTGGTATAATTCCCGACGTTGAGTAGTCAAAAAATATCAGGTTCACTGGATGAAACCCTGATTCAATTTTGACTGATCTCCAGAATCTCTTTTATAAAGAATACGCTGTTTGCGGTTCTTTTCGTGTTGTTTTGGCTACTTTTTGCCGAATTCCCTGATCGGGGTTCCGCTATCAAGGGTAGCAGTTGGGTGATACGAAGCAGAGCTTCGAGGAGAGCTCTTTTCAGGTAGTAACCTGAAAATGAATCCCTGAGTCCGGAATGGCCGACTCTCACCTGTATCTTTTTTCGCACGAGCAATTTCTATTTTTAACACGACGTATACGCCCAGCCTCCCGGCTGAAGGTTCGTCGAAAGGTTCAATGTATGTCAACGGATGCCCCATCACAGGCAAAATTTACGGATTTAGCGCTCTGCCAGCCCGTCCTGGATTCACTGGAAGCGCTGGGATATCAGACCCCAACTCCCATTCAGGCACAGACGATTCCCCACCTGCTGGAAGGACGTGACCTGGTTGGCCAGGCCCAAACTGGTACAGGTAAAACCGCCGCATTTGCACTCCCTTTACTTTCGAAAATCGATCTGGAAGTCAAAGCACCTCAACTTTTGGTGCTGGCCCCCACACGGGAACTGGCAATTCAGGTTTCTGAGTCATTTAAGCAATATGGCTCGAAACTGAAAGGTCTGCAGGTCCTTCCGATCTACGGTGGCGCTGACTTTAAAAGCCAGTTACAGCCTCTAAAACGGGGTGTACACGTTGTCGTGGGAACCCCCGGCCGTGTGATGGACCATATGCGTCGTGGCACACTCAAAATGGAGGATTTGCGTTGCCTGGTACTGGATGAAGCCGACGAAATGCTGCGAATGGGCTTTATTGATGATGTGGAATGGATTCTGGAACAGATGCCTCCAAAGCATCAAACCGCCCTGTTTTCGGCGACTATGCCCGAAGCCATCCGCCGCATTGCTGTAACCTACTTGCAGTCTCCGGAAGAAATCACCGTCAAAGTCAAAACCAGAACCGCAGATACCATTAATCAACGGTATTGGCTGGCGAAAGGTCATCACAAACTGGATGCTTTGACCCGTATTCTGGAAGCGGAAGAAGTGGACGGCGTCATTGTCTTTGTGCGAACCAAGACGATTACGACGGAGTTGTCTGAAAAACTGGAGTCGCGCGGATTTCTCGCTGCTCCTTTGAATGGAGATATTGCTCAGAAACAACGAGAGCGAACTGTAGGCCGGCTCAAAGCGGGCCATGTAAACATTGTCATCGCAACCGACGTTGCGGCTCGCGGGTTAGACGTGACTCGCATCAGCCACGTCATCAATTACGATTTACCAGGCGACTCAGAAGCTTATGTGCATCGTATCGGTCGTACGGGTCGTGCAGGTCGTACGGGTGAAGCAATCACTTTCGTTTCTCCCCGTGAAACGCGCTCACTGCAGACAATCGAACGTGCGATCAAGCATAAAATCGAGCGAATGGATCTGCCTGCGATCAGCAAAATCAATGAACGCCGACAAGAGCGTTTCAAAGAATCGATCACGAAGGCCATGAAGGGGCCCGATTTTGAACTGTTTCAGAAGCTGCTGGCTGAACATCAGACCGAATCTGGTAACACTGAACTTCAGATCGCAGCTGCCCTTGCCTGTATGTATCAGGGGAAACGCCCACTATTCTTAACCGAGGCTCCTCCCCGAAAACAACGGGAAACATCATCTGGACCAGGAAGAGACCATTCTCATTCCGAACGTCCAGAAAGACCGGAACGTCGCTTCCAGAAAGACAAAGAACGTCCCCGCAACAGAAAAACCGAAGATGCACCAGAAGAAGGCATGGAACGCTTTCGCATTCAGGTCGGTCACAGTCATGGCGTCAAACCAGGCAATATTGTCGGTGCGATTGCCAATGAAGCCGAACTGGATAGCCAGTACATTGGCCGGATCAATATCTTTGATGATTACAGTACGGTTGATCTACCGGAAGGCATGCCTCGGGATATTTTCCAATCATTGAAAACCGTTTGGGTCTCTGGCCAGCAATTACGAATCTCGCGGTTCGAACAAGCGGGCGCACCAGTCAAACGCAAACGCTTCAAAGGCAAGCATAAGCACAAACAACAGCGAGTTTGATCTCTGTCGTTTACTGCTTGACCAGACCATAAAAAAACCGCGGTCGTGATTCACGGCCGCGGTTTTTGTGTTTGGATTTCGTTATTACTTGTTGTTTCCAAATGCCTTGCTTGTCTGGCCTGAGGACGTCTGCTGTTTGAGGCGCTTGCTACGAGTGAAGACCTGAGAAACAGTCCCCGACGAAACATCATTCACGCCTGTTTTCTTAGCACCTAACTTGATTTTAGAAGGTACACCGGAACCAGGAACAAACAGACGACGTTGTGGCTTATAGCCGATATAGCTCAAGAAGTCGTTAATCCCAACGACGCGAACGGCTTTCAGACGAGCTTCTTCCTTGATTTCTTTCATCTTGGAAATGAGTTCCAGCATTTTGTCACGTTGCTCATCGGTCTTCGCTTCGTCCACATTGGGAGTTTCACCAATCACGAGGAATTTGGTGTGAACGGTCAACCCGTTTCCGAGCCGCTCTCCATCTTCTGTGACTTCATTGTCGATCTTGGCATTGGCGTTTTCAATGATGCCACGCAGCAGATCCATATCCGATTTGCCGTCTCCATCCAGATCGATGATACCGGAAATGGCGAATGTTTCCGGTCGTCCCACTCCCCAGAGCGGCGTATAAATCGGATCGCCGGGGCTGATAGGCTGGTAAATGTCATCGCCGACAATACGCGCTTCTGAAAGATGCGGTCCAAGAATTTTAGTCACTTCAATGGCACCAATGATGTCTTCTTCACCACGGCCAATTCCCTGATGGGATTTACGGTAAACACTGAATGTCATCCGTTTGGGAAGGCGATCGGCTTCTCCCAGGTTGATCCAGACAACGCCCGTGCTGTTATCCACGGTGCGAACAACTCCATCTGGCTTTTCGAAGCTGACTTTCTGTACCTGATCCAGGCGGCTACGAAGTGTGTCAACCAGACCGGCGTAACGATTGTTTTTGTTTTCGAGATCTTTAATCTTTTTGGCGTCGGTTTCACGCAATTGATCGAGTTCGATCAGGATCTCTTCATTTTCTCTCTGCAGAGCCGCAATTTGCTGATCCTTGGCAGAAACCTCTTCTTCTTTGATTTTCTGTGTATCAGCCAAGTCTTTTTCAGAACCATCTCGGGCCTTTTTGTGCTCATCGACGACTTTATCCAACTCCCCTTTTAAGGCAAGGAATCTTGCTTCCAGCTCATTTTTGGCTGTCTGCTCCTGTGCGAGTTGTGTTTTAGTCTGATTCAGCTGACCAGACATCTTGATCAATGTATTCTTAATGGTTGGCTCAGCCAGAACAGCTGCATGAGTTTTGATATCCTGCTCGGTGGCCCCAATGACAGTATTGGGAGTTTTATTATCCAGACCGATATCGTCCTGCTCATTGCCGATCAGTTTTTTGAGTGCCTGCAGTTCTTCGTCCAGCTTGCGGACCGCGGCACTATCCCGCTGCGAGTCCTTCTGGGCCTGATCCAACTTTGCATTCGCTTCTCCCAGATCTTTATAACCCAGAAAAGCGGCAACGCCACCAATCAATGTGGTCATGACAAAGAAGATGAGTGAAAAGTGAACAGCAGTTGGTTTACTGGCAGCCATGATTTTTAAACCTTAAGGATTTTCAAGTGACAATCAGGTGCAGATTGCACCGTGACGGTAATCGTCTGATGTGTAAAACCAGTTTAGCGTCGCTCTGAATCAGCCATGAATCACTACAGGAAAGACAGATGAATTGAATCTGAAAATTCTGAAGAACCGGCATCCTGCCTGCAATCCATTTTAAATGCTGAAAAAGCAGTGTCAAGAAGCTTTCTCATTCTATGTCTTGTGCTGTCAATTGGTTTTACGATCGCTGGCAGGGTTGACCTCTCCAGAAAAGTACACAAACTATCAGTCATACGACCAAAGCAGCCGAGACAGATAAAAGATTTCAACGAGTTTTGAGTTCGACTTCCTTAAAGATGGCGATCCGGGCCTGTCTCTTCAATAATGAGCCTGACTCTGCAGTCGAACTGTGGTGTTAACCTCCACATGTTTCCAACTTCGGCAATCTCTTTTCAGAATTTCAGGTAAAGCTAAATCTTTATGAAAGAAACACTTTACATCATTGATACGTTTTCTCTGGTATTTCAGGTTTTTCATGCTGTACCGCCCATGACCAGCCCCACTGGTCAGCCCACCAATGCCATTTTTGGCATCACCCGCGATATCCTAAATATCATTAAAACCCATTCTCCCGACTACTTAATCTTCGCCATGGACTCGAGTGGTCCGGGAACCAGAAACGAGATCTATCCGGAGTATAAGGCAAACCGCAGTGAAATGCCCGAGGATCTCAAGCCTCAGATCCCCCACATTATGGATGTGGTTCAGGGATTTCAGGTACCGGTCATTGATTGCCCCGGCTGGGAAGCAGACGATGTCTTCGCCACGATTGCCCGAAAAGCGAAGGAAAAGGGAATTGAGTCGGTCATTGTGACCAATGATAAAGACGCCCGCCAGCTGATCAACGATGCCGTAAAGCTCTATAATATTCGTAAAAACAAGTTCATGGACGCGGATGCGGTCGAAGAGGACTGGGGCATTCGCCCGGAACAGGTGATCGACTTCCAGTCACTGGTGGGAGACAGTGTTGATAATATTCCCGGTGTTCCTCTGGTCGGTCCTAAAAAAGCACAGACCTTGATTGAGCAATTCGGCTCCCTGGAAAATGTGCTGGCCAATGCCGATCAGGCGAAAGGCCCCAAACTGCAGAAAAACCTGAAGGAATTTGCTGATCAGGCACGCATGTCCCGCGAACTGGTCACACTGAATACTGATCTGGAACTGGAAGTGGACTGGGAAGACTCGCGTTTGACACACCCCGATCGTGATCGATTGCGCGAACTCTTTCTCGAATTTGGTTTCCGCCGCTTCGCTGATGAAATGAAGGAAGATTTCACCCACAAGAGCGAACCGCAGGTTGCCGAAGAACGAATCCAGGAAACAATCGACACCAAACCGGCATTCGAAAAATTTATGGCACTGCTGAAGCAGCAGGATGAATTTTGCGTCGATCTGGAAACGACAGGTTTAAAACCAGCCGAGGCCGAAATAGTGGGCTGGGCCATCAGTTGGCAGAAAAACCAGGGCTACTACATCCCCGTGGAAGGCCCCGCTGGTCAAAAAGCCCTTGATCCAGTATATGTTCTCGAACAGATGAAGCCCCTTCTCGAAGATCCGGAAATTCAGATCACTAACCAGAACATCAAATATGACATGGTTGTGCTGATGCGAGTGGGCGTGTTTCTGCAGGGAGTCAGCATTGATCCGATGGTCGCCAGCTATCTGTTGAGTGCCGGCGAACGCGGACATAGCCTGGATAAACTCGCCGAACGCTATCTACAGCACACGATGATCCCGATCTCGGATTTGATTGGCTCGGGAAAACAGCAGAAAAAAATGTTTGAAGTCGATGTTGAAAAAGTAGCCGAATATGCGGTGGAAGACGCCGATATCGCCTGGCAACTCTCACGCATTCTGAAAGAAAAACTCAAGCATGAAGGTCTGTGGGATCTCTACTGGGACCTCGAACGTCCCTTAATTCCGATTCTGGCAGAGATGGAATTCACAGGCATCAAAGTAGATAAAGTCGAATTAAAGCAGCAGAGTGAGCAGCTTCAGGAACGCCTGACCGAACTGATCAGCGAGATCTATGAAATTGCCGGTCATGAATTCAACATCGCTTCTCCGCTGCAGCTGCGCACAGTTTTGTTTGAAGAGTTGAATCTGCCTGTCTTCAAGAAAACCAAAACCGGCCCCAGTACTGACCAGAGTGTGCTTGAGAAGTTAGCGCCGTTGCATGAACTGCCGGCCAGGATCACCGAACATCGACATCTATCAAAATTGAAAAGCACCTATCTGGATGCCCTGCCCGATCTCGTTAATCCGGAAACGGGGCGGATTCATGCCAGCTTCAATCAGGTAGTCGCTGCAACAGGCCGATTAAGTTCCAGCGACCCGAACCTGCAGAACATCCCCATCCGAACAGAAGAAGGCCGACAGATACGCAAAGCCTTTATTCCGGAAAACGAAGACTGGCACCTGCTGTGTGCCGATTATTCTCAAATCGAATTACGGGTCCTGGCACACCTGAGTCAGGACGAAGCGCTCAGCCAGGCATTCCGTGAAGGTGCCGACATTCATACTGCCGTTGCCTCTGATATCTTTCGCGTCTCTCATGACGAAGTAGACAGTGACATGCGACGTACCGCGAAAGCAGTGAACTTTGGTGTGATCTATGGACAAAGCCCGTTTGGATTATCGGAAGCAATCGGCATCCCGCAATCCGAAGCGGCTGGTTTCATTGACGATTACTTTGATCGTTACAGCGGCGTTCGGAAATTTCTGGATCAAATTCTGGAAGACTGTGCGAAGAATCATTTCGTGCGGACGATTTGTGGCAGAAAGCGGGATATCCAGGGAGTGCGTGCAGGCATTCAGAAGCAATTGAACATGCCCGAGCGAACCGCCATCAACACCGTGATTCAGGGATCAGCGGCCGACTTGATTAAGCAGGCGATGATCAATTTGAGCGAACGGCTGAAGCAGGAACAACATCCGGGACGTCTGTTAATGCAGATTCATGACGAACTCGTTTTTGAAGTCCCCGTCGCCGAGCTCGGATCCTTGAGCCAACTGGTTCGTGTCGAAATGGAGGCAGCAATGGAACTGGAAGTCCCGTTAATTGTCGATATCTCAACCGGTTTAAACTGGCTCGAACAGACTCCACTGGAGGCCTGAATCTATGATGATTATATCAGAAATCCGTATCTGCTCTGCGACAGATCAATTGCCCCTGATATTTGAGGAAGAGTCGTCGCACTGAAATGTACAATTTTAAGGGGAAAATAGCGAAGTTTCCTTTTTTTTGTTGACAACCAGCATGCTATCGGTAACGATATTAATGCACGCCCATGTGTCTCATCTACCAGTTGCTAAGGGATTCAGCAATCATAAACCTCCTGTGTGGTAAGTTTCTGTTGCGAAGGAATGTGTAAGAAAACCATTTTCCACCAATGCAAGTTGTTTTAACCATCTTGTGTCTTGTCATACATTCATTCCCACAATTGCGCTGATCGGAGGGATCGGGTCTGGCAAAAGTGCGGTAGCCCATAAAGTCAAAACTTTGCGATCTGTAAAGGTAATTGATGCCGATCAAATCGGACATGAGATACTAATATTTCCAGAAGTTCAGCAGAAAATTCGAGAGCAGTTTGGAACTGCGGTGTTCAATTCACATGGAGAAATCGTCCGTTCCAAGCTTGCCAAACTTGTTTTTGGAGACGAGAAACAACATCAGGAATCATTAGAAAAACTGGAAGAAATAGTCCACCCCGAAATCCATCGGAGACTTGAGCAGGAAATTTTGTTGGCCCGGTCTGAAGGACAGGTCGATGCAATCCTGGTTGACGCGGCTGTGATTTTGGAAGCGGGCTGGAAAGATTTGTGCGATCAGATCGTATTTATTGAATGCCCCTTCGAACAACGCTTCAACAGGGTGACTCAGAACCGAGGCTGGTCGTCAGCAGAATTAACGAAACGGGAAAACCACCAACTGCCCCTCTCAGAAAAACGAAAACTCGCAAACGGTGTGATTCAAAATGACCAGGATCTGGATGCTGCCGGACTTGCGTTGTCCAGATTCATCGACGACTTATTAAAACGAAATAAATTAGACAAATGACCGGGCTCAGGATGTTCCAGTAACATCTTTGAGTTCAGACGAGAATTTCAAAGCAGGCTCATCCCAGATCGTATCATAAACATCTACCGATGCTTTTCACTTATTTTGACAACCTTCCAAAGGTTAATTTCACCTTCGCGTTCAACACATCTCAATTGATTCAAGAACTCCACGCTATTTCATCTCACTATTTTTGTAATTCGGAAAGTTATCACTATGGCCAAATCCATTAAACTTCAGACTTCTGAAAATGACGGACCTGTGGCTTCAAAAAATATCGAAGAGGTAGACCCCAAGGCGAAGCGGGAAAAAGTTGAAACGCGCCATCAACGCGAATCGGCGATTACCAGAGCCGCCGATGAACGCTATGAGAAAATCAAGCAGAGTGAGATTCATATCGCCGATCTGCAGCGGCTGACGATGAAAGATCTCATGCAATTGGCCAAAGAAGAAAATCTGACCGAATACACGGGACTCAAAAAACAGGATCTGATCTTCAAGATTCTGAAAGAGCGTACCAAAGTCAACGGCCTGATGTTTGGTGAAGGCACGCTGGAGATTCTGCCGGATGGATTTGGATTTCTGCGCAGCCCCGATTATCACTATCTGCCCTGCCCGGATGACATTTATGTCTCTCCCAGCCAGATCCGCCGCTTTGGTTTACGAACCGGTGCAATCGTGGCCGGCCAGATTCGCCCCCCTAAAGAAAACGAACGTTATTTTGCGTTACTCCGCGTCGAAGCCGTTAATGGCTGTGATCCTGAAATCCTGACGACCAAAGTTTTCTTTGACGATCTGACACCACTTCACCCGAAAGAACGTCTCCGACTTTCTTCGCCTGCCGGTAATTTAAGTACGCGGATTGTCGACCTCGTAGCTCCCGTCGGAATGGGGCAACGTGGTTTGATTGTTTCTCCGCCTCGCGCCGGTAAAACAGTCATGCTGCAGGAAATGGCAAAATGTGTGCTGGGGAGTCATCCCGGTGCGTATGTCTTTATCCTGCTGATTGACGAACGACCGGAAGAAGTCACCGACATGGAACGCCAGGTCGGCGGAGATCGCTGCGAAGTCGTCAGCAGTACGTTTGATGAACCGCCGAGCCGTCATATTCAGGTATCGGAAATGGTGATTGAAAAAGCCAAGCGGATGGTCGAATACGGCGAAGACGTCGTCATCTTCCTGGATTCCATTACCCGATTGGCACGTGCCTGGAACACGGAAGTCCCACATTCTGGTAAGATCCTGTCTGGTGGTGTCGATGCCAACGCGCTGCAACACCCCAAACGGTTCTTCGGTGCCGCTCGTAATGTGGAAGAGGGGGGCAGCCTGACCATTGTCGCCACAGCCCTGGTTGATACAGGCAGCCGCATGGACGAAGTGATCTTCGAAGAATTCAAAGGAACCGGTAATACCGAACTGCACCTGGATCGTAGAATGGTCGAAAAACGGATCTGGCCTGCGATTGACGTGAATCGATCCGGAACACGACGCGAAGAACTGTTAATGGATGAAGAAGAACTCCGCAGAGTCTGGATCCTCAGACGCGTACTCAACGATATGAACCCTGTGGATGCCATGGAACTGCTGACCAACCGGATGCGTCGCACCAAAACCAATGAAGAATTTTTATTGAGTATGAATCTGGGGTAATGTAATTGAAACCCTGATCCCCGGATTCCAAACATACGTGAATCAAACTAAATTGATTCAGAATCGCTATGCCTGCGATTCTCATTCCTGAATGACCAGCGATCATCTCACTGGTCTGTTTTTCCGTTTCCCATTTAAATTAAGTTACTACTTCGATGAACCACAAACTGATTGAAGGCGATTTACTGGCCCGCGACGCAAAATTTGCGATCGTAGTTTCCCGCTGGAACGAACTGATTACCCGCCGCCTGCTGGAGGGCGCTTTGGAAACGGTGCGTCGCCACGGTGGTTCGGAAGAAAACGTTTCTGTCGTCTGGGTTCCCGGTTCGTTCGAGTTACCTCTGATTGCAGATCGACTGGCTAAAAGTGGACGCTACCAGGCCGTCTGTTGTCTGGGTGCAGTCATCCAGGGAAGTACGATGCACCACGATTATATCAATCATCAGGTGGCAGCAGGAATTATGCGCAGCAGTCAGGAAAGTGGCGTACCTGTGCTGTTTGGAGTTCTGACTTGTGAAACAATGGAGCAGGCGCTGGATCGCGCCGGCGGAAAAGTTGGTAATAAAGGGAGTGAAGCGGTGCTGGCTGCGATTGAGATGATTAACCTGCTTCAGTCAATCGATCAGAATCCGTCATAGTCACGCTGTAATGTCATAACCAGAGTCGTGAAAAACTCTGATTTATATATCCTCCAACTGTGTTAGTGATGCTCTCATGTCTCTCCGAAAACAGGCACGAACGTTAGTCGTGCAAATGCTCTATCAAATTGATCTCAACCCCGGTATTTCTGCAGGGGACATTCATACTATGATAGACGAACATGGTCGCAATAAAACGACCCGCACTTTCGCCTGGGAGTTATTTTCTGGGGTGATGGAATATAAACCACAGCTTGATGAGCATATTGTTCGTGTCGCCGAAAACTGGTCTCTCAAGCGGATGGCGGTGACGGATCGTAATATCCTCAGACTGGGTGCCTATGAATTACTTCACACTGACACTCCGTCGCCTGTCGTGATTGATGAAGCAGTAGAATTGGCACGCGAGTTTGGCAGCGCCCAGTCCTCACAGTTTGTGAATGGAATTCTCGACAAATTATTACATCAACCGGAAGCACCAGAGCAATCAGCAGCAGAGCAACTTGAACCACCCCCGGCTGAAAAGCAGGAACCGGAAGCTGCTCCCCCCGCCAAAGACGAAATGGCGCCCCGTGCTCCATCTCCCTATCGCAAATCGAAGAATCCCTGGTCTACTTAACGCCAAACCGATGAGGCGTACGGTCATTCCAGCTGAAATTCATGTCGATGGCTGCCTGCGAAAGTCGTGTTAATAACTCACGATCAACGTGCGGACAGGGTAAATGTGGCGCTGCGGTCTGAGTATTCGTGCTGTCAAACACCGGATCATCTCGCCAATAAGAATTATACACGCGGATATGATCATAGAACAGCCGCTCTGCTTCGGTCGGATCTGTCAACTCGACACCTGCACCAGCAAAAATAGACCCATAAAAATTACAGGTCGCTTCCAGTACATCATGCACCAGTCTGGACTGAACCGGATGTAACGGAGTCAGGTGATACGTTTTCTCATGATGTTTGGGGTGTGTAATAATGTATGACATCACTGCAGAAACCCAGTCAACGGGAATCAGATTCTTTGATTCATCGCCATCAAGAGTAAAACGAGAGTTGGCATAGAGACGTCCTGTTTCATCGGGGGTCTGCATCTGAGTTAACGTATGCCCCAGTTGTAAAGCGGCATAGAACCCGTGAAAGGTGTTCGTGAATCCGGTTTTCGAATCGCCGATGATAATCGCGGGCCGAAAGACCGTCAGCGACTCAATATGATCGGCACTCCGCACCAGCAACTCGGCATCCAGTTTACTGCGTTCATAATCATTGCCGGATTCCTGTCCGACATCAACGTCTGACTCCATAATTCGGCCCGTGCGTAAACCACAGACATAGGCAGTCGAGACATGGTCCATTTTTTTGATGTTCGCTGTCTTACAGAACTCAAGAACCTTTTTCACACCGCCCACATTGGAACGCCAGGGCTCGCTTTCATGACTGGTGCTATAAAATGAAAGGCTGGCGGCGGAGTGAATGATCCGGTCAACATTCTCAGTCGCCCATTCCAGCTGCTCTTGGCTCAACCCCAGGTTTTCTTCATTAATGTTCCCTTCCAGCACAACAGGCCGCGGTAGTTCACGTCCTAAATGATCATCCCAAAAGGCCATGATCATGTCGATACGCTGATCGACGGTCATCCGTCGTGTGGGACGGACTAGAACCGCCAGCGGGACGCCCGCAGAGGCTAAGTCTCGAATTAAATATCGTCCCAGTAATCCTGTAGCACCTGTTATCAGATGATATCCCATTTTGAATTCCGCTGTGTTTCAATTAATAAAAAGTTGAGGTCGTTTAACCTGAAATTATTGCTCCACCTGTCCCCTTAAAATCTTCGTCTGCTGTGTTTCGTATCGAGACAGAATCAGCTTGGAAGGAAACAAAAAGAGGACGCTGACTGAGTTGGGGAAAATCAATGATAATGAACTGGCTTCATATATCAATCTAGGGGATACCGAAAAGCCGAGAGTTTGCAGGAGCAATTACCTGTTTTCCAGAGAAAGACTTTATGCAACTGCTTTCTCTGACTGACCTTTCGTTCCGAGATGATCCTGCTTGAGGAAATGCGGGGCAACAGGATGCCGCCCTTGCTGCTGCCGATCGCTGTCATTGTGATCAGTGGATTCACTCTCTTCTGAATTCTGCGGCCGTAACGCCAGCAGACAGGGAAGTAAGATCAGATCTCCCACCAGAGCTGCTCCCAAAAGTGAGGTCATCATATATCCAAACCGCGCGGTGGGCACAAAATTGCTTAAGGTCAAAGCCAACATTCCCGCCCCTGTAATCACAGCGGCTGTGAAAATAGGCTCTCCGGTCATCAGCAGTGAATCGCGAGAGGACTGCGCTGAATTCTTAGTCAGTCGATATTGGCTCTGATACCGAACCAGGAAATGAAAGGTTCCATCGACGGCGATACCCAGGGCGATACTGGCCGTCATCATAATTCCGATATCGATTGGAATCTGGTACCAGCCTAAGATCCCGAACACAATACAAATGGGAGTCAGGTTAGGCACCATCGCCACCAGACCAGCCTTGATCGAACGCAGTGAAACAATCATGACCACGGTGATAATCAGAAACGCCATCGAGAAGCTTTCCCAGAATCCGATGAAGATCTGATTTTGTGCCCGTCTCAGTAGAGGAGCAACACCTGTCAGAATCACATCCGGATCATCAATCATTGCTGTAAGCTGATCATAAATCATATCTTGAGGCAGATCAGCACCGCTACTGATTCGAGCGGAAATTCTCCAGAGTCGTTCACCATCGGAAACAAAATCATTTTCACCGTGAGCCGATTGGGCATGCGATAACAGACGTGCTGTCTCAAACGGACTTTCCGGAAACTCGTTCGGGAAAAAACTTCCCAGAGACATGGTATGCCGAACAGCAGGATGTTGTTGGATTGTTTTTTCCAGCTTGCGAACCCGATCGATTTTCTGAATGAAGGGAATCTCTTCCTCACCAAAATCGACAATGACTTCGATTGAATCCAGTTCGGTCAGGTTCTCCTGTACCGCACGCACGTCCTGAATCACTCTGCCTTCAGCCGGCAGGAAATCAAGTGGATCGATTTTTGTCCGGAGGCTAAAGAGCCCGACTCCCGTAACCAGCACGAGAACAATCGTCGCCAGGGAAACGCGGCCAGAATGATCAATGAGCCAGTTCGCACAGCGTTTGAAATCCCAGCGACTTGCTCCTGCATGGACCATTTTTGGATCAATGGGCCAGAGTGTTAAGACCGCTGGCGTCAGTCCCAGGCCGGTAATCAACGACACGAATGTACCGATCGAGGCAGCATAGCCAAATTGAACGACCGGACCAATTTGACTGACCGTGAGCGAAAACAGACCAATCGTCGTGGTCAAAGTTGCCAGAAAACAGGGTTTCCAGGCAATTTTCAAAGCGGCTGTAATGGGATCTGCTTCGTCAATACAGCTGGAAACGTAATGATGTACGTGAATCGAAATCGCCAGGGTGAAGACCATGACCATCACCGACAGGGCACCGAGAATGAAGTTCATTTCCCCGCCCCCCAGATAGATCAAGGCGGTTGTCAGGTTGATCGCCCAGACGGTCAAGCCAAGCGTCGCCAGTGTTTTTTTCCATTCGCGGAAGGAGTAATACAACAGGCCCAGGCTAATCAGCAGGGTGATAATAAAGAACTTCTTATTGCTTTTCTGACTGCCAAGACGATCCAGTTCGGCGATCACCACCGGCGCTCCTGCCAGTTGAACTTCTTTGCCCGTCAACTGACTGTAATCCAGTTTCGCACGGATGCCTTCGACCGTGCCGGCGCGGTTTTTAATGCCTGCATCAGACAACAAGACAACAATACCGGCAACATTTTTTTCCGAATTGATTAACAGGCCGTTCAACCTGTGATTGATTTCTTCTTTTTCAACCTGGAATTCATTGAGAATCTTTTTGAGCCGTCCCGGAGTCCAACACTGCCTGACCGTCGGCAAAGTTTCAATTCTGCTGGCAGTAGCTTCGATCAACTGAGGCTGGTCCAGACCTTGCTGTACCGCGACCAGGACGACTTCCTCTGCACCAAATTCAGACTTGAATCGATCATAGACGATTCGCACATCAGAATCTTTGGGTAACCAGGTTTCGATGTCGTTATTCGAAGGCAGCAATTCCGCCAGAAATGTCAGAATTGGAAGCGTACAAAAAACGCCCCAGATGAGTTGCCTGCTATATTTTTTGTAAAAAGAAGAGATCATCATAAGTATTGGTAGATCAATCTGCTTTCTCTTGTTTGAGCCAGCTCAAGTCCCCTCAATAAAGAAATTCATTGAGAGAATTGTCATCTCCAGACGGCCGCTCTGAATGAACCGTCTATTGAATTGTTCTTGAACTATGTAGTACTGGAGGTATTTCCCGTTTTTTGTTGGGACCACCCCAATTTGGTATCGAACCAATTTCGAGAGAGGCGTCATGAGGATTTTATAAACAACAAACGTTATAGCGGAATTTGCAGGAGTCTTTGGAATGATTGATACAACACGCGCCATCGAGGCCTTGATAACCCGCATAACGCGCAGAAATCGATCTGTTTCTGCTGTTTTGGCGGGTGTTATAACTGTTAATGTTTAACAGACATAAGCGTTGTCTAAGCGTGAAATGACTCAATTGTCCTGCAAACACCATTGGAGGCATCGCTCTTATCGCAATTTGAAACGAAAGCCAGCCCTGCCTTATTTTTATAGCCTATATTTCAATATCAGCCAGCGATAAGAGACTTGGCAGAGTTTCAGATATGACTTCCAATTTCAGGAGTAAATTCAATGGAAGAGACCCCATGGAGCCGTCCCTCGATTGAGGATCTCAAACACGTACTAGAGAGTTTCGGAAACAGCGATGCGGTTAACGTGAGAGAAGTTGACCGTCTGGAGCTGTCTGTTCCCGCCGAGATCAAGACATCTCGTGGAAATATCATTCCCGCAATGACCCGGGAAATCAGCCGTCAAGGGCTGGGTATGCTGCACAAAGGGATGTTGAACCCGGGTGAAGTCACCGTCAAGCTGGCCAGCGAAACGCGAGAATTCGAATACCGAGTCAAAATCATGTGGTGCACGCCTTGCGACAACGGCATGTTTATCAGCGGTGGTGAATTTTTGACCAAGCCAGAAGACTAAGGCTGCCTGAAAACGCAAACAATGGGATCAGGGCGAGGGATTGCCCCGACGCAGCAGGATCACGATGATCATCAGTAATAAGACGATGATCACTCCCCCCACTATCAGCAACAGTGTCGTCATTCCCGACCATGCGTTTCTCAGTTGGGGACGTTTCTTCTCTTCCAGATCCCATTCGATATCATCCAGTGTCAAGCTGGTTTCGGCGAGAGGACCGTTTCGATTCTCCCCGTTTAATACATGTCCATTCTCGCGACGTTCCTGAATCTGCGATCGGAACTTCACTGGCGCCGTCTGTACCCCTTGCTTCCCACCGGAATGATTCAACATCCTCGCCGACTGTCCCTGAGCCTGATCGGCCTGGGATGTCAGATCCCCAGGCACCGACGGCAGTTTAGGCAGCATCAATTTCGGCCCGGGTGCGGTAGGTGAATCTGCTTTCTCCACTGCCTTGAGCGGTTCTTGCTGCACGGGAACCGACTTCTGTTGAATCGATTCCTGCTGTGCGGACTCTGGTCCACTTAATCTGATTCTGGCCGGTGGTTCATCGGTCACTTCTTCTAAACCGAGAGAGGGTGAAGGAACAGAACTGGTTTCAGGTGTCACTGTTTTCTTTGGGAATGGAATCTCTAACGGTTCTTCTGTCTGCTCTTCAAATGAGGGGGGTTCCAGTCCGATTCCGCCAGACCGTTTTTTGTCTCCCCAGACATCACGCTGTCGCTGTCGGGGTTGAATTGTGATCGTCTGTGGTTGGTTCCCCATATTGCGCGGCACGATGAGCGGCAGTTCTTCTGAGCCCCCTGTTGAACGTCGTGGCTGTACTTTTGGGGGTTCTGGTGAAGTCGTCGTTGGGACCGCACGTCGTTTAAGTGGATGAACGCGTGATGGTTGAAACTGAAAATTATGAACCGCCTGGCCACTATTGGTCTGCACTTTCGGCTGCGCATGTTCTACGGCTTGAACTTGTGAAGACTCCATCGTGGGTGAAGCTTGCTGAGCAGGCTTCGAACTCTGAATCTGTTGCAGCAACATTTGAGGAGACAGCTCCTCAATCCCGAAAGCAACGTGCCCGCGGTAACTGGCATCCAATGCCTGCTCTGCTAAGAACTCAGCATATTCATAGTTCTTTTGTTTCAATTCACGTTTTGCACGCACCATGAAAGAATCAATCTGTAAACGCCGCATTTCCGGAGTGACATCGTCAATCGCAGGCTGTATCTCCTTCAGATCCCGCTTGATATCTTTGCCCATTTTCGAAAACTGAGACTGAATTTTCGGATCCGATATCTGATCTAAAGAACGGGCGAGTTCTTCGGTCCGGAACGGAGTTGTCTCTGCCACATCAGACTGTGTAGCAGGATCGGACGTCTTGGTTTTCTCCTGCTTTGATTCTGTAGTGGGAATCGCATTGGAAACCCGCTGGATGCCATTCGAGATTTCCTGATTGACGGAATTTGACGCCTGTTTGATACGGTCGATTTTTCGATGATATGTTTCCGCAACCTTGGCTGGATATTTCTTAGCCGATTCGACTAGAGATTTGGATCGCCAGTTCTCCAGCGGTGCTTCTACAGCTTTCTGGGATGGTTTCTTCAAACCGCCTGAAGTATCGCGGTCCTTTTTCAATGATTTTTCAGCGATCTCAGTCCGAGGAGGCTGCGCTTCTTCCCCAAATTTAATCTGACTTGCATTGGGGAAATATCCTTTGACTTTAACTTTGGCGGCAGATTCTTTATCTGTTTTTTTCTTATTCGAATTAAAAAAGCTAAAGCTGGAACTGTTCTGGGAAGCAACCAATGCATCTTCAGACTGATTACCGGATTGCGAAATCACGTCAGAGGATTGGCGTAAACACCCCACTGTGAAATAACAGCTCACAATCAACAGCAAATAAACCGTTGTCAGTTTTCGTTTTACTAGACCGGTCTTCACAACGACAATTCCTGTCATCTGCATCCAGAGATCAAAACGGGGATTCGACTCTCTGCCTGGGTCGCGGGAACTAACCTCAATGGGGACTTGAGGTTCAGGAAGCATCATACGCAGGCGCGCAACCGCACCCGACGAAATGCCTGTGATCTTTTATCGACTAGGCTGAATTGATGGCATGAGAGGGTATTTTGGATTTTGATCGTCTTTGAGAAAATAGCTTATTTCTTGCAGAGCGTTCGTAACCTTTCCATATTGATCTGATCCAGCGGGACGCCGTCTTCTTCGTCTTTCGGAGTCTCCAGATACATAGGCCGATCTTGAAATGTCGGATCATTCATCAAATGCCGAAACGGTTCCAGTCCCAGAAAGCCCCGGCCGATATTTTCATGCCGATCTTTGCGGCTGCCAAATTCGCATTTACTGTCGTTCAGATGAAAGGCGCGAATGCGATCATAGCCAATCACTTCATCCAGCTCGGCCATCGTCGCTTTATATTCCGATTTTTTAATCAGTGGATAGCCAGCAGCAAAGATATGACAGGTATCGACACAGATCCCCAATCGCTGCCCATCCTGCACCTGCTGCAGCAGGTAAGCCAATTGTTCAAACCGAAATCCGAGATTCGACCCCTGCCCCGCCGTCGTCTCCAGCCAGATTTGTGTGGCAAACCCTTCAGTCTGCTGATGAATGCGGTCAATGGCGGCCACAATCCGGTCGAGTCCTTCTTCTTCACTCGACGTCACATAGCTCCCGGGATGCATGACTGCGCCTTCCAGTCCCAGTGCCTCAGCTCGCTGCAGTTCGATCACCACAGCGTCGATAGACTTATTCCATAACTCATCTTTGGGACTCGCCAGATTGATTAAATAGCTCATATGCGAACAGGGATGAGTCACCCCCGTCGCTTCCAGTCGCTCCCGAAACAGATCCACATCTTTATCCGTCAGCGGCTTGGCTCGCCATTGATTATTATTTTTGGTAAAGATCTGCACACAATCCATCTCAAATTTGGCGGCAGTATCAACGGCTTTATAATATCCACCAGCAATCGACTGGTGTGCTCCCAACAAAGGCATGTCTCAAATCCAGTAAACGGTAACGAATTTTCTTGATGAGTTCTGACGTCACGAATCATTATAGGGTGTCTGCCCTGCCCCCTCCAGCCACTCCCATCAGCCGGAAAATCACCGCAGATTGGATTGAATTTCGTGGGAAGTTTTCGCGGGAACCGTTACAATCAATCTGATTTCTCAATGCCATTCCCTATCACTTGCGAACACGGGTTTTCTCTGCTTTCTTTTCTGAATGAGACCGGACAAATCATGCAATCCCTCAAATGCTGCTCACTACTGCTCTCTTTATTTTTGACAACAAATCTACTCCGGGCGGCTGACCAGCCGAATATCATTGTGCTGCTGGCCGATGACCTGGGCTATGGTGAACTCGGATGCCAGGGAAACCCACAAATACCGACGCCGCATATCGACTCAATTGCAGCAGACGGAATCCGCTTCACCCAAGCATATGTCACCGCCCCGAATTGCAGCCCATCGCGTGCCGGCCTGTTGACGGGAAAGATTCCTACTCGCTTCGGTTACGAGTTCAACCCTATCGGCGCACGGAATGAAGATCCGGGAACCGGCCTGCCCCCTTCTGAGCAAACGCTAGCCGAACTGTTACACGATCAGGGTTATACCACGGGATTGATTGGTAAATGGCACCTGGGTGGCGCTGCCGACTATCATCCTTATCGACATGGCTTTGATGAATTCTTCGGCTTCGTCCACGAAGGGCATTACTTCGTCCCGCCCCCATATCCGGGTGTGACCACGATGCTGCGTCGTAAGGCGATTCCCGGCGGTAGCAAAGGACGTTGGGTGAGCGACAATCTGATTTACTCTACTCATATGGGACACGATGAACCTGACTACGACGCTAATAATCCGATCATTCGTGGCGGGCAGCCGGTTGAGGAAACTGAATATTTGACCGATGCGTTTACGCGCGAAGCAGTCAGTTTTATTGATCGTCATCAGGACAAACCGTTCTTTCTTTACCTGGCCTACAATGCGGTGCACAGTCCTCTACAAGGCAAATTGGAAGACATGCATCGATTAAAACACATTGAAGACGTACACCGGAGAATCTTTGCGTCGATGCTGGTCTCTCTGGATGACAGCGTTGGAAAAATTCTCAAGCAATTACACAAGTCGCAGCTTGATCAGAAAACGCTGGTCATTTTTCTGAGTGATAACGGCGGCCCCACACGCGAACTGACTTCAAGTAATCTTCCCCTGCGTGGTGGAAAAGGCTCCATGTATGAGGGAGGCTTGCGGATTCCCTTTATGATGCGCTGGACGGGTACTTTGAAACCAAAGCAGACATTTTCTCAACCGATCAGCAGCATGGACATCTTCAGCACTTCAGCCGTGTTGGCTGGCGTAGAGGTTCCGGCAAATCTGGATGGTCGCGATCTGATGCCTTATCTGTTGCAACAGAAAACGGGCGCGCCGCATGAAGAACTATTCTGGCGTCAGGGAAACAGAGCCGCTCTCCGAAAAGGGAACTGGAAAATTGTCAATCATCGCCGACATCGAAAAACACCAGTCTGGGAACTGTTCAACATCGCCGAGGATCTGTCCGAGGAACAGGACCTTGCTTCACAGCAGCCAGAAAAGATGAACGAGTTGAAAGCGCGCTGGAATGAACTCAACGCACAAATGAAACCGCCGATTTTTCAATAACAGTGCGTTTAGTCTTGCCGTGCCGCGTCTGCACCAGGTCTGCTGCTGCCCTGCTTGATGATTTGGGCAAGCTGCTGCTTCAGTCGCTTTGTGACTGCGGGATGCTCTGCAGAAACGTCCGTTTTCTCTGCAGGATCGTTTGTCAGATTAAAGAGCTGGTACTGTGGCACTTTCGAATTTGCCAACTGCTGCTCCACGACGACGTTGCGGGCCGCCTTTTTGTCATAGCGGTGCAGTTTCCATTCGCCGACCCGCAAAGCATAGGTACCATTATTGCCGTTATTCTGTTGTACGAGGTGATCACGACCTTGTGCCTTGTCTTTCCCTGACAGGGCATCCAGCACATTAAAACTGTCGCGGCAACTGTTTTGGGGAAGCGTCTGTTTTGTGAGCGCAGCCAGACTGGCGGGCAAATCGATTGTACAGACGAGTTCATCGCTCACTCCGGGCTGGATGTGGCCTTTCCAGCGGGTAATGAAGGGTGTTCGCGTTCCCCCTTCGTAGACGCTGTATTTGCCGCCGGAATAGGGGCCGGCAGCGCGGTGTTTTCCAATTTTTTCCAGTGCACCGTCCTGGTAGCCATCATCGAGCACTGGACCGTTATCGGAACAGAACACGACCAATGTATTTTCCGCCAACTGCAGTCGATCGAGAGTTTTCATCAACTCACCCACGCACCAATCAAGCTGCACGATGGAATCGCCGCGAAATCCGAGTGATGTCTTTCCCTGAAATCGTTCGTGCGGCATGCGGGGGACATGAATATCATGTGATGAGAAAAACAGAAAGAAGGGTTTGTCTTTGTGCTGCTCGATAAATTCCCTGGATTTCTCAACCCACTTATCAGCCAGATCTTCATCGCGGAATCGGGCGGCATGCCCTCCCGTATAAAAACCGATGCGGCTGATGCCGTTGTGAATGGTGGAGTTGTGCCCGTGCGACCAGTCCATTTTCAGACTATCACGGTGGGTTAAGCCGGTGGGGTGATCGGGGCTTGGTTTTTTGTTGCCCACCCACAACGGATCGGCGGGATCGAGATTGAGCACCCGATGGTCCTGCACATAAACCTGTGGTACACGATCGTTGGTCGTCGGCAACAGGAAACAGGTATCAAAGCCGATTTCCAGCGGCCCGGGCTTCAACTGTCCATTCCAGTCCGGCCCCCCATTTCCGCCCAGTCCCAAGTGCCATTTTCCAATCACTGCCGTGGTATAACCGGCGCGATTTAGAATAGAGGCGACTGTTTCCGTGCCCGGCTTGATAATCGCCGGTGCGTTCGGCGGTGCGATTCCCGTCCGTTCGCCGCGAAAGGCATAAGTGCCCGTCAGCAGTGAGTAGCGCGTTGGCGTGCAGGTCGAAGCTGAACAATAGCCTTTGGTGAATCGCAGGCCCTCGGCCGCCAACTGATCAATGTGCGGCGTTTTGAGTTCCGTGGCACCGTAACAGGAGACATCGCCGTAGCCCAGATCATCAGCCATAATCACGATGACATTCGGCGTTTCGGCAGATGTCTGTCGGTTTGACAATCCCACTAGCATAATCAGAAACAGCATCAGGAGGTAGCGGCGCATGGTGATTCTCTTAGTGATTAAGTGAATAGAAAAAAGAGAGAAAATGACAATAAATCATCGTCCTCTAGCTTATTGAGTACGGTAATTAAATCAGACTCTGTGTCCTACATACATCAGTTTGCCATAAGCGATGATCTGCTGTTTCGTCTGAAAATATGTGTTTAACAGAGTGAGAATCTTCTCTGGCTGACTGAGCCATTGTTCGTAAGTTACAATTTCCTGCTCAGTCATGATAGCAAACGCATCCAACTTCGACCAAAGTTTTCTTAACAACCGAATTCTGCTGACAGAATGTACAAATCGCAGAAACGGCGTCTGCCAGGGTTCTACAATGACGATGTTCCCTCCCGGACGAAGCACGCGGTGTATTTCGCTTAAAGTCTGATCTAAATCTGCGGGGAGAACAGGCAGGTGATGTAGTCCACCCTGCACGATTAAGACGTCACGGCTCTGCGTTTCAAATTTTAACTCCCTGCAGTCACCGACGTACAATTGTGCTGGCCCCTGGTATTGCTCCAGTAGATGTGGAGACAGATCGACGCCTTCTGTCGAATGAAAACCCAGTTGTTGAAGGGCATGTAATCCAGTTCCCTGACCACAAAATAATTCGACGACACTTAAATCTTTGTCCCACTCATTAATACCGAGCTTCTGAAGTCTGTATATAAATTTTTTCAATTCCTGCGCAGGAGTTTCAAAGCGACGATAGGCGGCTTCCCAGATTTCATCACAGCATTCCATTCCCGGCTGCCAATAATCGATCTGAGATGTTTTTTTTTGCTGTGATTTCATTTGATGATACGTGGTGAGAGATCAGCGGAAGTCGTGCGTTTCTGATAGTGGGTGCTCCGGGATTCAAAAGACTCAGCCGATGCCGACTCACCTCTATTATTTTTCAGAGAAGTTTGCTCATAGCTCCAGATTTCGACAACCTTCATCAGGATAAAGAAAATGGATGTCTGCATCACGGTGAAGAGCGTGAATGCACCTGCAATCAAACGTGACCAGTGCAGCGTAATTGTGCGGGTCGAAGCATATTCGACAATACCCGGCCAGAGGAATCCCATTCCGAGTAAGGTAAACAGGCCGGTGATGAAGATAAGAGATTTCCCGCTAAACAGGCTGACCACGATTGACGACCAGAATCCAACCGACTCTTCGCGCCGCGAACTAAGTTGTGCCATCCGGTTGGTCAATGCCGAAGCCAGCAGTAACATCATGCCAAAGGAACCAACCAGCTGGCAGACGACAAATCGATAGATCATCCACTCGTCCAGTCTGCGGTGCTGAAAGTAGAACTCCGCCGGATAGGCCGCCAGCAACAGGATGAATAAAACACATAACGTAAAGCCAGCCAGAAAGATTTTTTCCGGCCGATAACAGAGCACGCCTTCTCCGATGACTTTGAGAAACCGAAACCCATCCCAGAGCGCACTCAGTTTACTTTCCCCAATACGTTCCTCGTATTTCATGGGGATCTCAATAATGCGCAGATGATTCATCAAAGCCCGTGCACTCATGGCCGGCGTGAAATGCAATCCATCCGGCAGCGGATAAAGATGTTTGAGTGCTTGCCGCCGCACAACCCGCATACCACTGGCGGTATCGGTCACTTTTCGTCCACATAACAGACCCAGCAGAAACGCGAAGATACGGTTGCCTGTTCTGCGGATCATCGGCATTTGTGAGTCGGGGCCCAGGCGCGAGCCCAGTGTCACATCGGCATGTTCGGAAATCGTGGTCTGACAGAGTTGAGAAAAGAAACGTGGGTCACAAGTCCCGTCCGCATCTAGAAACCCAACCAGATCACCGCGCCCCTGCCGCCAGCCCTCTTTGATAGCTGCTCCATAACCCTGATTTTTTTCAAAAACGATAACTTGAATCTCATCATAGCTTTGCGCGATTTCAACCGTCCCGTCGGTCGATCCATCGCTGACCACAATGATTTCTACACCTTCTAAGCCTGATGAATGGATTATCTCTGCCCGCGCGTCCAGACAACGCGCGATGGTGTCTCCAATCGCGGCCTGCTCGTTTAAAGCTGGAATGACAATTGTAAGCCATTTATAATCCATACTTTACGACCCATTCCTATCGACTTGAATGTGCGGATTCCACAGGATCAACTGAAGAGTTCAGACGACAGCAGCAGTGAGAGACGGCTCGTCTAACAAAATAGTGAACAATGCATAATAAGGGACTTTACGGGGAATGGTCAACGAAATTTTGCCACTCCTGGCATGCGAACGATGGTCGATAAGATAGAAATACCAATTTTACAGCTCATCCGAGTTGGACCGAACTGCTGCCAACAGGCATCACCCTGACACATTCGGCTTGTCTGATGAACGATTGATTCATGAAAACAACTCTGATTCTCTTAACCTGTTATGTCTTCGCCGCCCTGGTGTTGCTCACACGTGTGGTGCCCACGCAATTCGTTCGTTTCAAAATCCTCAAGCCACTACGGGATAAGCTACCATTCCTGCGGTCTCCCCGACTGGCTTTGCTGACTGTATTTCTTCTCAGTTTTGTGCTCTCAGCTGGTATTTCTCAGTTGAAAAAACCGGTGCCCCGAATTCATGACGAGTTCAGTTATCTGTTAGCCTCTGATACATTTTCTCAAGGCAGGCTGACGAACCCAACACATCCATTTTGGAAACACTTTGAATCGTTTCATATCATCCATCACCCCTCTTACACCTCCAAATATCCCCCCGGACAGGGTCTGTTTCTGGCGACAGGTCAGGTATTGACGGGACGACCCATTGTCGGCGCCTGGTTGAGTGTTGCGCTGGCGTGTGCGGCGATCTGCTGGATGCTGCAAGCCTGGGTACCCTTGCGATGGGCCTTCGCCGGAGGACTGTTATCTGCGCTCCACCCACTCATGATACTCTGGGGACAGAATTACTGGGGTGGCGCAGTAGCCGTTCTTGGCGGGGCGCTTTTATTTGGGGCCTTGCGTCGTCTGATCAAACTACCACAACTAAGTACAACGTTGATCTTTGGACTGGGTCTGTTTCTACTAGCAATCAGTCGACCCTTTGAAGGATTTCTAGCCGCAGTCTCAGCCACAGGCCTGCTGTTAATCTGGATGATACGACAAACCCAATTTCCCAAACCGGTTTTACTTCGCTCGATACTCTTACCATTGGCCGCTTCAGGTCTCTGTATCGGAGGCGCACTTTTGTTTTATAATTGGAGTCTGACTGGAGATACAACACGGTTTCCCTATCAGGTGCATGAAGAAACATATTCGATCACACCGTTATTCATTTGGGGAATGCCCCGTGAAGTAGACATAATAAATCCGCATCTGGAACAGTTTCATACCGGCTGGTCATTCGATGCCTGGCAGAAACAGCAGGAGTTGAGTGGCTACCTTGATATGGTATTGCTCAAGCTAACCAGACTGGCGGGGAATCTGATTGTCTTTCCCCTGGGCATTTTGTTACTGATGGTTCCCTGGGTCATCAAAGAGCGCTGGGGACGAGTGGCGCTCTCAATTGTGCTGCTGATCTGTCTGGTAAATCTGCTACTGACGACGTTTTTTCAACCTCACTATCTCGCGCCCGTAATTCCTCTATTCTTTTTCATTTTCATTCAAGGTGCCCGGCACTGGCGTGTTGCCAAATGGAAAGATCGTCACCGGGGCCCCGTCTTCGTCGCTGGCTTATGTCTGATTTTTGTCGCCATGAGCTTGACGCGCGTCTGGCTCTTCACCACTGATCCTCGCCTGCCTGCGCAGTATGAGATCGCGTCCCAACGATCAAAGTTACTGGAACAATTACAGCGAGATCCTGGAAAAGATCTCGTATTTGTTCAATATGACTCTGATCATGATCCTCATTTTGAATGGATTTACAATCGGGCTGATATCGACAACGCTGACGTGGTCTGGGCGCACATTTTGGATGAAAAAGAAAACCAGCGACTGATCAAGCACTTTGCCGACCGACAGGTCTGGTGGATCAATGCGGACGAGGATGTGATTGAGCTGAAACCGATAGAAAGCATGCCTGCGAATCCCATTCCGTCCAAGATAAATCGTTAACCATCTTCCGATTCATAGTTCTTCGAAAACACCTGGTGAATTCAAATGGCTTTCGAATCGTTATGGTTTCCCGGCCGCTGTCTTCTTTACGGGAGTCATCTCGACTCCGGACCGACTAAAAGCAATGGCCCGCGAACCGGAAGCCCCAACCATAACCGTTTCCATCAACGGCTTGTCTGCTGCCTCTTCTGAAGTCCAGGACACAAGGAAGTTTGCCCCTGCCCCGCCACTACTGTCGCGTTCTTCCACCAGAAAATCGATCGTCTGAAGTGGTTCCAGTTTGAGCGTGCGATCCAGATACGACTCAACCAGCTTGCCGTCCGTATCAAAGTATTCCACGGAATCCAGATAGATGGGTTGGTCTGAATCGATGTTACGGATACTCAATGTGGTTTCCAGAAGCAAGGGAGAACCCCCGTGATAATAGATGTGTGAGTAGCTGGGAACATACATCGAACGGCGGCGGGAAAACTTCTCCCGATCGATCTTACCTGCCGGGTAGAGACTGAGGTCCGGCGGTGTATAGCTGCGCGGTGGCACATATCTGATACGGTCTTCAATTGTAGTAAACCGGTTATCCAGATAAACAACCGCGCTGATCATGATCAGGCTGATTACACACAACAGGAAAAACAGACCGATCCAGTTTTCACAAAACCAGAGGAACCAGTTGGGATACTCGCTTTTATTTTGTTGCATCGTGCACTCACTTTCCCTTCAAACAACTATTTCCGACTGTCGATAAGCGCGGGTTCTGTTTTCCCAGGGGAGCCAGATGATACGCCCGTTTTCCGGAATGTATTAAACTACAGTGAGAACATTTTTGAAAGCGCGATTCACAGATCAGAAGACTCCGGCAGATTTTTTTTTAATTCCTCAAGCTTTTCATTACAGTTCCTGACCAGCGATTTCAATTGCGGATCGGATTGACCGGCGGCGTCGATCATGGAGCGATAGTACTGCACGATTTCTTCCGGACTGGCGCCGAAGTGTGTCCAGAATTCCGCTTTGTCTTCTGTTTGCAGATCGAATAACATCGCTTCCAGATTATGCAGTTTGTCTGCCAACTCAATCGCACGAGCCCCCAGCGTCGCCTGGCGCATCACCTGGATATGATCCTGCTTGCGATCCTGCCAGCTCCGCTTTTTCCCTTCTCGAGTCTCTTTTTCTTCCGTCATCTCTTTGACGTACTGAACCACATCTTCAGAGAAAAGTTCTGCCAGTTCTTCGATGGTCAAATCCGTATCCTCAACGACATCATGCAGAACAGCCGCTGCCAGGATCGATTCCTCATGAAAGCCGGCTTTCGTGAGGATCAGGCAGACACTCAGTGGATGTGCGATATAAGGAATTCCGGATGATTTGCGTTTTTGAGACTTATGCGCCACAGCGGCCAGCCGGACCGCATGTTCGACTATGGGGGAGTGAAGTGGTTCCATGCCTGTTTCTTTGAGGTTCAACGTTCTGTCGAAGATTCCTGGACGTGTCGGAATTGATTGAAACGCGTGTACTCCCAATGCCGATAGAGGGCCGATTTCTTCAACAGATTCGACTGACTGTCAACTGCTTCAACTTTTCCTTCGTGAATCAATACGACCTGATCCACGCGTCGGAGCGTGTTGATCCGAGAAGGAATAATGAGAACGGTGCGATTCTGAAAAATTCGCGTGTAGGCATCTTCCAAAAGTGTTTTGGTATCGTCGTCGAGCGTGTCTTCGGGTTCTTCAATGATCATCAATGCCGGTTTTCGCAAAAGAGCCCGTGCCAGGCCTAAGCGAAAGCATTCGCCTGCAGTTAACTCTTCACCATGCTGCCCCAGCGCGGTTTCATAACCTTGTGGCAGATTCTGAATAAACTGATGCGCGTGTGCCTCTTTTGAAGCAGCGATAATTTCCTGCAGTGAATAACGTTCATCGCCGCAACGGATATTCTCTTTGACGGTTCCCGTTAAACAGGGGTCATTTCCGCTGACATAGATGGCTTCCGCTCTAAGGGATTCCAAGGTGACCCAGGCAGTGTCTTCGCCGTCGATTAAGACCCGTCCCGATTTCGGTTCGATAAATCGGGGAACAAGATAACTGACTGCCCGCGGTGCCAACGCTTCCAATGAGACGAGTGCCGTGCTGGTTCCTGCTGGAATTTTCAAATCAAAACCGTTCAGGATTTTCGGACTATTGGCTGACTGAGTATAGCTGACATTTTCGAACTGGAGCGATTGCGACAAGGGTTCCTGAAACTTGGCACCAACGGCCTGACTGACTTCCGGAATCTGATTCAGATAGCGATAGATGGAACTGGCGGCAATACTGGCATCATTGCGAAGATGCATCAGTTGATACATTCCGTTAACAGGCAGATAGAAGAAAGCAAAAATCCCGACGATTAAAATTGCCGCCGAGAGCGGCAGGCTATCCGGGTTGACCAACACCTTATAACCAACCAGAAACAAGACCAGACAGGAACAGAAGACCGCCAGACCGCGAGCAATTCGATGCCCCCAACCTTCTACGCGTTTTAAGTTATCCAGATTCTCCGTGTATTTATCGAGATGCTTCTGGAACTGTTCATGCTCGGCGGTTTCCATGCCATACCCGCGAACCAGCCGCGTGCTACGCAAATTTTCTGCGAGCAGAGAGAGTTCGGTTTCAATATTCACCAGCGTTTTCGCGTGTTGAAGTTCATATTCTTTTCGATGCTGCAGCAAAAAGTACCAGGCCGCCGCCAGGGGAATCAGACACTGTAACGTCAGTCTCCAGTCGATTGAGATCGCAAACAGCAACATGATGATCAGTGCCAGTGGATGACGTGCGAGTTGATAGACCCACTCGAAGACACCATTCTGAACCGTTCCGACATCCTTAATGAATAAGTGAAACGCCTGCTCTGTTTCTTTGCCCGACAGATCGCCCGGCCCCATGCGCAGCGCTTGTCGATGAATCATATTGCGCAAGGTCATGGACACGTGATGCGAAATTTTCAGACTGCGCTGTCGTAATCTCCAACGGATCAGGACCCGGATACTGGCGAGAACTAATGCTGTCAGGATCAGTGCGAATAACGCCTTCTGATTTTCATGTAGAATGGGAAAGCGCTGATAAAGCTGTGGCATGATTCCCATCTGATATTTTGAATGTAACCACCAGACAGAGGGTAGAATTCCCGTATCGGTCAATATCATCAACTTGGAAACGACAGGCGCCGGTTCTGCTGGCGGCTCCGGCTCGGCTGGTTTCTCAGCCGGCGCTTCCTGCTTTTTTTCTGCTTCCGCCTCTGCAGGTGGGGGCGCTGGTTGTTCTGTCGGTTCTTCCGCGGGCGGATTCACCAGCGCGGGTTCGTTTCTAATTTCCTGGAGCAGTTGAACATTCTGCTCACCTCGGACTGTGATCCTGCCACGATGATTGAGTAAGTCAACAATCAGAAACAAGTCGACCAGCAAACAGGCCAGTAGCAGTCCATTGAACAAAGACCAGAACAAGACGGATCTGGCGGAACCCCGAAAGAATTCCCGCGCAGGAAACGCGCGGTGGAATGCGTTGGGCTGACGATTTGACACAGGATCCACCGAATCTGTTTTTAAATTATTGAGAAACGAAGACTGCTTCCCATGCGTCAGGCAAGGTCACGGTCTTCAAAAAGGATAAAGGCAACCAGAATGGCGATTCCGGAGTAAAGCAGGCAGCTTAAAGCGGAATGGCCGAGATAAACTGGTGGAACCACTGTTCCCGTTGCGACTGCGGGTGACATATTAAAGTTATCCAGGTTGGGCAGAATTGTGGCGATCAATTGCCCCGTAAATTTCACAAACTCCAGACCTTCTGCTTTCGCCTGAACCAGATTTGGTGTCAGGTGACCGATGATGTAGACACCAAAGCAAATAATCATGTTTACCATCATCGGCAATCGTGTTGAAATGGCGACACTGATTGCGGCTAAAATGGCGACTTCCATATAGATCAACAGAATTCCCGGCAGGATCAGCCAGACGGCGGCCATTTTTTCTGCATGGCTGGGAACTTCTTTCGAGGCTTCCCGTGCATCATAGCCAACCTTGAAATAGACCAGTAACAGGAAGGTAATCACCAGCGGCAACATCAGCCAGATGACCGCCTTCAGAATGCCCAGATATTTGCCCACGATAAACTGACGCCGATTGATCGGTTTGGACAACAAAGTCATTGCCGTCTTGCCTTCAATTTCATCGGCAACACTGGTACTGGCCGACCAGACTGCCAGCAACAGACTACAAATCAAAATTGTTGCCAGACCGCAGTCCATTAACATTTTGACATCGTCGCCCATGGAAAAGAACGGAAGAAACGTATTTAATAACAACAGGATCAACCCCATTGCCATCAGAAGCAGAAAGACCGGCTGGCGAATGGCTTCTTTTGTAGTCGCTCGGGCGATCACCCCTGCCTGCGTTGAGGCACTGACACCAAACAAAAGAATCAGGTAGACCAAAACTCCGGCACCGGTAATCCACCATTGCACAGTCAGGTCCGCGTTTTCAGCAGAAAAAACCAACAGGCTTTCCATCGTTCATTCACCAATCAAATAACAAAACTATATGAATAGAGAAAATTAAATTCTTGCTCATCCTCGGGCGATTCCAGGCGCAGAGTCAGACCTGCCTCTTACGAATCTAAGTGCCTCGAACGTTGGTTTTATTTCTGAAATTATGCGGAGTTCAGGATTTTAAACCAACTTTGATCAAGCAAACGCTACTTTACCGAGAAACGGTGGTCAAAGTAAAGAAAGCAAGGCACTCCGGTCACCGTTTTCCCTAATCTGGGATGAACGTTCGCTATAACTTGCCAAATTGGTTCCATGCCAACCTGAACCTGCTCAACTGCATAGGGTTAGCGTTTGATCTCGAACTGGGAACAGCTGGGGTCGGGCGAAGATTTCTGAATCGATACATCTGTTACATTTGTTGCAAACATCAGCATCATGTCGTCGAAAAACTGATCGAGAATCGACTTACTGCCGGCCTGGGCCACCAGTTCGACAGTTCCATCCGACAAATTCTTTACATAACCGGCGATGGGATACTGGCTGGCAAGCTTGGAAGTACGATAGCGAAAACCAACCCCCTGAACGCGCCCCTGAAAAATGGCGCGCAGACAAACTGCTTCAGCCGATGAATCAGGTTGCTGAGAACCAGCACACATGGGCTCTACTCATATTCGAGAAACAGGAAATGATTAATGCCACTTTGATCGACGATCAAGAAAGACTTGCGTCTTGAGAAGGGAAGCTTACAAGCAGTTCACTCTAATGAGAAGTCGTCTCTTTCGGGAGCTGCTCAATCTCAGGCAACTCGGAAAAGTCGATACACAACTCTTCGCGAACAATACTCATGCTTCGTGGGGCATCAATGCCCAGTCGGACGGAATTAGGTCCAATGCGAACGATTGTCAGAGTTACATCATCGCCAATCCGAATTCGCTCACCGGGCTTACGTGATAATACAAGCATTTCTTTTCGAATCCTTCGTTTTCTGTTCCCTCATACTTCCCTGTAACCTTCTTTCAAAGGTTGAAGCAAATTGCAGGATGAGGGTCATTCAAGAGTACTCATCTCACCAGTCTGTTGAAAACAACCTGTGTATTTCCGCAAACTGCCATCACTACGATGTCGACATCAGTATGATAACACCTTCTCGCCAAACGTGTCTACCCCAGACCTGAAAATATCAAACCAACCGTCAAAAACGTCAAAGTCAGCCCCTATCCTACCCACAAAACCCATATACATGCACAAAAAACAGGCAAGCCGCCAACTGCACAAAAACAAGGCAGCCCATCAGCAGTTTTTGGCCGCAATTAGAGGCATCGCGAGGAATATCTGGCTAGAACCAGTCTCGATACTCGAAGCAGAGCAGCGGTTTCCAGTATACCGGAAGCCAACCAGAGGGCCGAACACAGGGATGAAATTTCATTTTCTACACACAGCGGCAATTGTTTTACATCGCTCAAGTATGACCATCAGGATTTGATTTTCAGCGAGATCAAAAAAGAAGCTTGAAAACCGACGGGCAAGCGCTTGACGATTTCGATCCTGATCGTCAGTCTTTAGCAACAGTGTTAATTAATGGGCGAGGCTCAAAGACAATAACACGCAATCAACACAATCACAGGGCCGAAAAGGTCCGAAGCACGTTACAGAAAACCCGAACTCGGGCTCACACAGAATTTCTGCCTCAACAGCAGGGGAACATCATGATTCGTATTGGGATTATCGGTATTGGTTTTATGGGAATGGCTCATTTTGAAGGAGCCAAAAAACTCAAGGGAGCCAAGGTCACAGCCATTTCCACTCGTGACACCAAGAAGCTGTCGGGCGACTGGAGCAGCATTGAAGGAAATTTTGGTCCGCGCGGAGGCCAGGAAGACCTCTCCAAAGTCAAGCAATATAGCGACTACCACGACTTGCTGGCTGACCCGGATATTGATCTGGTGGACATCTGCCTGCCGACCCAAATGCACGAACAGGTGGCTCTCGATTCCATCAAGGCAGGCAAGCACACTCTGGTCGAAAAGCCGATTGCCATCGACCTGAAAGCCGCCAACAAAATGGTGAAGGCCGCGGAAAAGGCAGGAGTTCAGTTTATGGTGGCTCAGGTACTCCCCTTTTTCCCGGAATTTCAGTTTGCTGTAGAATGTGTGCAGAGTAATAAATATGGAAAGCTCCTGGCCGCCCATTTCCGTCGTGTCATGGCGCCTCCCAAATGGTCTGAAAACATCGAAGACTTCCAGAAACTGGGGGGCTGGGGAATCGACCTTCACATCCACGATAACCATTTAATCAGTCTGATGTGTGGTGTGCCTCGAAAAGTAACCTCGCGCGGAATCGAAAATAAAGGCTACATTAATCATGTTCATACGGTCTACGACTTTGAAGACCCGAATCTGGCGGTTAGCTGTGTAAGCGGTGGCATCGCAACGCGGGGACTGGAATTTGCGCATGGTTACGAACTTTACTTTGAAGATGCAACCGTGCTGTTCGGTGCCGGCACAATGGGAGTAGGCAAGAATAAAGAATGGGTCGTCAGCCAGCCTTTGACTTTGATTACGAAAAAAGGCCAGCTGAAACACCCCAAACTCAAGGGAGGCGATGCCTGGTGTGCCGCATTTACCCTTGAGCTGCAGGCGGCAGTCAACGCCCTGGAATCGGGAGTCGAACCAGAGGCACTTTCAGGCGCCCTGGCAAGAGATGCCCTGAAAATCTGCTATGCTGAAGCAAAAAGTATCGAAACCGGGCGATCCATTCCAGTCAAATAAGTGTCCTTTGACTTTGTAATGTGATCATTTCAACGATCAGGCCGCCGAATCTCGAATGGTTCTCGAAATACGGCGGTCTGTTTATTGGTCTGCTGAAAGAATTGGGGTAATCTGGCGTCCTTTGAGAGCACATTCGTCGATACCGGAACCGCTCATATTCAATCGCAGAAGGGCTCCCCGGCTTTGAAACACGATTCAAACCTTGAATTCGGGACCACAATAAAATTCCTTGACTTGCTGACAACGTTATGACCATGCTTGAAAACTTACCTCTCCAATCTGTGAAATATAAAGGGCTGACGATCGAGGGTTATTCGCGCGCTGCCGTTCAGAGCTATTGGAGAGTTCCCGAACTCAAATTGGGCTTTGACATGGGGGGCAGCCCCTGGTCGTTCATGGGAACCGCCGTCTATTTTATTTCACATGCGCATCTGGATCACATGGCAGCGCTACCCGCTTATGTCGCCCGGCGGCGGATGATGAAAATGAGCCCTCCCACCATCTATATGCCCGAAGAAGTAATCGACCCGGTGTGGAATATGCTTAAAAGCTGGCAGAAACTGGATCGCGGACGGATGGAATGTGATCTCGTCGGCTTGAAAGATGGAGAAGAGGTCCAGCTTTCCCGCGAACACGCGGTAACGGCATTTCGCACCAAACATACGGTTCCTTCTCTGGGCTTTCAGGTATGGGACTGCCGTAAAAAACTGAAAGCCGAATACCAGGGTAAACCAGAAACGGAAATCCGCGATGCCCGCATGTCCGGAATTGATGTCAGTGAAGAGATCCGCGTGCCCCTGGTGTGTTACACGGGCGATACGGCCCCCGCGGGCCTGGATCATTTCGAGACTGCTTATGAATCGAAAGTCCTGATTACAGAAATGACGTTTTATCGCCCGGAACATCGGCGGGAAAAAATTCATAAGTTCGGACACATGCATCTGGACGACATCGTCGAACGTGCGGAACGATTCCAGAACGAATTAATCATTCTCGCGCACTTCAGTACGCGTTATCACGATAACCAAGTGATGAACGCCGTCAAAAAACGATTACCCACTGACTTGCAGGAACGATTAAAACTCTGGATGTAGGACGGCTCAATCCAACCCAATCCCCCTGGCCCGGTACCCCCAGGGATTTCCCGCTCGCGAATCTCCCTCACCAAAAGCTGATCTCAGTCCCCCTCATACGCTTCATCGCACGTCCACCACAATAAAGATACATTCGACCATCAAACCTCTTGACTTACACCACATTGCCGTTTAAAAATAGGGGAGCGTTTCATTAATTAAATTACCTTATTAAGAGGCGGCGTTATTATGAGGCAATTCACTCATCATTCTAAGCGAAAACAAGGCTTTACTTTAATTGAACTCTTAGTGGTCATTGCAATCATTGCCATTCTGATTGCCTTGCTACTTCCAGCCGTACAACAGGCGCGCGAAGCAGCTCGTCGCAGTACCTGCAAAAACAATCTGAAACAAATCGGTCTGGCACTCCACAATTATCTTGATACTCACAGCGTGCTTCCTTATGGCTGGGCCTGGGATGACGGGGCTGGCCCTTTATCACGCAGCCGTGAAACCTGGATGCAACAGCTACTGCCTTACATTGATCAAGCACCTTTGTTTAATGCTTATATGGACGAAAATGCTTCGTATGTTCACGGTTCTACTCACCGGAATACTGTCATCCCCGTTCTGGTCTGTCCTTCTAATCCCGGCACATCAGGATTCGCCTTTAGAGGAAATTACGGGATGTGCGCTGGCTCAACGGATGCAAGCTGGAGAAGCACAACCGGCAATGGGATGTTTCATTATCGTTCGAAGACAAAATTCCGAGACGTGACTGACGGCACATCCAACACCATCATGGGAGGCGAAGGAGTTGCACGCCCCAGTGGTCCGGTAGCGCATACTCCCTGGGGAGAAGTGGGGAACTATTGGGGTGGCGGTTGTAGTCATCACGGCGCTGCATTCAACAATGCAGAACCACCAAACAGTCCGGTCCCCGACTGCAACTACACCTGTGCCAATTATGAGTTGGGGCAATTCCCCTGTGCCGGTTACTATACCGGGACAGTCTCATGTACTGGATCCGCGCGAACCTATGCACGCAGTTATCATGTGGGAGGCGTCCATGTTCTAATGGCTGACGGCGCAGTCCGTTTTGTCTCTGAAAATATTGACCTCGGCACGTGGCAGGGTCTTGCCACCCGCAGTGGCGAAGAGGTTCTTGGCGAATTCTAATCACATCATCTGACAGACAAACGACGCCGCCTCCGGCAGTTCTCCTGGGAGGTGGCGTTTTCTGTTACGCACAAACAATCGGAAATTCATTATGATAAAGTCACAGCTGCTCTCTCTCTCCATCATCATCACCCTGGCCACACTCATGATGGGATGTGGCGGCGGCGAAGAAGGCCCGAAACAATTTACTGTTACTGGAACCGTCACCCTCGACGGCCAGCCGATTCCTGAGGCAAGTATCCTCTTTAAAGATCCGTCCGGTAAAAACAAATCCTATTTTGCAGGAGTGAAAGACGGCGCTTACAGTACAAAAATTGAAGCCGGAAAAAGAAAGGTCCTCATTACAGCAAACCGCCCGTCCAAGGATAAAATGGTTATGAATGCAGAAGGAACCGGAAAAGAACCAGCCATGGAACAATACCTCCCGGCAGAATATAACGAAAAAAGCACTCTCGAAATAGACGTCGTTGCCGGTAATGAAAATCAATTTTCCTTCGAATTAAAAAGCAAGTAGCCGAGCGCCACTCAGAGAGTTTTTCTTCTATCAAATCAGGTTGGTCCCAATATCTCTGCGCAAAAATGCCTGAAGGAAACTGCTTCCTTCAGGCAGAGCGCTTTGGATCGTGAAAACGGAAAAACTACGCGTTGATTTCGTAGCCTTTTCGCTGTTCGCGTGACTGCCACTGATTGGCATCATCGTCGCCGATAATCTGCTCTGTTTTGGGATCCCATTCCAGTGAGCGGTTCAACCGAATAGCAATATTTGCCAGGTGACAGGTTGTAATGGCACGATGGTGTGTCATCACATCCGAAATCGGTTGTTCCCGGGCATCAACGCACTCATAGAAGTTGCGCATGTGATCGCCTGGTTGTCGCCCTTTGTAGAGCTTCTTGATGGTATCACTGGAAAGCGGATTATTTTTCAGATCTTCGACTGGTTTTCCGGTCAGATCGCCACGGCTGACGAACATCCGACCTTTTGTACCGGTAAAGAGAATTCCGTTACGGCCATCGCTTTTAATTTTCATTTTCACATCGTTCGGGAAAGTGCAATGCACTTCGAATTTGGAAGCGACGTTATAAGCATCGTCCTTCGTAGGCATGCCGTCTTTCAATGGAACCGGATGTTCTGCAGAAATCGGCACTACCTGAGTCGGTCCTGAGTGATCCATGCCAATTCCCCACTGGGCGATATCAACATGGTGTGCGCCCCAGTCGGTCATTTTGCCACCGGAATACTCGTACCACCAGCGGAATTCATAATGGCAGCGTGTTTTTGCTCTGCCATCGTTGGCTTTCCAGCGATAGTCCGTCATTGGTGCCTGTCCGAGCCATTTTTCCCAGTTCAATGTTTTAGGAACGTCCGCAACAGGAATCGGTCCGCTGGGAGCGATCCCACCAATCACACATTCGACTTCGGTGATCTCTCCCAGTCGCCCTTCCTTAATCACTCCCAACGCATTCAGGAAACGCTGTCCCATTTCACTTCGCTGTTGTGTGCCCACCTGAAAGACACGGCCGGTTTCTTTCAACGTTTTAATGATTTTTTTGCCTTCATCAATCGTCAAAGTCAGCGGTTTTTCACAGTAAACATCCTTGCCGGCTTTCATGGCTTCGATGGCGATTTTCGTATGCCAGTGATCGGTGGTAACGATCGTCACGATATCGATTTCGGGGTTTTCAAGAATCTTCTGATAGTCTTCAAAAACAGCGACTTCTTTATTGTTGCCTTTTTTGCCTTGAATATCTTTCACACGGTTTCGGGCTTTGTCAGCATGCGCGGCATCAACATCGCAAACGGCAATCACATCGCCGTATTTCATGGCGTTGGGACCAACGGCGTTCCAGCGACTGCCGGTTCCAATACATCCCACAACCGGACGGTCATTGGCTGCTTTGAATTTGTAAGCACTGGCGGGGTCGATATCGAACCAGAAAGGAACACTGCTACCAGCGACAACGGCGGCAGATGTTTTCAAAAAGTCGCGACGATTCTGCTTTTGATTACTCACTGAAGACTCCTTATCAACAAAAAATGGTGCAGGACGACCCGGATCAACGAATCGCATAGTTGCAGGAAGATTAATCGTGATCAGTTATTATAATGAACTGGGAAACCGCTTTGCAAAGATCAAGCGGTCTTTATATCTGGTTTGCACTCTATTCTTTTTTGTACGTCTCTCAAGTATTTCCTGCTAAACTGAAAGCAGAAAAAGTAAACTCAACACTGTAATTCACTGGACGGGAACATGATTGAATCCGCTTAAAACAGCGTAAAAACCAAAGCGACCTCTTTATAAGTGAAGTTAATAAACAGATCAGGCCAACGATTGCTCTCATGCGCACGATCCTGCACGTAGACATGGACGCGTTTTATGCGTCAATTGAAGAGCGGGACCACCCGGAATTGAAAGGACAGCCAATCATTGTTGGCGGTCGTGCAGATCATCGGGGTGTGGTTTCCGCAGCGAATTACAAAGCGCGCGAGTTCGGCGTGCACAGCGCCATGCCGATGAAAACCGCGAGGCAACTTTGCCCGCAGGCGCACTATTTTGCGGTTCGCATGCACGACTACGCGGAGGTCTCACGTTCGATTCAGCAGATTTTTCGAAAGTACACGCCGTTGGTAGAACCACTGTCGCTGGATGAAGCGTTTCTGGATGTGACCGGCAGTCGTCTCTTATTCGGCACCGGAAAAGAAATCGCGACAACAATTAAAAGCGAGATTAAAGAGTCACTCAACCTGATTGCGTCTGTCGGCGTGGCTCCCAATAAATTTCTGGCGAAAATTGCCAGCGATGCAGACAAGCCGGACGGCCTGGTAATTGTTGAATCTGATAAAATCCACGACTTCCTTGATCCCCTGCCAATTTCCCGAGTCTGGGGGATCGGCAAGGTGGCCACCCGACGTTTTTCCAAACTGGGAATCAATACTATATCTCAACTGCGGGCACTTGATCCGGGATTATTAACAGAACTGTTCGGCGAACAGGGGCAGCATCTATGGGAACTCTCACAGGGAATCGATGAGCGTCCGGTCGTACCCGAACGGCAGGCCAAATCGATCTCGCGCGAGACAACGTTTTCTCTGGATGTAACTGATCTGGAAATTCTGAAAAGCGTTCTGATTGAACTGGTGGAAGACGTCGCCCGCCGACTCCGTAAAAATGAACTGCGGGGCAGAACCATTCAGCTCAAAATTCGCTACGATGATTTCTCGACCTTTACCCGCGCCCTGACGGTCAATCAACCGACTAACATCACCAGAGAAATCGAAGAAGCCGCAATTCTACTGCTGGAACAGAGACTTCCCGAGCGACCTTTAACCATTCGGCTGATCGGCGTGGGCGTGACCGGTTTTGATACGGGAACTCGACAACAGCGTTCCCTGTTTGATGAAGAAGATCAGCAGAAACACTCGCGGCTGGATCAGGTCAAAGATCAGATCGCCAATCGTTTCGGAACGGAATCCATCAAACGCGCGAACCGGATTGAGGCGGATGAACCGGACGAGCCAACCGCATCGGAATCGGATTAAAACCAACCCGTTACAACTTAATCATTAAGCGGAGGCGCCCAGCGTACTTTCTGAGTGATGTCGAAACGAACGTGCGTGTCGTTGGACGCTTTCTGGCCGGGTCGGCTCGTACCCTGGTCGATTAACCGCTTGAAGTCCGCTTTCATCTGCGCGACTTTTTGTGGACGTTGCTTTGCGAGATCATGCTGTTCGCTGATATCGTTGTCTAAATTATAAAGTTGGGGAATCGTTGGTTTCCCGCGCAACTGCTGTAGATTTTTTCCACTCATTTTGAACACGAGTTTCCAGGGTCCATCGCGATAAGCAAATTCGCCGTGATTAGAATGATTCACCAGCGAACGCCGGGCGGCTTCGTTCGGTTTTCCCTGTAACGCCGATAGAAAACTGATACTGTCTTCTGCTCCGCTTTGCGGTAATTCTGTTCCCGCCAATTCAGCCCCCGTCGCCAGCAAATCGGTCAGGCAAACCATTTGCTGACTGCTGGCTCCCGATTCGATCTGTTTTGGCCAGCGCACTACCAGCGGCACACGATGACCGCCTTCCCAGACATCTCCTTTATGACCGCGATAAGGGCCGCTGGGAAGATGGCCGGCGTTGATCAGATCTTTCCAACCAGTGTAATGAGAGTGTCCGTTGTCAGCGGTGAAAATCACAACCGTGTTTTCTGCGATCCCTGCTTTATCGATAGCATCGATAATCTGCCCCGCAGACCAGTCGGTTTCCATGACAAAGTCGGCAATAGGTGCGATTCCACTTTTACCTCGAAATGGTTCTGAAGGAACCACCGGTTCATGAGGGGACGTCATGGAAAAATAAAGGAAGAAGGGAGAGTCCTGTTGTGATTGCTCTTTGATATAGTCCACAGCGCGATTTGTGATCTCCGGCAGAATCTTCTGCATTCGCCACCCGGGAGCCGCGGGCGCTCCCACAAAATTTTTCGGTAAGACGATGCCTTCACTGGCATCCAACTGATAGCGTACGGTGGGTTGTGTCAGCACACGATCATTTTCGATAAAGGTGAACGGAGGCATATTCGGCAAATCGACGCCGAAATAGTAATCGAATCCCCGATCGATGGGTCCTCCTTTGATCGGTTTTGTAAAATCCCACTCCAGGTTCCACTGTCCGTTTTTTTTCTCCATCATCTGACTTGGCTGTGGTCCAGGCCAGTTCCATCCCAGATGCCACTTCCCGATGCAGGCCGTCCGGTATCCCTGTTTCTTTAGCAATCCGGGGAGGGTCAAACGTTCTTCCGTAATCAACGGCGGTTCATAAGCGGCGATGACCCATTCCTGCATGCGGGTTCGCCAACTGTAGCGGCCCGTTAATAATCCGTAGCGGGTGGGAGTGCAGACCGCAGACCCACTATGCGCATCAGTGAAGCTCATTCCCTCACGCACCAGTCGATCGAGATAAGGCGTGGCAATTTTGTTGTTCGGATAGTGTGCCTGGATGTCGCCTACGCCAAAATCATCGGCCAGAATGACGACAATATTCGGACGTTCCTGCTGATCTGCGTAAAGCGAAACGGGACAGATAAAGAACAGGATTAACAAGTGCATTTTCAGAGGCATGGATCTCTCCGGTGTGTCATTAACTTCGAATCAGAGACTTTCATCGTAAAGGGAACCGTAAGTGAAAGAAACGATATTTCAGACGTTTTTTCAAACGCGGCAGGAATCTGTAGAACCGTTGAACGCGTCCCAGCGAGAGACCATTAAGCCGCGGAAGGATCAGTCGCAGGCTCTGGTGCGCGTCGATTGCTGATATAAATCAGCACAAAGCCGGCAACCACAATCAACAGTGAGCCTCCAAGCCAGGAAATCGGAAGATGCTTCTGATTCTCCAGATTGATTTCCCAACGGGACAATGATTCCTGATAACTGGCAATCGTAATTAACAACCCATTGTGAATCATGTGCAGCAGGATGCCGGGAATCACACTACGTGAGATCACATTCACGTATCCCAGACACAGCCCCATGAAGAAGCTGGGAAAGAAACGTTCGATAAACAACGAATCGCGCACGATGACATGAAACAGTGCAAACAGAAAGGACGAGGCCAGAATGGCACTGTTCGATGAAAAGCGATTCAGGAGCGAACTTAACAGATAGCCACGGAAAAACAGCTCTTCACACACAGCCGGTAAGACAGCCAGTGAGACCAGTTTGACCCATAAGGGAATAGACGCCAGTTCCACTTTCATGGATTCGAATAATTTGGAAAGTGACTCGACCCGGGCATCGGAGAGCGCCATGATTTCAATTTCGTAAGCGAACGGCCAGAGCGTAAAACCAAGCAATATCGCGGCGAAACAGGAAAGCACCTTCGGTCGATACCAGCGAAATCCGCTTTTCAGTTTCACGCCTCCCAGCCAGGCAAACAGGAGCGGGATCAAAAGAAACAGGCAAAACGTGAGAGTGCCTGAAACCAGCAGGCGTTGCGAGAATGTGATTCCCGCTAAATGGCTGATGAATGCAGCAGAAAGAATAAATGCGGGAAACATGACGGCGAGACAGAGCATCGCATTATTCAAAGCAGGTACGAGATGCGTTTTTTTTGCCCGCTTGAAAAAATCAGACCAGGAGGTTTCGCTTTGATACAAAATTGTATCGGTGCCAAAAATGCGTGCCGCGAGACTCAGCGCCACCACGGCGTAAAACAGCGTAGAAAAGACGGACACAAAAAACAGCAGCGGCCGGGCTTCATGCAGCAGAAAATCACGGCTGAGCAGCACAATATTCGCTAAAGGCACCACCGCCCAGATCAATGTCATTTTTAAATTGGGCACCATTCCCAAAATGCCGGGCGCCATCGAAATCAGCATCAATGGAATCAGATAAGCCTGCGCTTCTTTAAAACTACGGGCAAAGCTGGTAATACACAACAATACCGCAGAAAAGAATGCAGCAAAGATCACCAGCAAAAACAGAATTTCCACCAAAATTAACGGCGTCATTCCCTCACCAAACAAAACCGTTTCCAGCCCGTTAGCATACGCGGTTGCCAGCATCGCTGTTATGTTCACAAGCGCGGTCAGAATCGCCACAACGAGCACTGCAAAAAACTTGGCTGACAGAATCCACATACGCGGAAGTGGCGCTGCTATCAATGTTTCCAGTGTACCGCGTTCGCGTTCACCGGCAGTCAGATCAATGGCCGGATAGACAGCGCCGGTCATGGTCATCAGGATTAATATCAAGGGGACGATCGTCACCAGTGAATAAGCCTGTCCCATTTCGGAATCCACAGTCGAAACAGTGGTTTCAAAGGGAACTAGCCTGCTCTCTCCCATATTTTTGAGCAATTGATCCCGGTAATTCCAACGAACTGCCTGTAAACGTTCCTCAACATATTCCGCTGCACGCCGACTGTGTGGCGATTGGGCACCGTAAATGATTTCGAATCGGCCGCTGGTCTGCTTCTGTTTTGTTTTATTATTCTCGAATTCCAGCGGAATATAGCGTACCCCCACATCGACCGACCCTTCACTGATCAACTTGGAGAGGCTGGAGTGTTCGCCGCTTTCATCAGCGATCATAAATTTGATGATCGGCTTCTCCTGCTGGAAAACGGACAGCACATTACTCTTTGTTTCCTGATCGGGGGCTGCTTTGTTCAACTTTGCCGATTTTGTTTTTTCTTTCTCGTCCAGCATCGCATCACCCTGATTAAACAGGGCACGAAACAATTGTGCTTCCGAATCGTTGGGAAGTACGATGCGATATTCAACTTCACTGATTTGCGTCACTTGCTTCAGCAAAAACTTCTGCAGCATGAGTCCGAGTAGCGGATAAACCAGCAAAGGCATTAAAATCAGAGTGATGACCGTCCGACGATCGCGCAGAATTTCGCGCAGCTCTTTTTTCAGTAAGCCTGAAAACCGAAACGTGGGAGTGGGTGTATAGATGCGGTGATCAGAATCCTGGTCATACGGAGACGCCATTAAATAAACTCCCGTTGCGCAATGGGAATCGATTCAGCAGGCTCAACGGGCGCATCGAGCAGTTGCAGGAAGATTTGAGTTAGCGTTTGGCAGGACGTGCACTGCTGCAGTTCTGCCAGGGTTCCTTCGTAACATATTTTACCATTGTGTAACAACCCGAACCGGTCACAGAGCTGTTCTGCTTCGTCCAGTCGATGCGTGCAGACAATCACGGCTTTGCCTTCATCGCGCAAAAGATCGATGTAATCGAAAATGACTTTACTGCCCACGACATCCAGACCGCGCGTCGGTTCGTCCATCAGCATCACAGGGGGATCGTGGATTAGTGAGCGTGCCAGATTGATACGTTGTTTTTGACCGGTACTCAGGGTGGCAGAACGACGATCCAGAAAGGGGCTGATCTCGAACAGACGCGACAGTTTTTCAATCTGGTCTTCTGCCTGAACGCGGGGAACACCATAGACGTCTGCAAAAAAAGAAAGAATTTCGCGCGGCGTCAGCCATTGATACAGGCCGGCACTGGTCGAAACCAGACCAACCCGCCGTTTGATTTCATCGGGATGACTCGAAACCAGAAAGCCTTCCACTTCGGCATCGCCGCTGGTTGGTTTTAGCAGTCCGAGGATCATGCGGAGTGTCGTCGTTTTGCCGGCACCGTTGGGTCCCAGCAATCCATAGACTTCTCCCTGCTGTACCTCGAATGAGATATGATCGACGGCCAGAACATCTTGAGTTCCCGCCTCAAAAATCCGTGTGAGTTCTTTAACAAGAATCATGCTGGCCCGCCCCCTGCTCTCTCCTGACAAGTGAAGCGCAATCCCTGCGCCCGGAATTTTCACGAAACATTTCGTTCCTGAAAAGACAGGTCTCGTCTCGACAAAAAAATAGAATGGAAAGGATTTGCCTGCTACAAATCCGTTGATATCACAAAGAACCGTGATCAGAAATGCTGGCGCATACTCAACGAGATTTGGAACTGGGTCATTCTAACAAACTCAATGCCAATCTGTCACGTACTAAATAAAAATGTCAGTTGGAATACAAGAATGCCCCCCTCTGAATTACTTGTACATTTTTGTACCAGGCTCTTATTTTTCCAGCAGTCCAAGAACCGTGTTGAATCCCCTTGCACCCGGCTGTTGGCGCGACCACAATACACAAAAACGATTCTTAAGTCCTCCGCAAGCTCTGCGCTAATTCCTGAGATCAAAGGTCATACGATGAGATTACTGATCCCCCGCTACTGTCTCAACGGCATTCTAGTCCTCTGCCTGATCACGAATTTTGCCGTCGCAGCAGATGACTGGCGCGTCTGGCGGGGACCGAACGCGAACAACATCGCGACTGAGGGTGAAACACCTCCTACCAAATGGGGCGAATCGGAAAATATCCGCTGGAAGGCGGCTCTTCCCGGTCGAGGACATTCCTCGCCCATTGTCGTCAATGATCGTGTTCTGATTTCCACTGCTGATGAAGCAAAGCAAATTCAATCGGTAGTCTGTTTTGATCGTGCTTCGGGGCGGCAGCTCTGGAAAACCGATGTGAGCCAGGGTGATTTTGCTCCCAAAATACATCAGAAAAATACGCATGCTTCTCCTACGCTGGCTTCGAATGGGAAAATGGTCTTCGCCGTCTTTCCGCAGTTCGACCGGATTCAATTGACGGCCCTCGGCCTGGATGGTAAACAAAAATGGCAGATCAAGGCCGGCGGTTATCTGCCACAGGCATATCAGTTTGGTTACGCCCCTTCCCCTCTGCTCTATGAAGGGAACGTCATCGTCACGTCCGAATACGAAAAGAACGGCTTTATCGCCGCCTTCGATCAGCAGACGGGCCGCGAAGTCTGGCGGATCAAACGCCCGGAAAAAATGAATTTTTCCACCCCGATCGTCACTCGAATCGCGGGCCGCGATCAGATGCTGCTGAGCGGCAACGCCAAAGTCGCCAGCTTTGATCCCCAAACGGGACGTGATCTCTGGTCCGCCCCGGCAATGTGGCTCGTCAGTTGCGGGACGATGGTCTGGGACAATGATCTGGTCTTCACCAGTGGCGGGTTCCCTTTAAAAGGGACCATGGCCGTCAAAGCCGACGGTTCCGGCAAAGTGGTCTGGACGAACCGTGTGAAATGTTACGAGCAATCGATGCTGGCGCACGCAGGTTATCTCTACGCGGTCGACGATAACGGCATCGCCTATTGCTGGAACGCACAAACGGGGAAAGAGCAATGGAAAAGCCGCCTGGGCGGAAAAGTCTCTTCCTCACCCGTACTCGCCAACGGGAATCTCTATCTGACGAATGAGCGGGGAACAACCTTCGTCTTTCGCGCTAATCCCGACAAGTTCGAACTCGTGGCTGAAAATCAACTCGGCGATGAAGGTTTTGCCACCCCGGCGTTCTGCGGCGATCAGATCTTTCATCGCGCGGCAACCAGCGCGTCTGGGAAACGGCAGGAATTTCTGTACTGCATCGGAGAGTGAATTTCCCACTCCCGGCAGCGGGAGAATGAATAAGGCGAAAACATGGCTGCCAACTGGTTACTGCTGATGCTTGTTTTTGCGACGCCGAGTCAGTCCGATTTCTCCGTCGACCAGTTATTCGAACAATACGAACAGAATCGCAACTCCTTTCAATCACTGGAACTTGATTGTGTCTACGACTGGAGCCATTCAGAAGAACTTGCCATCAGCATTGACGCGGAAATCGAGAATTTAAAAATCCAACTGCAGTCAGAGGACTTACCCAGGGCCGTCATTCAGCGGATCAAAGCCAAAGCCTCTCCCAACGCCAGTTTCGAGGAAGCAAAGCAAGAATTTATTGCACACCGCGCCATGATGCGAACGCTGGAGCTGCGTGGGATTCTCCAATACGAGCATATTACCTTTTGCATGACGCCGAAACTTTGGGATCTGCGTCTCTATCTCAATCCGAAAATGTCGAATTCGCGCCAGAAAGCGGCCCTCGCCCGTGGCTTAACTTCCTTCACCGGCGGCGACTTTCAACAAGCACAACGGAAGACCATCGGAGAATGGTTGTGCCTGGAACCTTATCCCAACAGCACCGTCCCAGTGGCTCTCAAGAAAACCATCTGGGACACCCGCCATTCGCCTCTGCCGCTGTTCTTCGAATCAGGGCTACTCAAATCAGACTCAACAACGCATTGGGATACGTTCTGGGACGATCGTAATCAAATCAAATTATTCGGCAGTTGGACTTCAGAAAGCGGTGATTCACTTCAACTGTTGATCAAGCCGATCGACGAACTTCAATTTCAGTTCGTCGCCCTTGATATTGCGAAGGGGACCATGCCTCGCTGGACTGCGGTCATGCGCTGTATTGACGACCATCGCGTGGAGACTTTGACGCAGGAACAGGTCACGAAACTCGCACAACAGGTCGGCTCTCTCAAGGACCAATCCACCACCGATGTCCACCTGGCGGCAGGCCCGTTTTATATTATCTACTACGAAAAGTACCAGAAATTCGACACTGCCGGCTGGTACCCTTTGCGGCTCATCCATAACACGATCGCGCAGCATACGACCACAGAAACATACCAGAAGAAACTGGATTGGCGCGAGACGCCATTCGGTATCGGCAGCATCAAAACTATGCAGGTCAAGTCAATCGCGGTGAACGATGATGTCTCGCCTGTAGAGCCTTTGAAACTCCCTCCCAACACGATCATCCTCGATCTCGATACCGCCAATAACACGATTACGGATGACACGCCCGTGAAAGCAGCCGATCGTTTCATGACGCGTCTGTTGGGACGCATGCTCTGGGGTACACTGAAACGGAACGCGGCGATATTCATTGGTGGAACGTTCATCGTCTGCCTGATCGGATTTCTGATCTGGAGGCGTCTCAAACGGAACTCGTTACCAGCAAGTGAAGTCTAACAGGAGTCCCGTTATTGAAAACCAGCAAACACCTTTTACGTTGGAGTGTCTTTGTTTTCACTCTCATCGTTTCCCTGGCGATGATTGTTTACTCCTTTTTTAAGCTGATGAGCTTCGATCGATGGCCATTCAAGGGGACGATTATGATTGCCTGTTTTCTGGGAGGGGTTGCGTTACCGATTATAGTTGTTACTCTCTTTCCCGGTGAAGATGAATGAAGTGTAAGAATTCACTTTGATGATTCTGATGACGATCCCTGTACCTGTTCTCTTTATACTTTTGTGCGATATGCCTCAGCAAACTGAATTCGATATAATCCTGGTGGGGCAGGGTCTGGCGGGAACCGCGCTGGGCTGGACGTTACAAGACCGCGGGTATCGTATATTGCTCATCGATCGCTGTGAGACGACGACATCGTCGAAAATCGCTGCGGGGCTGATTACGCCGATCACCGGTTTGCGGCTGGTGGTCTCCTGGCGGCTGGAGGAATTCCTGCCCTTCTCGACCGGGTTCTACCGAAAGATCGAACAGAAAACCGCGTCATCTTTTTTTGAACTCAAACCGATGTTGCGGCTGTTTTCTTCGGAACAGGAGCAGGAACAATACCGAAAGCGTTCTGAGACGCATTTCCCCGAACTGGTTTCGCTGCCAGAGCCACTTGCTGATGAAAGTGCGTTTGAGATGAGCCGGGGCGGTTTTGAAATGACGCAGGGAGGGCAACTGGATGTGCCAACTTATCTGAGTGTCTCCCGCACGCACTTTTCCACACAGAATTGTTTTCTGGAAGCAGACCTCGATCCTGTCAGTGATGTCAAGTTTGAACCAGAGCGAGTGATTCTGCCGCGCTGGAATCTGTCGGCTGACAAAATCATTTTTTGTGAAGGCATTCATGGTCAACAGAATCCCTGGTTTCAATCCATCCCGTTTGAAGGAGCTAAAGGAGAAATCCTCACCTTGAAAATACCGGGGCTGACAGAACGACGCGTAGTACATCGGGGTGTCTGGCTGGCGCATTGGCAGGACGATCTGTATCGTGCCGGTTCGACCTATGATCGCGAACATCTTGATTGTGATCCAACAACCGCCGGTCGCGAGGAAATCTGTGCGCGACTTTCCGAGTTTCTCAAGCTCCCTTTCGAAGTGGTTGACCATCGGGCAGCCGTTCGACCGGTGATTCGTGGTCGCTTACCAATTATGGGCCTGCATCCTGCGCAGAACAAAGTCGGATTTTTTAACGGCTTTGCATCGAAGGGCAGCCTGCAAACCCCGTGGATGGCGAATTATTTCGTCGAAGTACTGGAAGGCAAACAGACTTTGGACAAACATCTGGACCTTAGCCGAAAAGTCAATCTCTCTCAATGACACGCTTAACCGACCGAGCTCATCAACTGATTGCTGCAGAGCTACAGGCTGGGGAAACCGCTGTCGATGCGACGGCGGGCAATGGACACGACACGCTGTTTCTGTGCCAGAGGGTGGGGCCAGCGGGCCAGGTTTATGCTTTCGACATTCAACAAGTGGCACTGAAACAGGCGGCGGAATTGCTGCACCAGTCCGGTTTTTCAAACTGTGAATTGATTTGCTCCGATCATAGTCAGCTCAAAAACCTGATTCCTGAAGATGCCCAGGGACGCATTGGTGCGATCATGTTCAACCTGGGATATCTGCCCGGCGGAGACCATAGTCAAATCACACAAACGGATTCGACTCTGGCCGCGATCGAAGCGGCGCTGTTATTATTACGAGCTGGTGGCATCCTGACCGTAATGGCATATCCCGGTCATGAAGGAGGTGATTCAGAAATGACGGTGGTCGCGGAACGTTTCCGCCTGTTGGATGAGAGTCATTTTAAAACCGAGGTCATACTGGCGCGTTCGGAATCAACGAGCGCACCACGACTTTTTGTGGCACGAAAGCGGGAGTGCTAACAGCGTCAGGCTATTCTTCTTCAGATGAATCGTCTGCGGATTCGGATGACTCGCGAATCTCTTCAATGATCTGGCGGGCACGGTCCACATCGTTTGACATGACATCAACTTTGACTTCAAAGACCCCGGTGTAACCTGCCTGAAGTTCATTTTCGAGCATGCAGCGTATCCCTTCCCCTTCCAGCGTCATTTTAATAAATTCCGCTTCCATGACGTTTGTGGTAGAATACACAGTTTCGAGGCTTTCGCTCATCGCTAATTTTCCTTAAGACAAACCGTCCATGTTATCTGATTCGATACATGGAGCGCTCAACAGTCAGTCAGTTATTTGTTTTGCATCTGATCAAGCTAACTGGAAACGCAATTTACTTCAATACTGTTTTCCACACTTGAGGTCAGATCCCTGACAAAGAGACAGAGTCTCATTTGATGCTTGTAATCTAATATAGCTCGGCGATACTCTGAAAGACGGCGCCATTCCGAATTTTCCCGGAGAATAAAGGGACGTTATGAAATTTCACTCCTCATCCGTTACAATCAGGGCAAAACGTGTGCTGCTGATGCTTGTCTTGCCCCTGATCCTTGCCCCCGGTTCGTTATCGGCTGAGGATTCCCCCCGCAAGCCGGTCGTCCTGACAGAGCGTGCACGGAAGTTGCATCAACAATGCCTGGTGATTGACGGGCACAATGATCTTCCCTGGACCATGCGTCAAAAAGCGGCTTCTTCATTCAAACAGGCCGACATCTCAAAGCCTCAGCCAAAGTTTCATACGGACATTCCGCGACTCAAACAAGGAAATGTTGGTGCCCAGTTCTGGTCTGCCTATGTTCCCTCTGAAACCCGACTCGAACGGCGTGCCGCCCATGAGACGCTGGAGCAGATTGATCTGATTCACCGGATGATCAAACGCTATCCTGAAACCTTCGAAATGGCATCGACGGCCGATGATATTGAACGAATTCACAAGTCGGGAAAAATTGCCTCGATGATCGGCGTGGAAGGCGGGCATTCGATTGAAAATTCGTTGTCTCTGCTGCGAGTGTTTTACGGACTCGGCGTCCGCTACATGACGTTGACGCATTCGGACTCACTCGACTGGGCCGATTCAGCCACCGATGATGCCAAAAACAAAGGACTCTCTCCATTCGGTGAAGAAGTTGTGCTGACGATGAACCGACTGGGAATGCTGGTTGACATTTCACACGTTTCTCCGGAAACAATGGAAGACGTTTTGCGTGTAAGCAAAGCCCCCATCATCGCCTCACATTCTTCTGCCCGCGCGATCGCCGATCATGCCCGGAATGTTCCCGATGAGATTCTCAAGAAAATGAAACAGAACGGCGGTGTGGTGATGGTGAATTACTTCTCTGGTTTCGTGGTTCCCGAATCGGCCCGGCAGATGACGGAAATGTTCAATGTCCGCCGCGAGCTGAAACAGAAATATCCGAACGAAACGGAATTCAACCGGGAATACAATCGCTGGAAAAGCAGCCACAAAATGAAACCGGGCACGATCCACGACGTCGTCGATCACATTGATCACATCGCCAAAGTCGCGGGCGTGGAACACGTGGGCATCGGCTCTGACTTTGATGGCGTCTCAACCCTGCCCCAACAACTGGAAGATGTCTCCACCTACCCGCTGATCACCCAGGCGTTACTAGATCGGGGATACACGGATCAGCAGATCAAGCAGATTATGGGACAGAATCTGATGCGTGTGTTGCGCCAGGCAGAACAGGTTTCGAAAACACTGCAACAGCAGCCGGAGGAATAACAGGAAGTACTGCTCAATTTTCATCTGAGTGCCGGCGCGACGGTTTTGTAAAATACACGCGTGAAAGAAATCAGCGCGTGCGCAAACCAAAACCGTTCTCGATTGAGGTATTCCGATGAGACGACAGAAACCCATGTATCAACTGCTCTCCTTTGCTTTCCTTTCTACCACCGTCGGTAGTGACAGGCATCCTATGATTTGGCGGAACCGGGTCAAGCTGGATTGCACCAATGTTTCGCCTTTGATCGCTTATCATATCGCTAGGTACGCCTGGGATAGTGTGATGATGTCGTGCGAAGCGTCACGAAGCGTCGGTGCACATAGCGAAGCAGTCAGAGCCGGTCGAGCAAAATGTGGCTCAAACAAGGGCTTTTTGATGGTGTTGTTTTCGACAGGCTGTCGATATGCCAAGTATTTTTTGTGCTCGTCTCGCGCACGCGACGTTATCTCCGCATTCTCAACACCGCCGCACGTGGGTCAAGACAGAAAAAAAATGCCCTGTTTCCAGGGCATCTGGTGGTTTTCAGAAAATCAAACCGCGGTCATTCATACCATTTTTTCAGTATGCACAGACCGCGGTTGACGCTGCTACGGCTTTGGTGCAGTCAGCACAGGTTGCGACGTCACCGGCGGACCCGGCAGCGATTTCTGAGCAGACTGCTGACTTTGCTGCTGCAGTTCTTTCAGATAGTCCTGCAACAACTGGTACGTATTCTGGAACTCTTCACGATTGGTAATCATGTGATATTTCGAATCCAGCTGAATCTGCTGATAATTCTGGATCACGGTTTCCAGTTCGACAATCGAAGGAGCCGCACCGTTTTCGGAAAGCCCTTGGGGCAACTCCAGGTAATCCTGCCAGACCTCGGTGAGGATTTCATCCAGTTGCTGGTGCGCACTCAGCAGGGCGTATTTCAAATCGTCCTGATTCAATTCCTGCTGCGCCAGCTTGGCGGTCTCTTCATCCACGCGGAGCATATTCCACGTTTCCGAAACGCCATTTTCGAAGTAGATAATCACGGTCGATTTATCTCGAGTCAGACTATCCAGTCCGGTCTCCATCGTGATGGGATCTTCCTCTCCCACTTTCCACGCAACCCGTTGTTTGGATTGATCAATGGCTCCGTGCAGTGGCAGCGTGACATTGCCGTCCTTATTGAAATAAGTCCCGGCAATCGCACCATTTTTTCCCACCGCCAGTTGCACGGTCACATCGACGTCACTTGTTCCCTGAGGAACAATCGCGAACACGCCCACGGGCATCCATTGATCCGCCTCTTCGGGTGGCTGCACACTCTCTGCAATCTGATCCGCCTCAGACTCATACACGGTGACCGGAGCGACCTGCGTGCCATCGTTGTAGATGTAACCGTCGCTGACGGTGTAGTTATAAACCACAGGATTCAGATTGTTATATCCAATCCACGAGGTCAAACCACCAAACGTGGCCCAGACCCAGGGTCGGTAAGCATAGCGGCGATAATGATAATAAGGGTAGTATCCATAGCGGCCGTATCGTCCATAACGGGGTCCGTAGAAGCTACTGAATCCATAACCATACCGGGGACGGTAGCCGGTCCAGTAACCAGGTCGATAATGATAGGGTCGATTTCCTTTTCCGGTACGAGGGCCGTTTCCTCGACGGTTACCGCCAGGCCGGAGACCATGGTGGTGATGACCATTTCGGCTTCCCGACGCAAAGTTGTTCCCGCGCGAATTGAAACCGGAGCTACGATCTCCACTGCGACCACTTCGCGAGCTGGCGCCCGAAGATCGATCGAACGTTCGACTTCCCGACCCACTGCGACTATAACGGGGACTCAAACCAGGGTTGCTTCCCCGGTTTCGACTTATCGATCCGCTACGATTATTTCCGCGATTAATTCCAGGGCTTAAGCCGGGATTTCGACTCCCGTTTCGGCTGGCCGATCCACGGCGACTACTTCCAGGACTTAAACCGGGAGTACGATCTCGATTTCGGGAACTCGAACTGAAACCGGATGATCCGGAACGAGACCGCGTACTGCTGCCGGGACGTAATCCGGGATTCCTGTTGCTGCTACTGCTTCGTGGTCGTGAAGAAAACGAATTTCGCGAAGAGCCTGATCGACTGCTTCGAGATGAATTCCCCGGACTTGATGGACGCAGGGTGGACCGATTGATCCGGCTCGAACCTGAGCCGAATGAGCGTGACGAACCTGCGTTCCGTGGGCGATTGTTGTTATGCGAGGGAGCACTTCGTCTTGAAGAAAAACTGCCTCGCGAGAAGGAACTTCCCCCGGAAGATCGGGAACGTGAAAATCCGCTGGACCGACTGCCACTGCTACGCGACATTCGCCCCGAGGAACTTCCTCTTGATGAACGTCCACTGGAGTGGCTGCCTCCACCGCGGGACATACTTCCGCCGCGACTGCCACCACCGCGGCTTCCTCCACCCCGACCACCTCGCTGGGCGAAGCTGTCGAGCTCGCTGATAAACATTACCGAGAGTAATGTTAAAGTAAAAACTGTAAACTGTTTCATTTCTCATACCTTTTCGATCAGTGAGAGAAATCTGATCGACCTATATTGTGCTGGCCACGAGAGGGGTAAAGAGAGGGTTCACCTGCTCGAGGTCCGCAAGAATAATTGTGTTCAACAATTCTTATTTGAGATTGAGAGTTCCAAATGAAAATCGCTATCAATTCTAACGGGTGTCTGCCAAAAGCAGAGTCGTTGCTGCCGAGAGTGGAATCGCTTTTGAAAAATACTCTCCCACTGTTTGAGTCCCACTTTTATGTGATGTCATCACCTTCACACTACCGGCCTCAGCCACATATCTGAAATTCAATTCCAGTTGGCAGACCCGTATCGGGGACACAGAAAACAACAGGAGCAGCCTCGCAGGCGAAACTCCGTCTTTCAACAATCAACCTTGTGGGGCAAGGTGAACCGCACATGCAAAGACAGGCGGCTTGTGTATGGGGTATCTTTTAAACGACGTTACAGGTGAGAGATTATAACAATCCGCTTCGAAAATATTTCGCAGCTTTTGTTTTGGCTCTCAATCACAGACAGCATTCTGACTCTGATTGACTTGTCGTTTTCAACGTGGGTCGCGTCCTGCTGAACCAGCGAACAATCCTTGCCCGCCTTCTGTAATCACGATAGGTAGGAAAATCGTGAAAGTCAATGTGAAGACAGTATATCGAAAGCTGTACCCATTAAGATGTCAGATTATTTCACCCAGAAACTGCCTCAAAAAAGGCAAAAACCCTGATTCCCAGAGGTTTTTGAAATTATCGGAAAAGTGCATTTTGTATCAGACACCTTTAGATTCAAGGATTTTAGAAGCCTGAATAAAAAAATGCCCTGTTGCCAGGGCATTCATTTGAGGTTTGCAATTTCCGATCAGCGGCTGCCTTGCGGTAGACTAACTGGTCGCAGCCGGTGGCGGTGCCGGTACTTCGGGTTGCTGTTCCAGATCTTTGAGATAATCATTGAGCAGTTGATAAGTTTTCTGGAATTCCGGACGTTTTGTCAAAACCTGATATTTGGAATCCGTCTGAATCTGCTGATAGTGTTTGATCACGGTTTCCAGTTCGGCTTTCGTAGGAATCGCCGTTTCAGAATAAATACTATCGGGTAAAGCCAGATAATCCTTCCAGGAATCATCCAGATTACTCTCGAGTTCCTGATAAGAAGTCACTAGCTGGCCCTTTAGGTCTTCGTTGTGAATTTCCTGCTGTGCCAGCTTGGCGGTTTCTTCATCAATCCGCTGCATGTTCCAGGTTTCTGAAACGCCTTCACTAAAGTAGATAATCACTTTGGATTGATCTTTGGTGAGACTGTCCAGTCCGGTTTCCATGGTGATGGCATCTTCTTCGCCAACTTTCCAGGCGACGCGTTGATTCTTTTCATCGATGGCACCTTTGAGAGGCAGCGTGATGTCGCCGTCTTTCTTGTAATAGGTTCCCGCGACCGCACCATTTTTTCCGACAGCCAGTTGTACGGTCACATCGACTTCTTCAACTCCTTCAGGAAGGATCGCGAACACGCCAACAGACATCCATTCCGATGCATCATCGGGCGGTGGTACACTCTCTGCGATCTGGTCGGCCTGCGTTTCGTATTCACTCACGGAAGCGACCTGTACGCCGTCATTATAAACGTAGCCATCATTGACCGAGTAGTTGTAAATCACAGGTGTTGCCGCGCTATAACCAATCCAGGCTGCGACGCCACCAAAGGTAGCCCAGGCCCAGGGTCGGTAGCCATATCTGTGATAATGCTGGTACGGATTGTATCTGTACCCGGGACGATGGCCGTGCCAGTATCCGGGCGGGTAATAAGGTTTGTTTCCATAACCGGGTCGGTTTCCAGGGGGACGATTTCCCGGCGGCCTGTTTCCGGGTGGCTTGCCACCACCTGGTTTCAAACCGGGTTTTCCGCCTCCTGGTCGATTTCCATTTCCAGGACGATTACCGTTCCCTGGTCGATTTCCGGGACCACTGCCAGGACGATCGCCTGGCTTGAGTCCGGGTTTTCCACCACCGGGTCGATTTCCACTCCCAGGGCGGTTTCCACTGCCCGGACGGTTTCCACTGCCGGGAGATAAGCCCGGGTTACTTCCACCGGGCTTGTTGCCTGGTTTTGTGCCTGGTATGCCTGATCCTGGCCGGCTTCCGCTTCCCGGACGACTTCCACTTCCAGGTCGTAATCCGGGATTTCCCGATCCACTTCCCGGTCTTGTTGATGGTCGTGTTGATGGCCTTGAAGAACCGGGCTTACGATTTGAAAAATCGAGCGTTTTTCCTGGCTTTGAAGCTGGTTTCGAAGGTCGTGATGAAGGCCTACTTGAAGACGGCCTGCTGAATGAACGTGAAGAACTGGGACGACTCATCGATGGACTACGTCTTGATGACGAACCTCTGGAGGGAGCCGGACGCGCCGAACGTGATGCGCCACCTCGGCTGCCGCCACGGGAAGCGCCGCCACCTCGTCCACCGCCGCGACCTCCTCTCTGAGCAAAACAATCGAGCTCGCAGATAAACATCATTGCGAGGAAAGTCATCGTTACAGCAGTAATCTTTTTCATCAGTTCAGCCTGTTCAATCACGAAAGAGGAGGCATGTCATCAATTGAGTTATTTAGAGTCAAGTGCAGGTGGTAAGCGGACCACTTTTACTTGATCGATATCTGGTTCGTGTATGTTTCCGACTATTCGGTTTTCCGATTTCCAGAGAAAACTGTCTTCGTCGTTTTCGTTGAAAATATAGGTATTTGTTGCGGTAGCACGAGTGCCATCCTGGAGTACGCCGACTTTTTGAACTACCCAGTTAGAGCCGTGTCGCGACCAGTATCCTTCAGCCACTCCACCATCCGTATCGAAGGTCCAGCTTTTGATCTGTTTTCGGATCGGATCCCAACCAACGCGTTGCGTCCCAGATAGAACAATACGCCCCTTCAGATTAACTTTAAATTTGCGGAGAATGAAGTTTTTATTTTTACTCCAGACGGCTGATGTATAAATGCTGGAAGAATCTTCCCGATCCACCCACTCTCCAATCATCCATTCCAGAGGTTTTAAATGTTCGTAATTTGAAGGAACTTCTTCCGCTGACTCACGTACGGAAGTGAGTAACCACTTTCCATCTTTTTTAATACGAATCGCGGAGAAACGGCCGACGACCGGTTTTCCTTCTGGTGCAGGATCAACTTCCGAGGTGCCGTCAATCAGCACAATATCAGGACGGAGAAAGCGAATGGAATTCGCATGCACTTTTATTTTGCGTCCGCAACTGGAATGGAAGTAGTTTTCAAACTCATCATGAATCGCATCGCGGCCCACGTAATGCGTGCCGGTTTCATCGATGTAATCGCCGTCTTCATCCCACATTTCAGCGATCGCACTCGCATCGCGGTGATTGAAGGCTTTCACAAATGCCTGATTCGCTGCTTTAAGAGCCACCAGTTCAGAAGTGGAGCCACCAGAGATCGTCGGCGGAGCGGAGTCCTCGGAAAATATATTGGCAGCGACTGAAAGAGAGAGAATCAGCGCGAGAGACACAGACAGCTTCATAACTTTGCTCCCCAACACAGACATCCAGTTCCTAAATGCCTGAATTGCAGATGAATACGATGGGAGCCTCCTTTCAAATCCGCGCGAACAATCATTGTCCGGTCTACTTAGTCAAGATAGGTCTGTATTTTGTGGATGTCAACAAAAAGTAAGTAAGACGGCGAAAATAGACAAACAATCAGGCGTCTCCCCCTTCCTGCATTGATTGCCTTGAATCGGATGTTCTTGATATGAAGAATTTCAAGTGGCTAAATCGAATTTCAGGTTTTTGAATTATTTATGAATTCTTCAGAATTCTATGGAATAAAGTTGTGAGATCGAGCCTCTTATAGGCGATAGGGAGGTCTTGTTTGATTTTTGAGAACAGGCCTGAAAACAGGGTTTCCTTCAATAGGTACTGAATCAAACCCGGTTTGTGAGTTTCTCATACTTGCAGATCAGATATTCCATTGAGAAAACGGAGAACTGAGATGAAATTACTGTCGACACTTTTCACACTGTTGGGTCTGACACTGTTCGCAACTGGTTGCACCAAGCCTACTGAGCCAAAACCTGCCGAGACCCCTGCTGCCGAAACACCTGAAACACCAGCCGCACCAGAAGGTGATGCCGCTAAACCAGAAGGCGATGCCGCCGCACCAGAAGCTGACGCTGCGAAACCAGAAGGCGATGCTGCTAAGCCAGAAGCAGCAAAACCTGAAGCCAAGCCAGAAGAAAAGAAGCCTGAGTAATCTGCTTCTCCCTGCTTTCAGGGTATGAAACCCAAAAGCTCTCCTGAATCTTTCGGGAGAGCTTTTTTTAATGATCGTACCAGAGAAACGATTAGGTTTTATATTTCTGGACAAAACCTGAATCAATTGGAGAGATTTCCGGTCAGAATCCGGGCAGCCGCTAATGTATTTTTCAAAAGCATGGCAATCGTCATCGGCCCTACTCCGCCGGGAACAGGCGTAATCGCTGAGGCAACTTCTTTCACGGATTCAAACGCGACATCACCGACGAGCTTTCCATCTACGCGATTGATGCCGACATCAATGACAATCGCACCAGGCTTGACCATGTCTGCGGTCACAAATTCGGGCTGACCAATGGCGGCGATAATGATATCAGCCGAGCGTACGATCTCTTTTAGATTCTGTGTACGACTGTGGCAGATGGTGACGGTGGCATCTGCACCCACACCACGCTGAATCAGCAGCATGGCCATTGGTTTTCCTACAATCTCACTACGTCCCAAAATAACCGCGTGCTTGCCTCCTGTCTCCATTTTGGTGGAGAGGATCATCTGCTGAATTCCATAAGGCGTACAAGGCAGATAACGGGGACGTCCCTGTACTATTAACCCCACGTTTTCAGGATGAAAGGCATCGACGTCTTTCAACGGATTCACGATATCCAGAATCGCCGTTTCGTTGATATGTTTCGGTAGCGGAAGCTGAACGAGAATACCATGCACACTCGAGTCGGCATTTAATCGCTGCACCAGATCGATCAATTCGGCTTGGGTTGTTTCAACGGGTAGCCGTATTAGCGTACTTTGAATGCCCGCTTTTTCACAGGCACGCTCTTTATTCCGAACATAGACGGCACTTGCCGGATCGTCACCGACCAGAATTGCCGTCAGATGCGGAACCACCTGTGATGCCGTATTGAACTCGGCTACCTCCTGAGCAATCTGTTCACGAAACGAAGCAGAGAGTGCTTTGCCATCAATAATTTCTGCAGACACGCTGTCAAATCCTTGAATAAAACTTCCGTGATTATCAGTTCGTCCACAACATAACGCATCAGCCGAAAATCTAAAACCACCCCAACAGAATTAATGTGAGGTAAAGGCAAATCGCAGCGTAAATGGCGGCCACATAGTCATCCGCCATAATGCCCCAACCGCCATGAATCCGATCAAAATATCGAACCGGCCACGGCTTCCAGATGTCAAACAGACGGAACCAGAGAAAAGCAATCACCGAATAACATAAGAAGCGCAGATCGATGGCCCGATCAAACACAGGCAGCATCACGACCGTAAATGCACCAATTTCATCAAAAACGATACAGCCGGGGTCGTCCAGTCCCAGAATTTTTGCCCCCCGATCACAGAAATAAACGCCCACCAGAAACAGTACAACGGAGACCAGAAGATAAACGGGCAAAGAGAGATTGAGCCACAACATCCCCAAAACCAGCGGGGGTCCTAACAGGCTGCCGAATGTGCCGGGGGCCTTGGGAATCAGGCCCATTCCGAGCCCTGTCGCAAACAGCAGAATCGTTTGATTTTTGAGGTTTCTCATTAATGATAAAGTTTCAAGCTGCAATTTCTCTGCTATGCAGGAAGAGAAAAGTCACTATTCAAGATAATCGAAGTCGTTTATACTCTACTCGGAAGCAATTTTCCGGGTACAAATGAACAATTCACTTTTCTGAAGTGAGCTGTTCCTGTAGAGGTAAATCTCTACAATTCTGAGTGATCCAGTCTTTCAAAGTCATGAATCGTACCTGAACGACCAGAGATTGCCAATTGGATTCAAACTAAACCTACCCAGCCATTTAGAAACTCTTCCTGTGAAGCGGAATTCTGAATGCCATTACGACCATACCAACCAGGATTGAAGACATGACATCCCAAGAAGGCCCCAAGCTTTCCAAACTGGAACACCTCAAAGCTGGCAGCCACCAGCTTCGTGGAACCATTGCTGAAGAATTATTGAATGACAGCGATGAATTCACTGGCGATTCGACTCAGCTTTTGAAACACCACGGCACTTATCAGCAGGATAACCGTGATCTCAGAAAAGCCAAGAATCCGGATGGAACCCGCAAGGGAAAAGCGTATAGCTGCATGATCCGCACCCGGGTTCCCGGCGGTAAAGTCACCCCGGAACAATTTCTGGCCGAGTTGGATTTATGCGATCAATACGGCGATGGCACCGTGCGTTTGACTACACGTCAAGCATTCCAGTTGCACGGCGTGATTAAAGGCAACCTGCGTGCAGCCATTAAAGGAATCAATGATTCCAAGCTGACCACACTGGCTGCCTGTGGTGACGTGAACCGAAACGTGATGGCGTGCCCAGCCCCTTACAAAAACAATGCGATCTTCGACTCCATGCAGGAAATGTCGTACGCACTCGCAGAACATTTGCGGCCGAAAACCACATCGTACTTCGATTTGTGGATTACAGACGAAGATGGCAACAAAACCAACGAAGCAGAGTTCCAGCCGGTAGAAGAACCGATTTACGGTAAAACCTATCTGCCGCGTAAATTCAAAATTGGCATCGCTCTACCTGAAGACAACTGTGTCGATATTTTTACACAGGACATTGGCCTGCTGGCGATTGTCGAAGACGATGCAATTATCGGATACAACTTCTATGTCGGTGGCGGTATGGGAGTCACACCCAGTAACAAGAAAACCTACCCTGCTCTCGGTAAGCCTCTGGGCTTTGTTGAAAATGATCAGGTGCTCGCCGTTGCGGAAGCGGTCGTCAAAGTCCAACGTGATTTTGGAAACCGGGAAGACCGCAAACAGGCACGCATGAAATATCTGGTCGACAATCTGGGTATCGAAAAGTTCCGGGAAAAAGTGGCCGAATATCTGGGTTCAGCGATCACAGCCCCCCGTGATGTTGAAGTCACCGGAATCGACGACCACATGGGCTGGCATGAACAGGGGGATGGCAAACTGTTCCTCGGCGTAAATATTGAAAACGGCCGGATCAAAGATGATGGAGACCTCAAGATCAAAACCGGTCTCCGCAAGATTCTGGAGACTTACAGGTTCAACTCACGTATCACTGCGAAACAGAGTGTCATCTTCTGTGATATTGATCCTGCGGATAAAGAGGACATTGAAAAGATTCTGTCAGACCATGGCATGAAACGCGCCGATGAACTCTCGGTAATTCGCCGCCTCTCAATGGCGTGCCCTGCCCTGCCGATGTGTGGCTTGTCGATTACCGAATCAGAACGAGTCCTTCCCGATCTGATTACCGAGTTCGAAGAAGAACTAACACGGCTGGGACTGCAGGATGAACAAATTTCAGTCAATATGACCGGCTGCCCGAATGGTTGTGCCCGCCCTTATGTTCCTGATATCGGACTGGTCGGAAAAGCGGTTGGTAAATACACGCTGTATCTGGGCGGCAACTCACTGGGGACTCGTCTGTCATTCATCTATGACGATCTGGTTCCAATGGGTGAAATCACGAGCCGGCTCTCGCCTCTGCTGGAATACTTCAAAGAAGCGCGTGAGGCTGGCGAATTGTTTGGCGATTTCTGTCATCGCATGGGCAAGGAAGCATTACAGGAAAAAGCCGGTCTGGCAGCGAAGTAACATTCGACCCCGTTTTTGGAGATTTTGCCGAACCTGATACGAGCAAGGCTCGTCTATCATTTTGACAAAATCAATCCGGAACGGGTTGACCATGAGTGATTCAGCAGGTAGATTATCTGCACAAGAAGGCAGTCCTGCTGCCGAGACCAACGATCAATTGAGTTGAAAACAAATGCAAATTCACAATCTGCTAAACCTGAACCTACTACTAAACCTGCTATTCCAAGCCAGGTCCTAGGTTCTTTGTACGATTGTTAATCAAAACAGCGAAACCCTGAGACCAGATTGGCCTCAGGGTTTTTTATTTTACCCACTGGTACTATTCTGGTCTCTCATTAGCTCCCTTGATCGGGAGCAGAAATTGATTCATGGAGAAAACCAATGTCCGATGACACAGTAAAGATTTTTGACACCACCTTGAGAGACGGTGAACAATCGCCCGGTTGCAGTATGACAACCGCCGAAAAGATGAAAGTGGCTAAGGAACTCGTGAAACTGGGCGTGGATATCATTGAAGCCGGCTTCCCGATTGCCTCGCCAGGCGATTTCGAAGCGGTTCGTAAAATTGCCAATGAATTCGGCAGCCAGACAACGATCTGCGGATTGGCCCGCTGCCGGAAAGACGATATCGACCGGGCCTGGGAAGCTTTGAAAGACGCCGAAAAATCCCGTATTCACGTATTTCTCGCGACCAGCTCTATTCATCGCGAACATAAATTGAAAATGAACAAGGAACAGATCGTTGAGACCGCTGTCGAAATGGTGAAGCGAGCTCGCGATTATTGCCCTGATATCGAATTCTCACCTGAAGATGCCGCCCGTACCGAGAAAGACTTCCTGTGTGAAGTCGTCGAAAAAGCAATTGACGCCGGGGCGACGACCGTTAATATCCCGGATACTGTTGGCTACGCAACGCCGGCTCATTTTCACGATGTGATCACAACACTGAAGAAGAATGTGCCGAATATCGATCGGGCTGTGATCAGCACCCACTGTCATAACGACCTCGGACTCGCGGTTGCGAACAGTCTGGCCGCTGTCGAAGCCGGCGCACGACAGATTGAATGTACGATCAATGGATTAGGCGAGCGAGCCGGTAACTGTGCACTGGAAGAAGTCGTAATGGCATTGAAAACACGTGCCGACTATTACGGCGTGCATACGAATATCAACACGAAGCGGCTGTATCCGATCAGCCACCTTGTTTCGACAGTCACCGGAATGACGGTTCAACGAAATAAAGCCATCGTAGGAAAAAATGCGTTTGCCCATGAGGCCGGTATCCATCAGCACGGCATCCTTCAGGAACGAACGACTTACGAAATCATGCATCCGGATGATGTCGGTTACGTCGGCTCGAACCTCGTACTCGGCAAACATAGTGGACGTCATGCATTCCGTGACCGGATCCAGTCATTGGGACACACATTGGACGATGAAACCTTCGAACGGATCTTCAAAGAATTCATCGTTCTCGCGGATAAGAAAAAGGAAATCTATGATTCCGACATTGTCGCTTTGATTGAGAACCAGGTGACAGACGCGCCGGAAAAATGGAAAATCGCCCGCTTCCACACCTCTGCTGGAACAGGTACGATCGCCACAGCGACGATTGAGTTGGCGGATGAAAACGGAAAAATTCACTGCGATGCCGCGACCGGCGATGGCCCGGTAGATGCGGTGTTTCGAGCACTGGAACGGATTTCGGGAATCACCGCTGTTCTGGAGCAATACCATGTGGGCAGCGTTTCCAGCGGAAAGGATGCACAAGGGGAAGTGCGTGTGGAAGTCCGCATTAACGGAGAATTGTTTACTGGCCGCAGTGTGAGCACTGATATTATTGAGTCGAGTGCGAAAGCGTATCTGCAGGCAATCAACAAGGCAGCTGCCAAACTGGAAAACTGAGAATTATCTCTTCACGCGAACACGAGTCAGAAATGACAACCGACGATCCTGAGTCACAGACCAAAAGCTTCAACGGCAGAACGATTGTTCTGAGCCTGTTGATTTTTGGTCTGCTGATGTCAGGTTCGCTGTATCTGTTTCAGGCCGTGAATACGTTTCATTTTGCAGATACTCAAAATGCTCTGGCGAGAGAATTCCCCGATGCCCGTCCACGCGTGGAAGGGGGTCGGCTCAAAGGCAAACCGGAAAACCCACTCACCTTTCGCGTTACACTGGCAGTTCCCTTTAATCCGAATGAGGATAATGCCGCCATTCAACAGATGACTGATCGGATTCTGGAAATTGCCTCAGAGAACATGGACCTGACCCAATATGAGCAGGCAGAGCTCCATTTTTATCAGGCGGTTCCAGAACAAACTATCATCATGCGGGATGTCAAACGCGATCTCAAAATGTGGCTGAATCAACGAACTCTGAATTCGATTCCTCGCTGACCACGCGTCGAAGCCAACGACAGTCATGTCGTTTCATACGACACCTGTAATTCATTTGAATTTGTACCTGCCCTTTCCTGTATTGTCTCAGGTCCTGTTTTCCCGTTTCCCGACGCGAATTTTCAGGAATCCACCGGTTAAGTCATCACTGGCACACACATTGCTGCGATTGAAATCAAGCCTGTCATCATATGCGTTCTGAAAAGAACAAGTAGGCTTCCCTCCAGCCAAAGTGATGACGCCCGTCTTAAATTGGCTGGAGGGATAGCCGCCCCCGGAAAGTTCTCTTACACTGAAACCGGGCTCGTCCTGGTGCCAATTTCCAGCGAACTGATCACTTCTCCCTCCAAATCTCTCTTTCGCGTCTCAGATACTCCGGCTATCATCAAATCAGCATACCAGACAAGACACCCTGTTTTTTCAATCTGAGCACGGACAGCGATCAATCTCATGCAGAATCAATTACGAACAAGTAAAGGATTCTGGTCTGTAGTTAGCATTCTCCTGCTATTTCAATTCTGCCTGGGTCTGTATTCCTCTCAAAAATTGACGGTCACTCATGACGAGTATTGGCATATGCCCGTTGGTTTACTTGGCTGGGAAACAGGACGTTTTGACTACGATCGTCTGAACCCTCCTCTGATTCGAACCTGGGCTGCAGTGCCTCTGTTATTCACTTCAGCCCAAATGGGGAACCCAGAACACTCCTCGGATCCCGCGGATTATGGAGATGCTTTTCTCCAGGCAAACCCGGAAAACTACCATCAGTATTATGCGCTGGGACGGATTCCGATTCTCCTGCTTTCAGTCGCATCAGGTCTGCTGCTGGCAGTATGGGCGCGGGAACTGTTTGGAACTCCCTCAGCCTGCCTGGCAGTTCTGCTCTGGACGATGAGCCCTAATATTCTGGCCAACGCAGCACTAGGGACACAGGATCTGGCGATCGCGGGCTTCTTCCTCGCGACGGTTTACTGCGGCTGGAAGTTTGCAAAGCAGGTTTCCTGGAAATGGGCTCTGATCACCGGCTTGATTCTGGGGCTGGCACAAATCACCAAATACACGGCAATCCTGCTGGTGCCGATTCTGATCATCCAATGGTTTCTGCTACGGGTGAAAAATACTGACGTCAACCGTGACATCCCCCGAAAAATAATCCTCGCCCGATGGGGGGCAATCCTGCTGACGAGTTGTTTTGTGTTGAACACCGGCTACTTGTTTCAGGGCAGTTTTCAGCCGATCAGTGCCTATCAGTTTCAGAGTTCCGAGCTCAAAGTTTTGAATCAGTTCCCTTCACTGCTGCAAAGCATCCCTTTGCCGCTCCCTCGCGATTATCTTCTGGGCTTTGACTTACAACGTTTTATCATGCAGCAATCGCATCCCACCTTTCTGGATTCCGAATGGACGCTGACCGGGTTTCGCAGCTATTACTTTTACACCCTGGTTTATAAGCTGCCTCACGGCGTTCAGTTTTTGCTTCTGCTGGCTGCTTTTCAATGGTTTAAACAGCGAAACCAGCCAGGCTGCATGTCACTCCGCACGCTGGGTATGCTGCTGACACCGGTCGTTTTATTAATTAGTATCGCGAGTCTGTCGAACAACCAACTGGGCCTGAGATACATTCTCCCCGTCTTCCCATTCCTGTTTTTATTGATCGCTCCATTAGCGGAACAACTGGATCTTGAGAAGAAAAAACTCTATACCTATGCGATCATTGTCGCTGCGCTGACACTGCCTTTCTCGCTCCGATTTGCTCCGGATCATATTGCCTATTTCAATGAACTTTCTGGCGGACCGGAAAACGGTGGCATCCATCTGATCGACTCGAATCTCGATTGGGGGCAGGATCTGTACCGGCTGAAAGAGTACCTGCAACAGCACACAGTAAACGACCTTGGTCTGGCCTACTTCGGGACAGTTCCTCCCTCTACTCTGGGCGTTCCCTATCGCCTGCCACCCGAATTTCATCCTGAACCGGGAACTTATGCCATTAGTGCCAGCCTGTTACAAGGGCGCCCTTATTCCATTCGCAAACAGGACGGGAGCCGTCATAATCTGGGGAACGATGCTCTGGGTTATCTCCGTTTCTTCAAACCCAAGGCGCGTCTGGGATATTCGATCAATGTTTATGAACTGACGCCGGAAGATGTGATTCGCTGGCAAACAGCGGTGAGCCGCGTCCAGCGGGGGCTTCCTATCAACTGATTAGTGATAGGAAATTACACAAAGGGGACGCGTGTGATTGTATCCAGCCCCATCTCTCGCAACAGATTCAGATATTGCTCGCGTGTATTAATATTTTTCAGTCCCTGTAAATGCGGGTCAACTTCGCGCAGATCCTCGACATCCAGAAAACTGGTTTTCTCTGTCTCTGCGAGATCGAGGGGGCGTCGTTTATTTTCGCTTAACAAGCGGTGAATCGGTCCGATCAGCGATGTCCGATAGACGGCTGCCAGAGGGTGAAACCATTTTCCTTCACGAACCATAGCCAGTTGATTTTCTTCCAAACGGGAAATGATCATTTCAATAAACTCGGAATGAATCAAGGGAGTATCGCAGCCTGAAACATAGGCGGCATCACACTCATCTTTCAGGACTTCCAGCCCGTGTCCAATGACGGACAAGGGCCCTGCTCCTGGTTCCCGATCATGCGCGATCGACACGGACTCAGGCAGCTCAGGAAGTTCCTGAGCTTGCGAGGACATTACAATCACTGGGGAAACAACGGAAGAAACGATTCGCACCACTCGCTGTAACATGAATTCATTTCCCACAGGCAACAACGCCTTGGGATAATTCATACGCGAACTTTCTCCTCCACAGAGAATGATCCCGCCGATCTTCATTTGCTGGTTTGAGTTTGACATATTCTTGCAGGTAACTTACAAAAAGAATTCGAAAAATGCAGTTTAACACAAAACAGAGAAACGATCTGAAAAATGAGTGATCAGAATTCTGAACAAGCCCCCTGGTATCGAGATGGATTACAATTTACGTGTACGCAATGCGGCAATTGTTGCACAGGAGATCCCGGTGTTGTATGGGTCGATGATTCAGAAATAGAGGCAATTGCAGAACTAACGGGTAAAACAAAGGGAGAAATATTGTTAATGCATACCCGCCTTTACGCAGGGCGGCGTTCATTAACGGAATTTGCGAACGGCGACTGTACGTTCTTCGATCCGGAAAAACGAGGTTGCACTATTTATGAAGCCCGCCCCACTCAGTGCCGAACCTGGCCGTTCTGGAACTCAAACCTTGAGAGTAAAGCAAGTTGGGACTCACTCGCACCAGGCTGTCCGGGTGCAGGTAAAGGCGCGTTTGTCAGCTTTGAAGAAATCCAAAAGCGTGCCGCACAAACAGACTTATAATCTCTGGCTTTTTATGCTTACAGTCAAACCAGTCACTTTGTGGTAACACGTTTAAACGAGCCTCCGTCTACTTCCTATAAATTCAGCTTTCGATGCGAAAAGATTGTTTTGACTTTCCTGAGGCACAGGAAGTGGATGAGCATTTGCGATTTAATAAGTATCGATTCATAAAGGCTTTGTATCTCTCAATTACTGTGAAAGTCACTCTCCATCCCACTTTTTTCAAATTTAGTGAGAACTTTGTAAAAAAAACCTCGCAGCAACAACTGGGGATTCTGACAAGTTTGCGAATACTTGGATGAACTCATTATACGAGGAATACCAAACCCCCTATCTAACTGCTGATAAATGAGTTACACAACATCATATCTGTTGATAACCTTCTGGAACAGTCTCAAAACACTTGTGTAAGAATTACCGCCGCTCAGTGATACTTTGTATAATATCGCTCTGATTCCCTTCCCCTGCCAAAGATCGGTCTTGACTTACTGTTCAATTGTGGGAAATAATCTATTATGACACTAAGTCGTGTAACCCATTACAGTTGAGACGGCTCATGAGTGCCCAGCGGAAGGGCGTAGCTGTCCGACGGCTTCTCAAAATTGGGAGAACCCAGTCGTGACGAAAAAAGAGATAGTCAAAGTAATTTCGGAAGAGATTGGTCTGACGCAACTCAAGACAAAAGAGATCGTGCAAAAAACGTTTGATGCGATTGTTGACACTCTTGTCACCGACAAGCGCATTGAGCTCCGTAACTTTGGCGTATTTGAAGTCAAAAAGCGGGCAGCGCGAAAGGCCAGGAATCCTCGCACAGGTGATCGTGTCGACGTTGAAGAGAAATACGTCGTAACATTTAAACCTGGCAAGGAAATGGAAAAGCGTGTGCGGAATCTGGAAGAAGAAGCAGCAAGACTTAAGGCAGCTGCTTCACAACCACAGGCGAGTGCTCCTGCGGCTTCACAGCCTCAGCAGACACCACCGGCGGCACCACAATCTCCAGGTTCAGCTCCGGGAACCCCACAGGTAGGAACTTATAATAACGGTTCATACCCTTCGGGAACTCAGCATACACCTTAAGCCTGCATCCTCAAGACTTTACTGCTGAAAGAACTGGTATGAGCTTTTTCATAACCGGCCTGTTTTGAAAGTACCGAAACAGTCCGGTTTTTTTATTGCTTCAGTTCCGTATTGTTCACAACGAGAATTGCCTCAAAACCTCACGATCCCTCCCCGTCATAGTGAGTCCTATCAAACGAAAATGACTCCACTTACACCAAATATGCAGCGGCAATAATGAATAGTTGTTCCGTAAATTGCTTTGATTTACAGCTCTCGCCTCCTGTTTTTCGCCAGATAAACCGATTTACTACAATAATTGGAATAATCCGTATTTTTTACCAAAGTCTCCTGATCTGATTGTCGATAAAACGAACTAGAGGAAATTAAAGGTGGTATTTATAATTCCTGCCCCTCTCCTCGAGTAACATTTCAGCACTTTAACCCCTTCGATATTGGTTTGATGCCTTTCATTCAATGGTTTGAATTAAGGGATCGTTGCCTGGGATCAAGACCAGCACAAATATGGCACGACCATATCATGGAGAAAAAAATGCGTAAGTTCCTATTGGCCAGCATGTTAATTGCAGTTTCTCTCACTCAGGTCGGATGTGTGGTTCCTATCTACTCATCCTCACGAGATGATCGTGCTCGTCAATTAATTTTCCAGTCAGAAAGTATGCGACATATACCAAAGATCTGGGAACGGATCTGGGGGTTGGATATGCCCGATGTGGCAACACCTTATCGAACTCACGGCGGCGTGATTTAATTCACGCTTCTGGCTAAACGCATGATATTACCGCTCTGTTCAACCTGGTTCCGTATCAATTGAACAATCATAATCCAATAAAATATTCACAGCTGCCATAAAATTGTTTTTGGCAGCTGTTCTGCGTTTAAGGATTCTCTTTTCAGGGGTAGACTAACTGGTCCTCTCACAGTGAGAACGCTAAGATGAGCTTCTGTGGGTCGTTAGCCCCCTTCACAGTGCTGTGATTCGTCATCAATCTCATGACACGATGGTTGGCATAGCACTTCTTCACTATCCAAACTCAAAAGCTCGATCATGCAGCCTTAAACTGCAACGCGGATAAACAGACGATGAACGCCCCGACCCAAACGGATCTCTTATCAGTCACCCTGAACCGCCTCACACTAAAGAACCCGATTCTGGTCGCATCGGGAACATTTGGTTACGCGCGTGAAATGCAGCCCTTTCTCGACTTCTCAAAGTTGGGTGGCATTATCCCGAAAACAATCACCACAGAACCACGGATCGGAAACCCTCCGCCACGCACGATCGAAACCAGTGCCGGCCTCCTGAATTCGATTGGACTGGATAATGATGGGATCAATCTGTTTCTGGAAAAGCATCTGAATTATCTATCTTCGCTGGAGACTGCTCTGATCGTCAATATCGCAGGACGCAGCATCGATGAGATGGCAGTGATGGCATCCCGGCTGGATGCGTTTGGAGATCAAATCGCTGCACTGGAGTTGAATATCTCCTGTCCGAATGTCAGCGGTGGTGTTGATTATGGCACTCAACCCGAGATGACAGAAAAGATGCTCAAACAGGTCACTGAAAGCTGCCAGCTACCGATCATTGCCAAACTGACGCCGAATGTCACCAGCGTCGTGGACATTGCCCAAGCGGCTGCTGCAGGCGGAGCTGATGCTGTCTCGCTGATCAATACAGTACAGGGAACCGCTATCGACTGGCGTCGCAGAAAACCCATTCTGGGAGGCGTCTTTGGAGGTCTCAGCGGCCCTGCCATTAAACCGGTCGCCTTGCGAGTGGTCTGCCAGGTAGCACGTGCTGTTGAAATTCCGATTATCGGTGTCGGCGGTATTTCCAATATCGACGACGTAATGGAATTCATTGTCGCAGGTGCTTCTGCTGTTCAAATCGGGACTGCGAACTTTTACAATCCCGGTCTGGCAACCCAGCTTGTCGGAGAATTGGAGCAGATTGTTCTCGAAGAAAAATGTGCCCATATGAGTGAACTTGTGGGCTCTCTTGTGTATCCAGAAAGATAGTTTACCAGTAAATCCAGCTCCGTTCAGAGACTCAATTTCAACATCCTACAGATTTTAAAAAATAATAAAGAGAAACAGTACATGCGAGTGTTATCGGGGATCCAGCCAACGGGCCGTTTTCATTGGGGCAATTATTTCGGGGCGATCAAGCAGTACATCGACCTGCAGGATAATGAGCAGGCATTCTACTTCATCGCTGATTTACACGCACTGACGACAATCCGCGATGCAAAGCGACTGAGACAGAATTCCCAAGAGGCTGCCATCGATCTGCTGGCGCTGGGTCTGGACCCCAAGCGGGCAACACTCTTCCGCCAGTCAGACGTTCCTGAGGTCACCAGTCTCACCTGGATTCTGATGACGATTACACAAATGAGTCTGCTGGAAAAATGCCATGCCTACAAGGATAAGAAGGCAAAAGGGATCGCCGCGGATGCAGGGCTGTTTACTTATCCGGTTTTGATGGCAGCCGACATTCTGCTGTATGACAGTGACCTGGTTCCTGTCGGACAGGATCAGATTCAACACGTCGAAGTCACTCGGGATCTGGCACAACGCTTTAATACTCTCTTTGGTGAAACACTAACACTGCCGGAATCTCGTGTCCTGGATACGTCGGCCAAAGTACCGGGTATCGATGGCGAGAAAATGTCCAAAAGCTATAAAAATGTGATTGAGATTTTTGAGACTCCGAAAAAACAACGTAAAAAAGTGATGTCGATTAAAACCGATTCGGCAACGCTGGAAGATCCGAAGGACCCGGACAACTGCGCTGTGTTTGCCTTATATAAGCTGTTTGCCGACGAAACTCAGCAGGCAGAGCTGGCAAAACGCTATCGAGCGGGTGGCATGGGCTACGGAGATGCCAAACAGTCGGTACATGATGCGGCCCTTGAATACTTCGGAGAAGCCCGCGAACGCCGGGAACAACTGGCAGCCGATACGGATACTCTTAACGATATTCTGGCTGAGGGAGCCCGACAAGCCAGGGAAAAAGGCAAGGAAGTTTTAGACCGGGTTCAAGCAGCCTGCGGCCTGGGATCAACTTATATATCAAAATGAAATACAACTTATGCCGGATCAGCCTTCAGAATCACAGCCTGCTCAGCGGCATTCTAATGCCAGCTTCATTCAATGGCTCATCGTCTCATTGATTTTGATCACGGCTCTGTCTCTGCTCGCGGTCCATCTCCCGGAGCGATTGAAGCTGCTGCTGGTTTATGCGGTCGTGTACGGACTGATCTCCGGCGGTGCATTGACGACCCTCGCCATCAAACTGGGAGTGCCTGTCAAACGGACACTCATTCTATCCATTGTCTTACTGACCATTTTGGGACAATCGCTGATTCTGTATTTATCCCATCAGCGTTATCAGGAAGCTACCCTAAAACAGTTTAAAACAGATAAGACATCGATTGTCATTGACCGTATGTTACGAAGTGGCGAACCGCCGGAAGATCCTGAGGCACGCAAAGAGTACGAACAGGTCATCGAACAATTTGAGAAGGCGAAAAAAGAACGTAGAGAGAAAGAACAGCAGCTGCTTGAAATTTCCTCGTATCTGCAGCATCGTATTTCTCCCATTGCCAAGTTGGAATCCCCCTGGCCTTTCCTGTTCTGGCTACTGGAACTCATATCATGTTGCGCAGCAGCGATCTGGGCCAGCCAACAGGTTGCAAAACCGGATCCGAAATCTCCCACCGAAGAGGGGCTGAACGATACTGTGAGTTGAATGCCCTCTGATCACATGGTAGCTTGATCATATACGATTCTTGATACCCGACCCTGCTTTTGCCGTTGATCTCAAAACCTGAAAAAGGTGCGACCAATGACCAACCTCTGTTTACACCCGATAATTCTGTTTGTCTTACTGGTCCAATTCTTTTCAGGATCAACTGAAGCCAATGACTGGCCGATGTGGAGAATGAATCCACAACGTTCAGCAGCCACGACAGAAACACTTCCAGAGTCCCTGCACGTCCAGTGGGTTCATCAACTCCCTCCTCTGGAACCAGCATTTAAGAATGCACGATTGCAATTCGATGCAGGCTATGAACCAGTGGTCAAAAACGGGATCTTGTTTTATGGATCATCCAGTACAAATTCAGTCACTGCTATTGACGTAGAAACTGGCAGGGAACTCTGGCGTTTCTATACGAATGGCCCCGTGCGACTGGCTCCGGTTGCCTGGAATAACTCGCTGTTTTTTGGCTCGGACGATGGATGTCTTTATTCCATTGAAGCACAAACCGGAAAACTGCAGTGGAAGTTCCGAGCGGTCCCTTCTAGCCGTCTGATTCTAGGCAACCGTCACTTAACTTCAGTCTGGCCGGTTCGCGGTGGTCCTGTCATCGAAAATGACACGATCTATTTTGCAGCAGGTGTCTGGCCGTTTGAAGGTGTTTTTATCTATGCTTTGGATACAAAGACAGGGGCTACGAAATGGGTCAATGATCGTCTGGGATTCATTTACGGACAACATCCCCATGCCGCCGAGGCGTTTGGTGGCGTGACTCCTCAGGGATACCTCGTGATTTCCGAAAATGAATTGATTGTTCCCTGCGGAACAGCGTTTCCTGCACGACTCAACAAAGAAACGGGGGAACTCATCGAATTCGAACTCCCCAAACCGGGTCGCACCCCTGGCGGCTGGTTTACTTCCGCAGGAAAAGCAGCACGGCGCGGCGAGACCAAACTTGAGAAAACAGAGTTGCAGTTTGATCGGGACGTGAATTCCGCGCGCCATGAAAACGGACAGAATTACGGCCCTGATGGAAAACGAGGCCTGCGTCAACAAATTCAGGCAGGCGATCAACGACTGGCTTACAACAAACCGATTCCGGGAGTGAGTGGAACTATCCACTCTCTCCTCGTAGCAGCGAACCGATTATTTGTTGTCACGCTGGAAGGAAATATCTACTGCCTGGGGCCTGAAATAAAAGAACCGAAGACCTATATTTCTCCGATCAAAGAACGAAACAAACGTAATCATACTCCCAATTCTGCCAACACACCGGCCATCATTTCGGAACGTCTATCCGCTGGTGGCTATGTTTTCATCGCAGGTATTCCCGATGAAACACTGATTGACGGATTACTCAATCATCAGGGTTTGCAAGTTGTTGCCTTGGATACGGACTTAGACCGAATCGCAACTCTTCGCGAGGAGTACCATGCAAAAGGATGGTCTGCTTCAAAATTCTCATTTCTTCCAGGCTCGCTGTCAGACTTTGAATTGCCCGCCTATTTTGCGCAACTAATCATCGCCTCAGAGCCACAACAATCAGGCTGCGATTCACGTTCACAACTTGTTTCAAAACTATACCCGTCTCTCAGACCTTATGGGGGCAGCCTGCTGGTAAAATGTACGGAGCAAACACACTCCAGACTGGCAGAGAAATTCAAGAATCTATCTCAGGCACGGATCTCTCGCAAAGACGGATATACGGTTTTTGAAAAAGTGGGTGCACTGCCAGGCTCTTCGAACTACACCGGCGGCTGGTCGAGTCCGGATGAACTGGTGAAAGCACCAGTGGGTGTTTTGTGGTACGACGACAGCATCGGCAACTTCAAACGTGCCCCCCAACCGCATTTTGTTGATGGCGTCATGATTTCACACTCCAAATACTGGCAGGGTTATCCGGCTGGAATTCGTCCACCATATAAATTGCTCGCACCGCAATTTTCTGATGTCTATACCGGCAGAAAGCTGAATGAAATACAGGCAAAAAAGCTGGTCGCAGAACTTCCAATGTTCGATCGAAACCAGAAACAGCCGAGCCAGTATCGTCCCCCGTATCAGAAAAATGACTGGAGCCCTGCCCCTCCCGTGATTGGAGAACGCACCAATCCGCTGACAGGGCAATCAGAGCCCCGCGCGTTTCCTAAAAGTTACGGCTGCGATGGTGGCGTTGATTACAGCTACCTCTACACCATGCGTTCGGGAACCGCCGCCTTTTATGACAAACGCGTGGAGAGTGGAACAATCCACATCAGCGGACCGCGTTCAGGCTGCACGAATAGTATCGTTCCTGCCAACGGCCTGCTCAACGTGCCCTATTATTTCCAGGGATGCACGTGCAGTTATCCACTTCCTGTAGGGCTATCGCTCATTTCATTGCCGGAGACACATGAGCAATGGATGGTCTGGGGAAAAAGCGAAGTGAAAGACCTGCAACGCGTCGGCTTAAACTTTGGTGCCCCCGGCGATCGCATGACTCACCGAGGCACACTCTGGCTGGATGTTCCGAGTGTCGGAGGACCTTCCCCAGAACTGGAACTGGCAGTGGAACCCAAAACTGTTCAGCCGTTTTATGAACATGCCCTCTGGATTGAAGGGGGGCGAGGCTGGCCTTGGGTTGGCGCATCCGGTATCACCGGCGTCGAAAAGATTAGCCTGAAAAATATCAAACCCGATGAATACACCCTGCGTCTCTATTTCCGGGAACCCGATTTTTCTGTACCGAAGAAGCGTGTCTTCAGCGTGAATTTAAATGGGAAACCGCTCATCAAAGATCTCGATATTTTTCAGGAAACAGCGTCCCAACAACAGATTCTGGTGCGTGAGTTCTCTCAGATCTCTCTGAATGGAAATCTGGACCTGACCTTTACCGCCAGTGCCGGCACACCTCTTGTTTGCGGTGTGGAACTGGTCAAAAAGAGTCTGCCTCTGGATTCGCTCGTTGAACTCCCCCCCCCGAAAACCGAAGCTGCTCAGTAAAGAGTGATTTCCTGATCGATTAAAAATCGCGGAATGGACCACGTGGATCTGATTCTGCCATCTCTTTTTTCCAGTTAGCAAATTGGGCTTTCATTTCCTGCAGTTTTCGAGGATGGGTTTGGGAAAGATCATGTTTTTCACTCACATCCTTTGAAAGATCAAACAGGCCATTTCCTTTCGCTGATTCCACCCACTTCCAGTTGCCGACCCGTGCGGCTTTATCGGCCCGACGCTGCCAGTACATTTCTTTGCGTGGAGAATCAGTCTGTCCCATTAACGTCGGCAGCATATCGTATCCGTCGAAAACAATGTCTTCCGGCAGCGGAATCCCGGTTTCATTGAGAAAGGTTGGCACCAGCTCCAGAGATGTGAGCAAACCTTCGTTGACTGTGCCGGGCTTGATTTTTTTCGGGTAACGCACAAGACAGGGAACACGAATTCCGCCTTCAAACATCATCCCTTTTTTTCCTTTTAGTGGCGAATTATCTGAACCACCCCCGCCCCCGTTGTCGGAAAAGAATACGACGATCGTATTATCAGCAATTTGATACTCATCGAGCAGATCCAGAACTTCCCCAATAGCATCGTCCATACAAGTTATGGAGGCAACATATTCGAGCCGACGTTTGCTGGGAGAGACCCCCTGTTTGATGACAGGCCCCTTGGAAGTTTCCCGATATTCATAGCGGCCCGTTTTTTTCTTCGTCACCAGGGTATCTTTTAAATGCGGATACATTTTTTTGTACTTCTCCGGGGCCTGTGCTCCTCCGCGAATGCGGGGATCAAGGCTGGAGGCACCATGCGGTGCGTTGAACGGCAGATAGAGAAAGAACGGTTTCTGATGGTTCTCTTTCAGAAAGTGAATCGCTTCGCGCTGAAACAGGTAAGTGCAGTACGTGCCTTTATCTTCTTCGGTAGGCTGATTATCTCGAAACATGGAAGGCACGCCATAACGTTCGTGTGTAAAGTAATCGATGCCCGTATTACTGAATCCGTAGAAATCATCAAAGCCCCGCCCAAGCGGTAGAAACCGTTTATGAACTCCCAAATCCCACTTGCCATAAATCCCACTCACATAGCCTGCCTGTTTCAATAACAAAGGCAGTAATTTTTCACGCACATCCATGCCACCAATGCGTTCGAAAGTGACTTCGTATTCTTCGGGTTTGTACTTATAGCCGTAGTCGGGGGCCTCGTTGCGAATCATATCGTAAACACCATTTCGCTGAGGATAGCGCCCCGTCAACAAACTGCCTCGACTTGGAGTACAAGCAGGCCAGGTAACATAGAAGTTGGTTAGTCTGGCACCTTCTTTCGCTAATCGATCGAGATGGGGCGTGATGACTTCCTGACTGCCGAAACACCCCAGATCTTGATATCCCTGGTCATCGCTGACGATCAAAACAATGTTGGGAGGCGTTTCTGCGGCATGGACACAAAGCGTAGATAGCAGCCAGAAACAGAGCACCAGAGACAACCCCCTGATAATTTGACGACTACCCTGATTATTCAGATCTTGATGCATGGCTGGTCTTTTCAATGAATATAGTGGAAAATACATTAGGAACGAGTGTATCTTTCTTTAGAATAGCAAATGCTTCCGGGAAAACACAAATCACTTATGCGAGAACCAGCTTGATGAAATACGTTTTACACCTGATTTTGATTTTGACATGCAGTCTGAACCTGACCATGACACAATCAAGTTTGGGGGCTGAAAAAAATGAGTTCAAGCCGACTGGGCTTCAGCTTTATTATGGAAATGACTCTGAAGTTTTAAAGAGGCTGCAACAGAAAATGCGCAAAGGCCAAGTTGTAATAATTGAATTACGCGGCCTGAGCCAAAATCAAATTGCTGAGATCGTAAAAAATGCACGGAAGGCTGGCACCAAAGTGATCGCTTACATCAGTATTGGAGAACTGAGTCAACTGGAAAAAGCGAACTTCGAGCAGTTTCTGAAAGAGAAAAAAATACCAACATCATTAGACAGTATGATCCTGAGTAAAAACGAAGCATTTCAGTCCTGGCATATTGATGTCTCAGAGAAACCATGGCGTGAATTTCTAAAGCAAAAAGTCAGACATATTTATAAACAGAATGTCGATGGCCTGTTTCTGGATGCAGTGGATACCTGCGACCTGTATATTACCCGAAAAGAATGGGAAATAAAGCGACGGGCTCAAAGTGTCAAAGCAATGATCAGTCTGATCCGTCTAATCAAAGCATTCTCGCCAGAGAAATTCATTATGCAAAACCGTGGGCTGAATCTAATTGGAAAAAGCGTGTTTGTCGGCGACGCTACCGGCACTTTTATTTCCGGACTCGATCTGGCGCATGCTCATCCCAATAACCCGGATGGGTTACTCTGGACGGGGGCGTATGCTCATTCGAGTGCCTGGATTGCCAGTAAAGAACGGGACATGATTCAGATTCGAAAAAACGGTTTTACCTCGGTATTCACGCTAGGCTATGCCGACACAAATGTCTCACGGAAGCAATTCTTTCAGAACAGCCGTGCTGCGGGTTTCATCCCTGCCTGGGGAAGTTCAAATACGAAGCTCCACGAAGAATTGACACAGAATACTGTAGCTGAGTAAAAGGTCTCTGGTTAGATCATGAAGTCGGTTTCACGCCCCAGAATTCGATCGACCAGATCCTGAGACAGGTCAATAGCGGGCGCCTGTTTTCCTGAAACATCGGTCGGGTTAATCCCACAATACTGTGACCAGGGTCCCAGGTGTCGCCAACGCCCGGCGCGATTCGGTTCGCTTTCCATTACCGGAGTCGTGCAACGATTACATCCGATCGTTGGATATCCTTGTTTGTGTAGTGGATTCGTGATGACCTGATTCTCTTTGAGATAGGCTTGAAATTCCTCTTTGGACAAACTTGCCAGGATATTCACTCGCAGGCAGTTCATGGCGGGATCGATCGCTAAAATGGGTACATTGGCACGCTGCCCTCCATCGGCACGACGTAGACTGCCGATCAAAGCATCGTACTGATCGGATACCTGAAGCAGCGGTTGTGTTTTTCGCAAATCACAACACTGCTCTTGCCCTTCGACGGAAAGGTACAAGATCCCGAGTTCCTCGATCTGCTCCTGCATCGTTTTCGCTGGTTCAAGAGTCACAATGTTGACACCGTACTCCTTGATTAGCTGATCGCGGGTATCCAAAGTTTCCTGAAATAAAACGCCGGTATCAACAAACAGAATCGGAAGATCTGCTTTGATCTGACTGAGCATATGGGCAACAACGCATCCCGCACGCTGCATTGACGACAATGCTGCCAACCTGGTACCAAACATTTCCTGAGCCCAATGAATCAGCTCAAGAGGAGTTCGTTCTTCAAATGCTTCGTTGAGATCTGCTAAATCGGCTTGTGTGAGACGTGCCATTCAAGTATTCCTGCGGCAATTTTCTCTCTGTGTTGATGCGAAGAGAAAATCGCTGAATTTGAAACATATTCCTGCAAATGTAGTGCAAAATCTAATTTGACCACTTTATTCTCAGGAATTGTAGCGAACCCTCAGTAATACCTCAATGCGCGCATGAATGGGTTCTCGCCCATTCAGAGTGAAATAGATCACGGTCTCCCCCAAACCGATTCAGGACAGTTAGAAAATCAGGCCAGTAGTCGTTCCATCTTGGGAAAACGGGCCCCTTCCAATTGAAAGAACTCCTCTTTGTTCAGATCAGCAATGCTGTCTACTACCAGATCCGGCTGATAAGCGTAATAATCCAAGTCACCCAATGCAGTTCCTCCCGAGAGAACAAGCACGGAACGGTAGCCCATCTCCACGCCCCCCAGGATATCCGTTTCCATTGTGTCGCCGATCATCGTAGTCTGAGCTGAAGAAATTCCCAATTCCTGGCGGGCACTTCGCATCATGACAGGGCTTGGCTTTCCAACACTAAAGGCTTTCTTCTTTGTCGCTGCCTCCAACATCGATACAATCGCTCCACATCCCGGCCGGAGACCATTTTGTGTGGGACAGTTGGGATCCATATTTGTGGCAATGAGTTTTGCCCCATTTTCAATCATCCGCACTGCCGCTTCGATCATTTCAAAATTCATTGATCGGCCTTCGCCCACGACCACATAATCGGGGTCATGATCAACAATCGAATATCCGTTTCGATGCAAGGCATGCAACAGGCCGCCCTCTCCAATGACATAGGCTGTTCCATTAGGCTTGCTCTGCGCAAGGAAACGGGCTGTCGCCATGGCACATGTAAAGATGTGTTCTTCCCCCACCGTAATTCCCATGCGGGACAATTTCGTGACCACATCGCGGCGGGTTCTCTGGCTGTTATTCGTCAAAAAGATAAATGGCAGATCTCGCTTTTTGAGTTCATTGATAAAATCGACTGCCCCTTCAATCAGGTCAGTCCCTCTGTAAATGACACCATCCATGTCAATCAAGTATCCTGGTAACATCGCTTTCGGTCCTTGAATTAATAAATTTTGAGTCGAAACTCAGGTGGGATATCTTCAGATGCTGGAGCGCGCTCACTGAAAAAATCAGTGTTTGAATCGGGTCATGGAAGACTGTCTGTTAACTACAGCCCGAGGTGTTGTCTAAAATTGAACTCCAAATTGACCATCAGAACAATTCATTTTAATTAGCATCTGCTGAAGCGTTTTAGCGCATTTAAAACAAAACATGTTAAAGGGACTTCGCAATTGCCGTGCCGGACTCAATGCACGGATGAAATCAGACAAGCCTCACCGTAATCGTAACTCGTTTACTCAATACACGTTTCTGTGTTTGTTTGAGATTAGGATTGATCTGAAAACCATCCAATCTTTATCAAGACCTCATATAGACACATTGCATTCGACTTAGCATTTAAGCGGAGCTGCACAGGAAATAGACACGAATTGATGCGAGACCAAACAGGATCGCCAGTCTCATTTCCAAAAATCAGTAATGAAAAACCCCGGCTGTCTAAGTAATAGACAACCGGGGCCGCAACCAACAATTTTTTCAAAATGGAAGAGCAATCACAACTATTACTCTGGCTTGGTTACATCCTGAATCTCAATTCGCTTCGGTTGCATTTCCAGTTTTTTCTCCAGAACCACCGTCAATACACCTGCATCCAGTGTTGCAGATACTGAGGCCGGATCTACCCAGTCCGGCAACTGGACAACACGCCTGAACTTGCCATATCGGCGTTCATTATGCAGATATTCACGGTCTTCAACCGACTTCCTCTCACCGGTCAGAATGAGATGACCATCCTGGATATCCAGCGAGAGCTCATCCTTTTTCATCCCCGGTACATCCAGAGCTATATGGTACTTACTATCCTCTTCCCAAACCGAGAGGGGAGAATAAGCGCCTTCCATTCCTGGAAATGACTTCCCGAATAATTGACCAAAAGCATCATCTAAATCAGAACGAAGATTCGCAGAAAAAGGAAATCCTAATTTGTGAGAACGTGCGCTTAACATGAGACTTGCTCCTTATCATTAAGAGACAACATTATTTTAATTACGAAGACCAAGCTTTATTTCCAGCTCGCCCCTGAGCAATCAATGACATAGCATAACGCATGCCATATTGACGCCAATCGAAACAAAATCCCCTTAAGTAGAATAAAACCAGGAGCTTATAGACAACCTTTTTTCGCACACCAGATTTCACAAAATCAAAGCCAACAAAAAAACTGCCATTTTGACACACTCGGTAAGCGAATAAAAGACGCCATTATGGCACCTTCCGTTGTCCAGCCGTAAAAAAACTCGCAGCAAACCAATTGATTTACTGCGAGTTAATATCAAATTCCCTCAGGAAGTTTTCAACCTGCTACGCTTACGCGTTATAGTAGAGATCAAACTCATAAGGATGAGGGCGTAAGCGGATTGGATCCAACTCTTCAGTCCGCTTGTGCTTGATAAAGGAATCAATCAAATCCTGACTGAAGACATCACCAGCTGTCAGGAAGGCACTGTCTTCTTCCAGTGCGATCAATGCTTCATCCAAAGATTTGGGAGCAACATTGGTTTCGGCCAACTCTTCCGGTGTCATGTCATAAATGTCACGGTCCAAAGGCTCACCGGGATCAATCTTGTTCTGAACACCATCAATCATGGCCATCATCAGAGCGGTAAAGCTAAGATAACCATTGGCGGTCGGATCGGGACAACGGAATTCAACCCGCTTCGCTTTAGGACTGCCGGAATACATTGGAATTCGGCAAGAAGCAGATCGGTTACGCTGGCTCATTGCCAGAGTCACCGGAGCTTCAAAGCCCGGCACCAGGCGGTGGAAGCTGTTTGCGGTTGGATTTGACAGTGCAATCAACGCTCGACCGTGTTTAAGGATACCACCAATGGCATGCAGAGCGAGTTCGCTCATGCCAGCATAGCCATCACCATACATCAATGTATCTCCGTCTTTCCAGAGAGAGATGTGAGTGTGCATTCCGGAACCGTTATCTTCAAAAACGGGTTTCGGCATGAATGTCACAGTTTTTCCATTGCGTTTGGCAACGTTTTTGATGATGTACTTGTACCACATGAACTGGTCAGACATCTGCATCAGCGGTGCGAATTCCATATCGATTTCACACTGACCGGCAGTCGCGACTTCGTGGTGATGTGCTTCAACGACAATACCCACTTTTTGTAGTTCTTCAACCATTTCTGCACGCAGGTCACCATAGGTATCACTTGGTGATACGGGGAAATATCCCCCTTTATATCCCACCTTATGCCCCAGGTTCCCTTCTTCAGACCGACCTGTATTCCATGCCGCTTCTGATGAGTCGATTTCATACATGGCCCCTCTCTGATTAGAGAGATAGCGAACGTCGTCGAAGATAAAGAATTCAGGTTCTGGCCCGATAAAACAGGAGTCAGCAATACCAGTCTGCTTCAGATAAGCCAGACCTTTTTTAGCGACACCACGAGGGTCTTTGTTGTAATCTTCTTTGGTAATCGGATCGACGATGTCAGCCAGAACGCTGACGGTTGGCTGTTTGAAAAAGGGATCCAACTTAACAGTCTCTGGATCTGGCACAGCCAACATGTCTGAGCTGTCAATCGGCTGCCAGCCACGAATAGAAGATCCATCAAAACCGACGCCATCCTCAAAAGTACCTTCGTCCCAGGTACTGATGGGGTACGAACAATGCTGCCAGGTACCAAAGATGTCGGTAAACTTTAAGTCGACCATCTTTGCGCCGTTTTTTTCTGCAAAAGCAAAAAAATCTTTGGGAGTCATCGCAATTTGCTCCTCTATAATGTCTGAGTGAAACAGCAGGTAAAGAGGCCCGTCATCCCCCCTGTCCCGCGAAGAACCGATCATATTCACAATAAGTCTAGTAAAGCATGAAGCAGAATTCTCTTATTTCATCCCGCCTCGGAAAAGTAATCCATCAACCAACGAACGTTGCTATCGGAACACTTCTCACTTTACTTATTTCGTATGAGACACTTCAGCCCTGTTCACCGACAAAGTGAATTCAAGGACAAACCCCATACTTCCCTGGTTACTTAATTTCATCATGATTTTAAGTAGATCGGTTGGAAACAACAGCGATTGCAGGAGATCGCAACCATACCGAACCCCATAGGCACAAGATGCAACCACGCTCAATGTTGACGGATTCTTCAGCAGGTACATCTTGTTTGACAGATTACTACCGTAACGAATCAACCCGTAGAAATCTACTGTCAGACTCCTGTCTCAGGATAAATCCTTGCTCGATCTGAGATTTCCTAACTCCTGACAATCAAATAGAATTGGAGACTCTTAACGATTAGCAAATCCTGTGAAACAAGTCGCTTTGAAAAACCGCATCACAGCCTATAATTAACCATTCTTAAGTAAATCAGTCCTTGCACCACTTCGTGGTAACAAACACTCCAGGAAAGCTTAGATTGTGACCAATGCTTTCATCTCACGAACCGCCTGTTCCATTCCTACCAGGACAGCACGAGAGATAATGCTGTGCCCGATATTCAACTCACACAGATTGGGAATCGCAGCAATTTTTCTCACATTGCGATACGTTAAACCGTGGCCCATGTGCAGCTTCAGGCCTTGCTCAACAGTAAACTCAGATGCTTTCAGGAGTGTTTCATATTCCTGCTGCTGTTCTTCTGCCGAAGAGGCGTCTGCATAACGGCCTGTATGCAGTTCGACTGCATGCACACCTATTTTTTTCGAGGCAGCGATCTGGTCAAGATCTGGATCAATAAACAGACTGACTTCAATGCCCACTTCTTGAAGCTGATGCACACAGGTTTTGACACGTTCGAGGTTTGAGATGACATCCAAACCACCCTCCGTCGTCAATTCCTCTCGTTTTTCCGGTACCAGTGAAATCTGATCGGGTCGGACTTCCAGAGCAATCGCGATCATCTCTTCTTCGGCTGCCATTTCCAGGTTCAATTTGACTTGAACCGTCTTCTTCATTGTATAGAGATCATGGTCCTGAATATGACGGCGATCCTCTCTCAGGTGCAACGTAATGCCATCTGCGCCCCCTAATTCTGCCAGCACCGCAGCCCAGACCGGGTCCGGCTCATGGGTTAAACGGGCCTGTCGAACTGTGGCTACATGATCAATATTAACACCCAGGCCTGGCATGGTAGATTTTCTTTCTAAAGCGGAGTTAGATTCGAGAATTCTAATCAGAAAAACAGAACTGAGACAAAGTCCTACTTTCCCGACAATCAAACGACAAAAAAGTTCTCTGAAATCTCAAAAAGATAAAACGTATATTATTGGATTTTGAGAGAATATCCAGAACCGGACTCTGCGAATCTCGGGCAATCATATTTTTTCTGAACAAAAACAAACTCTTTTGTCGCATTTTAGTACTCGCTGACGAATCACTTACGGATCAAGCATCCAGTTCCCTGTTTCCAACTGATTCGCAACTTCAATTCAGCAGTGAGATGACTATGTTTTTCCATAAATCCAGCAAGTTCTACAAACGTTTTATCACCAATATCTGCCAAAACCTCTTTCAGAAAACAAACCATTCAGCGAGACGAAGACGAAATGCGGCAAGCTATGCATACTCTCAAACAGAATTTCTTGAGGAGCGACAGTTATTAGCAGCCGACGATTTAACCGACCTGAGCGATGATTTTGAAAACGCCGATACACTGCCCAACTGGCAACGGATCTTTCAAACAGAAGGCTGGGGCGGGGATCAATTGGAAACCTGGGACATCGATGACACACAGCCCGGTAAAATGGTATTCGCGCCTCATACAACCGTCTGGTTTGATGACTACCGCGGTCCCTTGGTCTACAAGGAAATCACTGGTGATTTTGTTGTGACGACTCAAGTACAGATTGGAGACCGTGACGACATTGGAGACAGCGACCTCGACGACATTCCAAACGGTTCAGAATTCTCGCTGGCGGGACTGATGATTCGTACTCCGCGGAATATTGTTAATCCCGAACTCGACTGGAGCGAGGGATCACAAGAGGATGACGGCACCAACAATGGAGAGAACTATGTCTTTCTGTCTCTCGGTTGGGGAAATTCAGGAGATGAATTTGAATTGGAAACCAAAACAACGCGTAACAGCGACTCCGAACTCTTCCTGCAGGATATGGGCAATAATTCTGTGATCAATCTGCAGATTGCCCGCATAGGTGATACCGTCTATACGCTCTATCAAATCCCCGGTGAAGAATGGGTCCTCAACAGTCGTGTCCCACGTCCGGATTTACCGGAAACACTTCAGGTCGGTATGGTGGCTTATACTGACTGGGAAAAAGCAAATGACTATGATCCGTTCTACCAAAACAACAATACACTCCAGCCGGGTGGCTTCGATCCGACACCATACGTTCCTTTTCAACCAGACCTGGTTGCAGGATTCGAGTACATTCAGTTTGATCGTCCGGAAATTCCGGAATATTTACAGGATACAAATCTGGGAATCCATGCCACAAATTTGCAATTGCTTTCCTTCTTAGGCGAAAACGTCAATTCGCCGATTCTTCCTAATCCGGACACTGACTTTCCAATGGAGGTCGGCATGAACCTGGAAGGCATCGCGGACTGGAGCACGGCCTGGACTTTTACCGACATGGCTCACACCATGCGATCCTGGGTGAGTGTCAGCTACAATGAGTCTACATTTTCACAAGACTGGGGCTCCACACTGTTCGATATCAATCTGGATGAAAATGGCTGGCCTACCGAATCCTACTCAACCACCAACGAAGAGGGGCAAACCATTACTCAACAACTTGTTGCTCCAATCTTGACAGGGAACGTGAATCCCGCCGGTATCTATCGGGCAGAATGGGATGGTGAAGCAACAGTCTGGCTTCCAGGAATCATTGAACAGGGAATCACCCCTGAAGGGCGCCATTACGCACTCCTCGATCTGCCAGAAAACTATGATATCTTACTTACTGTGAGTGGTATTGATCCTACAAATTATTTCCGCGATTTTAACCTGTGGTTGCCCGACTACAATGACCAAAGTTTTGTCGGTCAGGACTGGCAGCCAGGTGATACTTTCTCTCCTTTCCATCCCTTGTTCCTTGAGCGTCTGGCTCCCTTTGAAACGTTGCGTTTTATGGACTGGATGCATACGAATGGTTCCGACATTGTCTCCTGGGATGACCGAGCAAAAGTCAGCGATGCGACCTTTTTTGGAAGTGATGACGATACCGAGTTTCATAACGGCATTGCCCCGGAATATATGATTGAGCTCTCTAATACACTGGATGCCAACCCCTGGTTTAACATGCCCCATATGGCGGACGATGACTTCGTACGTGAGTTTGCGGAAATGGTCCGTGATAACCTTGATCCAGAACTGACGGTTTATGTTGAATGGTCCAATGAAATCTGGAACTACGCTTATGGTTTTGAGACCAGCTACTGGATCGATGAGCAACTGAATCTACCCGAAAATGAGGGAATGAACTGGTTTGAATTTGCGGCCGGTCAAATACAGCATGATTTTGAAATCTGGCAGGATGTTTTTGCTGGACAGGAAGATCGTCTCGTACGTGTAGTCGCAGGCCAGCAAGCAACACCATCGGTTCTGGAAAACCTGCTCGCGTATATGGATGGAAACTTCGATGCAATCTCAGTGACCGCATATGCCGGTCTCGGATATGATCAAATCTCTAGTTTTGATGAATTCACTACAGCCGATGATGTGATCGATACGATTCTGGAAGAATCGGTTCCATGGAGTCTGGCCCGCCTGGTCGATCATCAGAATATTGCAAATCAATATTCCGCAATCCTGGGTCGGGAAATTGATCTGGTCACCTATGAAGGTGGATCGCATCCCAGCGCTGCCAACTGGCCGGCCGAAGCAGCCGTGCATGAAGCTTCGCTTAGCCCTCGTATGTATGATGTTTATCAAGTGTTACTGAACGGTGCGGATCAGATTGGCGTTGATCTGTATAATCAATATGTATTTACCGGCAGCGGTGAGTCTGAAGACTGGGGCGACTGGGGACTGTTACATAATATGGATCAAGCCCTTGAAGAGGCATACGAATATCAATCGCTTGTTGATTTCATCGACAGCAACACCGCTGTCCCGATTGTGAGTATTGAATCGCCCGCTTCCGGAATCGAAGAACTCAGCACCTCGAATCTTGAATTCACATTCACCCGCAGTGAAGACAATCTGGATCAACCTTTGACTGTGACTTACCAGATTTCTGGAACCGCCACGGCCGGTGATGATTACATCAGCTTGACAGGAGAAATTACCTTCCTTGCCAATGAAACGTCAGTTCCGCTTATCGTCGGTATTCTGGATGATCTGATTGACGAAGACGATGAATCAATCGAAATCCAGCTTCTGGACCAGGATCATTACGACTTAGGGGAAGTCAATCTGGCAACAGGTCTGATTCTCGATGATGATTTTACCAATGTGGCTCCCGTCGCAGGGCCCATTTCTAATCAAAACATTCAGGTAGGGGGTTCCCTCTTACTGAATCTCAATGGGATTTTTTCTGATGCCAATATGGTAGACGGAGATCAGCTTACATTATCTGCGATGCTGTCTGGAAATGCAGCGTTACCGGACTGGCTCATTTTTGATCCAGAAACTCAAGTATTGAGTGCTAACCCCGGTATTGGAGATGCAGGCAACTACGAGATTGTGGTCACAGCCACTGATCTGGCAGGACTCGAAGCCAGTAGTTCGTTTCAATTGACAGTAAGTCCTCTGCTCTTTACGCAATATGATACCAGAATTGTCAAATCACCCAGTTCCACCTCTGCGAATGGAGAAACAACAACTCTGCCTGAAAGTGCCGGCTTCCTGCATGAATGGGAGACATATTGGGTCGAAGTCTGGGGCAGTGTTTCCAATTCGTCAGAAACAGGAGTTAACGCGTTTTCTTTCAATCTGAATTACAATACAGATTATACGACAGCAACAAGTATCGAGTTTGGTGCTGCTTTCTCGGAAAATCAGTCTGGTGAAATTATTGATGAAAATGGATCGATTCAAGGCATCTCAGCCAGCACGAGCATGAGCGACGTCGGCGATGATCAGTTTGTATTACTCGCTCGCATTGAGTTTTCGCCCACTGAAAATGATCAAGTCAGCATCAATTTCGATACCCAGAGCGTCGGTCCTTATCAGGCTGGTTTTACGATTGATCAACCTGATCTTCAACTGGCCGATGAGGTCAATAATCAAATGGGAGCCGTCAATGTTGCGGATGCCGAATTCTGGGCGGTCCCCTACGATGCAAACGATGACGACAAAATCAATATCAGAGATGTTATCTCTTTTATCAAAGCTTATGGCAAGAACAGTAACAGCTTGCAGGTACCACAGGCCTGGCTCATGGATTATGATCAGTCAGGAAAAGTGAATTATCGCGACCTGATAATGTTAATCTCAAATTATGGAAAATCAAAATTGGACAGTTCCCATGTGACGCTGCCTCCCAATTTCCCGAATGCCTGGTCTTCACAAAACCTGAACGCAGACTCGATCGCACTATTTCAACAACAAATGGCAACTCCTCTCAAAATAGAAAAAGCGATTTCGACCGCACAGGCAGCCACCAAGACTTACGTGGAATCTATCTCACCAGCGGAATATCAGACACTCAATAACACGAGAACCAAAGCCGCAGATCTTCCCGAGAAAATCCTGGCCAGAACATTGCCTGGAACAATTCTGATCGATGTCTCAGCTGCTGGATATGGATGGTTTGTGGATAATACACCTTGGTCTCACTCGGAATTCTCTACTTCCAGCACATCTGATTGGCGTGCTCGAGTCAACTCGGCAGTAACTGAACGAATCGACCTTTTGACGACGATCTCTCATGAATCAGAGCACCAGTTGGGACATCAACATGAAACATCGGGATTGAGAAAATCAATGCTTTCTCCCGGCATCCGTCGACTTCCTACCAGAAACATTTTTGCTCATCACAAGCAGGATCGAATTCAGGAAAACGATCAGTTTTTCAGTTCGTTGAGCGATAATGATCTGCTGGCATTTGGATAAGCTGTTCCTGCTCCTCAGATGTGGGGCTTCCCAGATACTCGGTCTCCCCCAATTCGGCAAGTCTCTGCATCATGAGTGTGGTCACTTCTTCCAGTACGTCTTTCGAAGCGCGGAGATCATAATAGGCGGAAAGATCAATCGGATCGCCATAGACTAATGATGTCTTCGAAAATGAATAGAATGGTTCCACCATACTTTTACCGCCAGGAGAGTTATTAATATAGACTGGATAAACGGGTACACGAGAACGCAGTGCCAGAAAGGCAATCCCTGAATTCGCATGTACAATAGGGCGTCCTTCCTGAATCCCCCCCTCAGGAAAGACGCCGATCAGATCTCCCTGCTTTAATCTACGAAGTGCATCACGAACAGGAGCAACATCTTTTCCATTCCGATCAACGGGAATCGATTTCATGGACCGCGAGATCCAGCCTACCAGACCTGGAAGTTCATAATACTCTCGGGCCATTAAGAAACTGATACAGCGTTTTTTTTTCTTTGGATTTCCCAAATGAGAATTATACCAGAGAATCACTGGGTCAGCAGGACTGCGATGATTGGCGATGATGATCGCAGCTGAATCACCTGGAAAGGGACAACGGCGATTTGCCCTGACATGCCACAAAGCCGGCACATAAACCCGAGCAATCACAAATAAAATCCAGGCTTGCCATCCATCGGGAAGCTTCACCGCCTGATAGACAACGACCGTTAAAACAACGAGAGCATAAAACACGAGTATCAAGATGCTGACTGTTTCTGGATTCATTCTCAAAGTTCGTGTAAAACAAGATATATGATACGAAACACAGGATTTGCTGCTCCCAATTATAGTCTCAATAAAAAAAATATGGCAACATAAACTCTCGCAATCAACACACGGACAGTTACTGCTCGATTGTTGCAACGATTGTATTCGAAATGCGGGCCAGAAAACGCCCATGAGGTTCTTGAGGCTGGGTCGTCAGGATGATGGCGGACGCTTGTAGCCGAGGATCAATCCACAACACAGTACCTGTTGCTCCGCCATGCCCGTACGCGTTGGGAGACAGCAAATCTCCATAATAATCACTATTGGCTGGCGTCACAATTTGCCAACCCAACCCCCAGCCTTTCCCCTGTCGGGCTGACTTCGATAAACCAGGAATGTTATTCAATTGATTTCGCGTGGCTTCCTCTAGAGTTCGGGGAGAAAAGATCTGCTGTTGCCGGTAGCGTCCCCCCTGCTGTAGCATCTTAACCAAGTTCGCTAAATCAGAGGGAGTCGTGAATAACCCTCCCCAGGGGGCACCAAAGCCTCTCCAGTACGGACTATTCCAGCCCCAATGCGGTTCTATGTTCAATTCTTCCGGTATTCGAATTTCGGTGATCCGATCGATTTTCGGCTGATTCCCAGTCGACCATTCGCCAGGAACTCCCAGCGATGTATCTCTCATCTCCAGTGGTTCAAATAGTACTTGTGTTAAATATTCTGCACAGGTTTGACCGGTGACTCGCTGTATCACCTCTGCTAAAATGGCAATCCCCGAACTCTGATATTGCACCATTCTCCCCGGTGGTTCATCGGGAGCGATCTGGCAAATCTGTTTGACAAACTCGGAAAGGGGGGCGTTCGCAGAACGCAGTTCACGGTTATTCGGCAGCATATCGGGCAATCCGGAAGTATGCGTCATCAGATGCCGAATCGTGATGCCATGCTTACCGGCACAACCGAATTCAGGAATGAATCGTTTTACCCGATCACCCAGCAAGAGGTCTCCCGCTTCAAGCAGTTTCAGTACCCCCAACACAACAATCGGCTTTGTAATCGAAGCAACCAGAAAAATAGCATCTTCGCGTAAAGATTCTCTTTCATCGCTAACTCGCTGTCGCCCTTTGAAGTAACTGCGTGATGCCTCTTCCACCATGACCTGCAGGGCAATCGCCGGCACCTGGTCTGTTTCATAGAAATGATCAACCAGTTGTTCAACCGCATTCCAGCGTTCGGCATTAATTTGAGGCATTCTTCCAGCCTGTATAAGTCAGAGTACAGGGAGAGTAATAAACTATTTCCAGCCTAATCAATCTTTTCAAATTTGAAAAGCTGATTGCGCATCAAAAAAGCGAAAGCCAACGGTAATCGACTTTCGCTGTTTGATTAATTCCGATCTCTCCACTAATAGGGAATCTCCACATCATGCAGATGCATGAACTGATTCAACTTTGTGATCTCCAAAACTTCACGAATATCATCTGAAGGATTGTAAAGGTGAATCTCGATATTAAGATCTCTCATGGATGCCAGAAGACCGAGCATACCACTGGGGATCAATTTGACGCCTGTCAAATCGATGGCGAGTGTTTCACAATCTTGCTCCTTCACCAGTTCCAATAACTCATCTCGAATATCTTTCACACTGAAGCTATCCAGAATATCTCTCCCACCAAATCCGGCCACACACAGGGGGCCCGCATGATAGACCTGGAGAATTCCTCCCTGTTGAACTGTCATCGCAATCGGTTCCTTTATTAAAGGGAAAATGAAGCGAAGCAAACAAGAAAATAAATAATGAACAACAAAGTCCTAAAACTGCTTCGCAATACGTTTCCAATCCACCGAACTAATATCGGCAATTCATGTGCCAATGGCGACATCTATACAGAATTTTACGGACTGGTGGTTTCCTATAAACAAGCAGCACACCTAAGCCCCTATTATAAAGCCGCTTACAGATCAACATCTAGACAGAGCTGAAATCTGCTCTGAAGGACTTGCCTCATCACACTGCAGTAAAATACCTCATACTGTTACAATTTGAAACAGTCCACAGAGCACCTCTGCATCTTTTGAAGGCATCGGCAAATCTCCTAATGTGTCCCTGAAAACAGGAAGAAATAAGTCGCCCGTGCGTAAAGCAATGAAAAAAGCCCGCTCTGCAATATTGCACAGCGGGCTTAGGATTCGCGGGAATCCACAAAGTATTTTCAGTTTGATCTTCTCCAGCTCTAACGAACACGAGCCTGGAAGGTCACGACGCCCCCCTGGTGTCCTTTCACTGTTTCATCGACTTCGAAAGTCAGAATCAAGCTGCCTTCATTATTGTCTTCGACAACCAGACGCCCTTTGCGATCCGATGTGGCACTATCCTGAATATATTCCAGTCGAGGCGTTAAGTTGTCCACAATCTTAATCCCGTCGACATCGAAATCACCGACATTCTCATATTTAATGGTGAAGGTAATCACGTCACCAGGTTCCGCATTTTTCTTATCTGCCAGTTTGATAAGTCGCAGATCCCCTTCAGTTTTTCGTTTGTCTTCGACACCAATATATTCTTCAGGTTTGATGGCTCGTTTGGATTCATGGGCCGATTGTTCCCGAATTGCAATAACAGGAAACTGCGTTCGTGACCAAATTGCTGCAGCCTGGACCTGATAGGCAATTCGGGCTTCATCCGATTGTTCAAACTGCCCGGTGGTCTCTGTTCCTGTATCCTGGAACAGATTGTTTAGCTTGGTATGACCGCTGATATACGCAGTCTGCCCCACAGATCCCTGTTGACTTTCTGTTTCCACACCACTGGCACGCGAACGCATGCGAATGCCTTCCAGTTGCTCGCGCTGTTTGTGTTGAGTAATCACCGTACGTGCTTCTAGGCCGACGCCATGTACTGTGTCTTCAGTTGCTGCAAGAGTATCAACAGACGTTCCGGAGAGAGGTGAGCTGGCCGAACGAATCGCTGCAAACCGGGGTGCATAAACGGCGACCCGATTTGATTTTTTCACTTCGTGTTTCCCTTTGTGAGTTTGATACTCAACGATAGTGTCTTCCGTATCCAGTCCCAGACGATGGTAGTCATCATAGTGCACTGGATTCTCTCGATCGCCACCATCAAACAGATATTCATCCGGGTACATTTCAATGACCGCAGGATCAGTCCCGGCAGGCAGAGAGAAATCTCGTGCGACCGCCGGAGAAAATTCAGAATAAGGAGGACACTGTTGTGCCATTCCGGGAGCGGGCTGAAAGTAGGCCACCTGTTGCACTGGCGATGCGGGAGCCACAGCCTGGGCCGCGACCTGTGCAGGAGCCGCGAGACGCACTGCTCCTACTTTTGTATCAAAGTCGGCATGTTGTACGGCCGGTGATTGTTCCTCTACCTGTTTAGGAATTGGTTTATTCCAAGGCGTAGAGACTGTGATGGGGGATAAACTGGAACACCCACTGCAGAAGCCAAGCAGCATTATCGCTACCGCAGAGCAGACACGCTGCATTCGCAATGCTCCTCTTCGGATTCGGTACGACAAGTTCACCACAGACGATCCTTCAATGAGTTAAGTATCAATGTTTTACGTTTGAGTTTTTGATTTCAACAACAGGTGCCCCGCTTCCATAAAAAGCAGGATCTTCTCCCCGAGTTGAAGGCAGCCGTCCCCCCATTCGCAGGATCAACATCGGACGACCTAATAAATCTGCCTCAGCAATCAGGTTCTTCTGAGCCGTGATTGCCTGTGTTGGCTGTCGATCAAATTTGGCGGGCACCGCGGTCTGAGGTCGCTCCAGATAAACCACTTTGGTGACCATTCTCCCCGACAGAGCCAGTTCGATATCTTCCTGAGTAAAAGTCACAGGAATCGGATACTGTTCTGCTAACCCTGCTGGCGGATGCAAACGATCTATCAATTCAATGGTCGGATAGAGTTCGACTCCCGGAAATTCGGGCATACCACTGAGTTTGACTCGATAAACATATCCAACAGCAAACCCGATCGGAGCGGGAGAGGCTTTTTGAATCCTTTGTTGAGGACCACCATCAAAAAAGGTGACTGTGCCTTTGGAAGGCAGGGAAAATTTCATCGGTTGAATATAACCGGCTTGAACCTGCCCGGACAGCGCCGCCCATTGACCGGCGACTCCGGGTGGCGTGCGTTGATTCAGGGGATGATAGAATTGATTCCCCGCATTATACTTACGTCCCCCGATGACCTGCTGAGACCAGGCCGAGGGTAGCTCCATGACAAAAACGATCATGGTCATTAACAGCATTGTTAATAAGCGTGATCGGTTTTGTCGTTTAAATATCGTCATGACTAAGAGTTTCTAGGATCAAATGTCCTGGAGGATGACAGAAGATAATTTAGCCGATTTAGAAGCGACTGCAGTAAAGACTTGAAACACAAAAAGACAAGGGGTTGCACTCCCTGCAACAGTGTGCAGGAAGTGCAACGTGGGTCCTGAGTCTTTTAATACCCTGGTCCTGGTGCCATGGTTCTTGGATAAGAAACCTGACCGGGAGAGTGAACCGGGTGGCTTTCTGAGTATTGGACATACTTAACAGGTTTGGGCAAACTTGGTGCTGGATTCTGTTTGACGTCCACCAGGAAGTGATCCACTGGTTTGGGTAAATTGGTTTTTGACGTATTTCTGATTGTATAAGATTTCAAGCTGGCTGGTCCCCCCAATGGAATGTGAGGTGGTCCAGGTAGGCCGATTGGTGTTCCCGTCATTGGCATACCCCAGGCAGGAGTTGGACCAGCACCGGCAATCGGATTGTAAGCAGGTTGTCCGGGTGCTCCCATTCCGCCCATCATTGTGGGAACAGGCACACCAGAAGCGACACCAATGGAATCTCCGGGAATGGGCATCGGAGCCATGTGTGCTCCTGCATCACCATCGTAAGAAACCTGTGAAACTGTTTCGTTTGCACCATCTCCAGAAGGCATTTCCAGATCCATGTTACCCATTCTCAGTACAGCCATAATCGTACCACGACGATCAGCTTCTGCGACAGGGTCCACACCGGGATCCAGACGTGTTGAGACGAGAGTCTCTACACCGGCAATCGCCAGTTCCTGGAACTTTTCATCTGGCAGATAGATGACCTTGGTGACAAAGTTGTTGCTTTCTACCTGATCCAGATCTTCCGGAGTGATCTCCAGAGGGATACTGTTATGAGATAGATAAGCGTCCGTAGTCGGGTGTGAAGGATACACCTGCAACGAAGGATACAAAGCCGGAATCGCACGTCCGGGAATGTGTGACAGTTTTAACCGGTAGGTTGCCCCCTGATTAAAATTGTAACGTCCGGGTGCAGTGATCTGATTCTCGGCATAGCCTTCAGCTACCTGCCAGCCCACCTTCATCCCTGCTGGACCCACAAAACGAATTTGTGAGGTTCGAGCAGCAAATGCACTCATTGGAGGGGGAGCCAACATCGGCAACACGCCGGGTCCCGGTCCATCTACCATAGGCCCCGGACGCTGCATCATCGCAGCCGGTGGAGCATGGTACTCACCTTTGTTAATAACCTGTTGCCCATCGGCTGCACAGCCAACGCAAACAACAACCAATGTTCCTAAAGCCAGGAAGTAGTACTTCATCATGACCCCTTGTTCGAATACACCACGACGAATAATGCGACTTGTTAAGTGAAGAACCGTCCATCACAAACTAAGACGTCGATCCCTGGTAATTTGGAACGGTCGACGTTCGGTTCAAAAAAGACTCAGTTTTCAGGTCGACCCCAAGCCCGAAATATCGTTAAAATACAGCGAGTCCCATATTTCAAAGATTTCATTCTGAGCTAAAACGGTCTGCTGACTGAAATACTCCAGCCAACTAGAGGCACATAGATGGCCTCATACATCTGTTTTCGGACTATTGTGGTCCGATTCTTTGGTAAATTCGTTTTTTTCCGAACAATTAGAACATGTTACGCATTTTAACTCTGACAATTTGTCTCCTGCTTGTGGTCGGCCTGAGCAACGTTTTCATGATTTCTTCCTGGGCTGATTCGCCACAAGCCAATACTATAAAAGGGGATATAAAGAGTGTTCCAGACCGCCTTCTAGCCTGGGCGTCTCAAGAGCCCCAGCCCAAAAAGACCGCGGCCCCGGCAGACGAGTCGGAAAAGAATTTGAAAAAAAATCCGGCCCAGGCGAATGCATTACTTAAACGCGCACGCGAAAAACTACTGAGCTACAGCTCTATCAGAGCACAGATCACCGAAAAAGTAGAAATCGGGCCCAAACCCTTTGTGATCAGTGGCAGCTATCTGCAAGGCAAAGACCTGAAGCTTCGGCTGGAATTTCAAGTCCAGAGTCAGAAGAAAAATGATAAGCCTGTCGGGACCCTGCTAGAAATTTGTGATGGGCAGGTACTTTGGACCGAGCATAATATCAAAGGGACCTCACGAGTTACCCGTCGCGATGTGCAGGCGATCTTGCAACAAGCCGAATTGAACCCGAAATCACAGCCAAACATGCTCGTTGCAGAACTAGGCCTGGGTGGACTTCCCGGACTGTTAGCTTCGATCCAGAAAAACATGAAATTGGAGAGTGTGTCAGAACGCAAGGTCAACGGTAAGGCCTTGACCGTCTTGAATGGGACTTGGAAAGACGAGTTTCTGGCACAATGGAAAGGGGGAGATCCTGCTTCCCCAGTGCAGCTACCCGCCTATGTCCCCAATGGAGTCAGAATCTACCTGGATCCACAAACACTCTTTCCCAGAAGAATCGTGTACCTGAAAAAAAATAAAGAGACTCTGGAAAGCATGGTGACGCTCAACTTTACCAAAGTCACTCTCAATGCCCCCATTCCAGCAACCGAATTTGCCTATGAGCCTCCCGATGGCGTCTTTCCGGTTGATATTACGAATCAATATCTTAAACAATTAACGCAATAAATACGTAAATGTAGTAAGAGACTCATTCCGTCAGTAGGAGTACGCAGTTCATCCCCAGCAGAATCACGACCCTAATCTCATTTGAAATCACAACTTAAGAAAACAAGGCATCAACCAGAGCAGTTTTATCACAGGAAACCACTCAACGGACCAGAATAACTATGCCGGCAGCATTTACAGAATTAAAACAGCAGAAATCACGATGGCAGAGCAATTCTCCTCTGCATGTGGTTCCCAGCTGGGCTGCCTCGCTTGCGATCCATTCCTTAATCCTGCTGATTCTGGTCTCCAGTCTTAATCGGTGTGATAGTGGCCAGACAGGGGGACAGGAAGGAAATCTCCGAAGTGTCGGGATTTATGTCAAACAATCGCCTGAAGCAGAGCAAATTCAGGAATCAGAACAAGAATCTCAGGAAACCACTCCAAACCAACTGACTCCTCAAAATCAGGTGACAGAAGTTCTGGATCAGCCCCCCGTCGACCCTCGCCTCCCGGAATTGAATTCAAAACTACTGGGAGCAGGACCAACTCAGACTCCCAGTATTCCCAATTCCCCATCCACTGATTTAACAACCGATCAGTTAATGTCTCCCAGCACAGCACTCGCCCCACCTGTAATGGGGACGGGAAATGTGAACTTTTTTGATGCAGTCGATTCCGGTAAGCGATTTGTATTTGTCCTCGACTGTTCGGGCAGTATGGCAGCACCGCAAGGAGCTCCCATTCGTAAAGCCCGCTCAGAACTGATCGCCAGCCTGGCTGGTCTTAATCATCACCAGCAGTTTCAGATCATTTTTTATAACACCAGTACCAGGGCGATGCAGCAGCGCGGCAAAGCAGCCGGATTGCTGTATGCAACTGATATCAATCGTACCCTGGCCCGTCAGTTTATCCAGAGTGTCGAACCAGATGGAGGCACGGATCACCTCCCGGCACTAAAGAGAGCTTTAAGTTTTCAACCGGATGTCATATTCTTTCTGACAGATGCCAAGCATCCTCAGTTATCCAGTGCGGATTTGAATGAAATTCGTGTTCGCAATGGTGGTAAAGCCAAGATTCACTGTATTGAGTTCGGAGAAGGTTTCCCCGTCAAAGAAGGAAATTCACTCGACAAGCTCGCTCGACAGAACCGCGGCAGCTACCGTTATTATAATGTCCGCAAGTTTATCAAGAACCGTTAATTGTTTTTACAATTTTGACAAATTCAGCCCAAATCAAATTCACTCCCCCCAGAAAGTCGATCATTCATGTCTGTGACGGTATCCAAAGCGACTCGCTATACCTTACTGATAGCCTGTTTGCTGTTTTGTGTCGGCTGTGATCAATACACCAAAAAGATCGCCTTTGAAAAACTCAAATCTGAGCCGGCCATAACCTATTTCAATAATACGCTACGCATGGAATATGCTGAAAACACAGGGGCTTTTCTCAGTGTCGGTAGCCGTCTTTCGAAACCAGTCCGATTTTTTCTGCTGGTAATTGCGAACGCAGCCTTCTTAATCATAGTCAGCGGTATGTTAATCTTTCGCTGGCAGATGCCACTGATTCAATTCATTGCACTTTCTCTGCTACTCGCTGGTGGGATTGGTAATTTAATTGATCGCGTTTTTCTGAATGGAATCGTGATTGACTTTCTGAACATCGGCTTCGGCCCGTTACGCACGGGAATTTTTAATGTGGCTGACATGGCCATCACAGGGGGCGCCCTGCTGATGTTGGTATCGTGGTTATTTACAAAAGATCAAAACGCGAAAGGCAACCAGGTTGAATCGTCCTCGACTGAGCAGGTTACCCCCTCTACAACGGAGTAATCCATTCGGCTGACTTCGAAAGAAAATTATGAGAACTTTTGCTCTCGCCATCTCGATCACTGTTTTTCTATTACCCAAAACAGTCCCCACCTGTGCCCAGGATAAGATCGAAGTTCGCCCTGATCATCACGTCGGCCAGGCAACGCTCCCCTGCACGATTCTGGATTTCACGCAATCAAACATTAAAGTCAAGCTGCTTCCCAGCGGTTTTGTGCGCACATATCCCAGCTCACAAATCGTCAAAGTCCATACTCCACAAACGGAGCAACATCAACAGGGGCTGGAACAACTACAAAATGGGGAATATGAAAAGGCAATCGACTCGTTTACTGAATCGCTAAATATTGAAAATCGGTCTTGGGTACGGCGTGAAATCCTGGCCTTGATGGTCAAAGCTGCGTTAGGTCAGGGCGATGACCTGAAGGCAGCGTTGCGGTTTCAGATCATGGTGGAAAGTGAGCCGGACTCGCGTTCTTTCGACCTGATTCCTCTGGACTGGTCCATCAAAGAAACACTTTCTCCGGCCCGTAGTGCCGCGCGGGGGTGGCTGACAGACAAGAGCGAACTCAAACAATTAATGGGGGCAAGTATTCTACTGACTGCTCCAGATTATCAGGCGCAGGCTGAAGCCGCGATGAGATCACTGGCAACCAGTACGAACATCAACATCCAGCAATTAGCACGAACTCAACTCTGGCGTCTCCGTTTAAGAGAAGGCGATGTCAGTCATAGAGAACTGCAGCGCTGGGAACGAAATCTTTATCAGGTTCCGGAGCACTTGCGTGCCGGTCCTTATTTTCTATTGGGCACCGGTTATGCCATGCTGGAACGTCACGGTCAGGCTGCTGCTTCGTTTCTCTGGATTCCCTTAGCCTATGATTCCAATCAACAGTTATCTGCTCAGGCAAATCTGAAAGCGGCGGACTCGTTACTGGCTCTAGGTCAAACAGCCAATGCCCTGCGTCTATACCAGGAAACCGTTGCCCGCTTTCCAAAATCCGCTTCAAAACAAATCGCACAACAGATGGTGAATCAACTCCTAAAACCCAATACATCCAACAACAGTCCCACGACTGTCCCCAATTGATTTGAATCATACAAGTCTGGAAAAGAAGAATTTGATGGATCGAAGTAAGCCTTTTTTAAAATTTGCCTGTTTGAGCCTTGTCTGTTTCTGCATCAGTCTGGCAACCCCTACCCTCTGTTCAGCCGCCGATGCCCCTGCGGACGCTGAAAGTGCAGGTGCCGCAAAAATTGATCTCCGCCAACTGGTTGATGATGCTGGCGCAATTGGAATTATTATTGCCGTGCTGAGTGTGGCAATGGTTGCGCTGATTGTCGAACACATCATCAGCATCCGCAGCAATGCTCTCATGCCACCCGGGCTGGCTGAAGAAGTACACGGATTAATTACCCAACAACAGTACCGCAGTGCCGACTCGGTCTGTAAGTCCAATCCCAGCTTTTTAGCTTATGTGCTCTCAGCTGGTTTAGCGGAAGTACAGATGGGTTATGGTGCGGTTGAGAAAGCGATGGAAGATGCTGCCATGCAGCAGTCAGCGCGTTTGAATCGCAAGATTGAATATCTCTCAGTAATTGGAACCCTGTCTCCCATGCTAGGTCTACTGGGAACCGTCTGGGGGATGATTCTGGCATTCTCTGAATTCACCGCCAAAGCAAATCCGGATGTCGCAGAACTCGCCCCCGGTATTTCTAAAGCATTGATCACGACGCTGTTCGGCTTAAGTGTAACCGTACCGGCTCTTGCCAGCTTTGCCTTCTTTCGAAACCGGATTGACGAACTCGTTGCACAGTCATCTTTACTAGCAGAACATGTGTTTGCTGACTTCAAACGCAGTGTGGCTTTTCCTGGTAAACAGCCCGGAAAACCTCCTCGCAAACGACCGGAAGATGAACCGGCACAACGAATCGCGTCCCAGCAGGCAGCGCGTCCGACACATCCCCCCGGAGGACAGGAAACGTGAAAATCCCAACCCGTGTCCGTCAGCAGGGAATCCGCTTTAACATTACCCCTTTAATTGACATTGTGTTTCTGCTAATCGTTTTCTTTCTGGCAGCCACTCATCTGACTCAGAATGAAAAACTGGAAGCCGTTGAGCTTCCGCTAGCATCACAGCATGAAAGCGAACCGGAAGAAACACCGCGGCGGATGATCATCACGATCACCTTAGATAAAAAACTGCACCTGCGCGGCAAAGAAATCTCGGCTGAAGAACTGGACGCGCAACTTCTGTCTATTGATGACACGAAGCGAAAAGAAACGGAAATTCGCATTCGCGGGGATCAACGGATTCCGTATCAGATCGTCGAACGCGTGCTCATCAGCTGTGCCCGTGCGGGGATTTCCAATGTTCAATTTGCCGTCCTGAACGAGTAAGCCTGTCTGTTATGAAAATCCCTTCGCACCATAATACACGACACGACATTCAGGATCAGGCGACCATGACGCCGATGATCGACGTGGTGTTTCTATTGTTAATCTTCTTTATCAGTGCCTCGGCGAATCAGATTCGGGAGTTTTTGCTCCCTACAGAACTGGCAACCGGCAGTATTGAATCAACGGAAACTATTCCACAGGAGCAGCCTTTAGGGGAAGTCTGGCTAAAATTGAAACGGCAAGATAACCAGACCATTGTAGAATTGAATGAGCGCGAGTATGCTCAGTTTGAACAATTAAAACAGACTTTGACCGAACTGGCAGAACTGGCTCCGGAGATTCCTGTGATTCTGGATATCAATGAGGATGTCCCGCTGGGTGAAATGATTCGCACCTACGATACCTGCCTGGCTGCCGGATTCAATTCCATTAATTTTGCCACCGACGTAAGCAAGATCACTCCCCAAAAGAAATCAATCACGTCCCAAAACTGAACTCACTTACGATGAAATTATTTGATACTCACGCCCACCTTGATGAAGAAGCCTTTCATCCTGACCGTCCTGAAACCGTGCAACGTGCGATTGATGAAGGAGTCGAAACCATCCTAACCATCGGCACTACAGCCGATAGCAGCCAGCGCGCCGTTGACCTCGCGGCGACCTTTCCCAATGTTTACGCAGTCGTTGGGATTCAACCTAACTATATCGCACAAATGAAACCCGGCGACTGGGAACGAATTGAAGCACTTTCGACTACTGACAAAGTCGTAGGAATTGGTGAAACGGGCCTGGATTGCTACTGGGATTATGCGCCTATCGAATTACAACGTGAATACTTCAGCAAGCATATCCATCTCTCGCAAAAACTGGACCTGCCTTTTGTCATTCACTGTCGTGAAGCAGAAGCTGATGTGGTCGAGTTATTAAAGCAGGAGGCAAAGAACGCTCCCCTCAAAGGGCTTATGCACTCGTTTTGCGGAAGCCCGGAAACCGCCGCTGCCTGTCTGGAACTGGGGCTGCATATCTCTTTTGCCGGCATGTTAACCTTCAAGAAAAATGATGAACTGCGCGAAACGGCCCGTCAGATTCCGTTGGATCGACTACTAGTGGAAACAGATGCCCCATATCTGGCACCTGTTCCCATGCGAGGCAAGAGAAATGAACCGGCGTTTGTAAAGCACACTTGTGCCTGCCTGGCAGAACTCCACAACAAAACGGCCGAAGAGATGGCAGAAATCACAACGGCGAACGCGAAATCGCTCTTCAAAATCAACTAGATCGCATCACATTTTACCATAGCGTGCCTCAATCTTATATACTCGGTCCAAACAGCCTTGGAGACGCAACAGTAAAACTGGACACAGGCTAGATGTCAGCCTCGTCATTTTTTTTGAGTCTGACCTCAAGAAACGTCAGCCCCCCTGATTTCGCCTGGATTTACTCCGAGCTGATTCTTTCGTAATCTGCATTTATTCCGAGAGGATACTTTCATTTTTATCTAATCCTGCTATTGTTACATTTAGTTGAGTCATAGACATAACTTGCGTCAATTGAACCCACAGCAGGTATTACTAAAGCGCGTCTCATTTAACCATAGTATCTCTCATGTTAATTGACTTGATCCGCATGGCTGTGGAGACGCTGTAATAAACCTGGACACAGGCTAGGATGGTAATGATCAAACAGTGGCTTGCGCACGCCTTCGCGGTAGAACGCCCGGAAGATTTTGTTCCGACAGCAGAGCAACAACAGATTGCTGACCGCATCTGCCGGGAAGTGATTCGGCGGGATATGGTCACGCTGGCGATCCTCTCATTGGAAACCTGCCGCCCCTTAAATTATATCGGCTCACAGGCGATTCATTTTTTTGCTCCCTTCCTGTCATTCCTGGTCGATCCCAAAGCACAAAAAACCTTCGCAGAATTTCTTGAAAAGCGAGGCTCCATTGAATGGTTGTGTCAGCGTCTGGAGACTTTGAGTTCCCCACAGATTGACTCTGAAATATCCTCCCTGAATATGGATCAATCTCTGGTCCACTCTGAAATCATTGTCAAACAGGATGATTCCTGACGTAGATCAATCAACCCGAATCGTGCCCGACCCGCTTTCATATTTACACGGATGGTTAATCAGAATATGAACTCGACAGCAGAGAAAAAATTAGACCCTGATCAAATCAATGTCATCCTGGCCACGGACTGTGGAAGCACCACCACCAAAGCCATTTTGATTGAGAAAAAAAATGGCGAGTATCGGCAGACATTTCGAGGTGAAGCTCCCACTACTGTAGAAGAGCCAGCTGCAGACGTAACCGTCGGTGTTGTGAATGCCGTAACCGAAGTGGGAGAATTAGCGGGTCGTAAACTGATCGATGAAAATGGGGAAATCATTCGCCCTGCACAGGGTGATACCGGCTGTGATATTTATATTTCGACTTCCAGTGCCGGTGGAGGGTTGCAAATGATGGTCGCGGGAGTCGTACGCGAAATGTCTGCCGCCAGTGCCAAACGAGCTGCCTTGGGTGCCGGAGCAATTGTCATGGATACGATTTGCTCCAATGACAAACGTCTGCCTCACGAACAGATTCAACGCATTCGTGAATTGCGTCCCGATATGATTCTGCTGGCCGGTGGCACAGATGGGGGAACTCAAAAACATGTCGTCGAATTAGCAGAACTGATTGCTCCCGCCAAGCCGCAACCCCGCTTTGGTGGCACCTATAAAATGCCCATCATTTACGCCGGCAATCAGGAAGCGAAAGAACTGGTTGAAGAAGCCTTTGATGAAGATGTCAAACTGACCACCGTAGCGAATGTCCGTCCGGTACTGGAGCAGGAAAATTTGGCCCCTGCTCGTGATGCGATCCACGATCTGTTTCTGGAACATGTGATGGCACATGCCCCGGGTTATAACAAACTGATTTCCTGGGCCGATGCCCCAATCATGCCGACCCCCGGTGCCGTGGGAAATATTCTGCAAACGATCGCGGAGCGTCAAGGCATCAACGCTCTGGGAGTAGATATTGGTGGTGCGACGACAGATGTCTTCAGTGTATTCGACGGGACCTTTAACCGTACCGTGAGTGCCAATCTGGGAATGAGCTATTCCATCTCAAACGTCTGTGCTTCTGCAACGCTTCCCATGATTTTACGCTGGGTGCATCTGGAGATGGATCCACGAGAATTGCAGAACCGCATCAAAAACAAAATGATCCGCCCGACCACCATTCCCCAGACAAAGGAAGGTCTGGTATTCGAACAGGCGGTCGCTCGAGAGGCGTTGCGACTGGCCTATATTCAACACAAGGAATTCGCAACAACACTCAAAGGAGTCCAGCAGCAACGAACGGTTGGAGACACATTCAGTCAAAACACCAGCGGTCAATCGATTGTGGATAACATGAAACTGAATCTACTGGTTGGTTCAGGTGGTGTCCTTTCACACGCTCCAAACATGAATCAAACTGCAGCCATGATGGTCGATGCCTTTGAGCCAGAAGGAATGACGGTACTCGCCAAAGACAGTATATTCATGATGCCTCACCTGGGTGTACTGGCTCAGGTCCATTCCCGTGCAGCTTTACAGGTATTTGAGCGGGACTGCTTGATCTATCTGGGAACCTGCATCGCCCCGCGCGGCTTTTATCGATCGGGAAGAACCTGTTTTCAGTATCAAATTTCCGGAAACTCACTGAATGAAACCGGTGAGATGGTCTGCGGTGAGATGAAACTTTTTCCTCTGGGTTACGATGAGTCGGCAACAGTCATAGTAGAACCAAGACGCGGTTATGACTTTGGAGCCGGTTCAGGAAAACGAATGGAATTCGAAGCGCGGGGCGGCACAGTCGGTTTGATTCTTGATGCTCGAGGCAGACCGCTCATGGTCCCTGCTGACGAACAAAATCACTTGGCAGAATTGACGAGCTGGGTCGAGGAAATGAAGCTCTACCCCGACACTCATTTGATGGCACAACGATAACCCCTCAGAGAATTGGCTATTATGGCAAAAGCATATTCACCAGGATTACAAATCCGTCAGCGAGTGCTACATTCCAGCCGGCGCATTCTCCCCATTCCGGGTGATGTGCTGGTCAAGGTCGGCGATCAAGCCACCTCTCAGCAGATCGTCGCTCAAACCTTCATGCCAGGTGATGTCACACCCGTTAATGTCGCCAATCAAATTTCGGTGGCTCCCTCTGAAGTCCCCGGCTGCATGCTGTTTTCGGTGGGAGACGAAATTCATGTAGGCGACGTACTGGCCCGCAGTAAAGGAATTTTTGGTTTCTTCAAAGCAGAAACGAAAGCCAAAACGGCTGGAACGATTGAATCCATCTCTCATGTGACAGGCCAGGTTATTCTGCGCGGAGCGCCCCTGCCGATTCAGGTCCGCGCTTATCAGGCAGGCACGATTAAAGAAGTCATTCCCGAACAAGGAGTCGTCATCGAGTCGGAAGTGACATTCTTGCAGGGCATTCTGGGGATTGGCGGAGAAGCTTATGGAACCATTCAGTTTGCCTGCCAGGATAAAGATGAACCATTGATCGCCTCTCTACTTGATGAATCGATGCAGGGAAAAATCATCATCGGCGGTGCCCGTATGACGGGAGAAGCCGTCATACGAGGGATTGAAATTGGCGTAGCGGCCATCATCTCCGGCGGAATGGATGACGAGGATCTGAAAGAAATTCTGGGCTATGACCTGGGAGTCGCCGTCACGGGATCAGAACATATTGGGACGACTCTGATCATCACCGAAGGCTTTGGTGATATCGCGATGGCAGAGCGAACCTTCAATCTTCTCAAAGAACGGGAAGGATCCGAAGCCGCCGTCAATGGGACTACACAAATTCGTGCGGGTGTGATGCGACCTGAAATTGTGATCCCACTGGATGAAAAAATGAAGGCCGCCCCCCAAACCGAGGCAAAACAGGAAGTTTCGCTGGGCATTTTAGATACTGGTGTACCGGTTCGAATTATTCGTGAACCTTATTTCGGACTGCTCGGAGAAGTGGGAGAGATGCCGACGGAATTACAGACTCTGGAATCTGGTTCTGAGTCACGGGTGCTTGAGGTGATTTTGCATACAGGAAATAAAGTGATTGTTCCCCGCGCTAATGTGGAACTCATCGAAGGATAAATTGTGATGCATTTCAGAAAAGATGTTATTCTCAGACTCATGCTTCCGTTCCTGCTCTTAACAGCAGGTCTGGCGGGAGCGAACGCCGCAGAGCCACCGGCTCCGCCGACGGATTTCAGAGCGGAAGATGTTCCCGGCGACGCAGGAACAGGCATCGATCTCTTCTGGACCCTATCGCCAGATGACGAGGAAAACACAAAACCACGCAAGGTTTTACGTTATATCATCTCCCGCAAAGAGGCTAACAGCAACGAGTCCCTGTACGAGAACATTGGCGAACCGACTTACCGAGTGAATACATTCCGTGATTCCAACTGTGAGACCGACGTGCCTTATCTGTATCGTATTGAAGCAGTTGGGCAGGAAAGTCAGAAATCAAAACCGGTTGTCATCAGCGAACCGGTGATTGCCTCGCTGCAGTGGTTTAACCTGCAGCGCAGCTGGTTCGCAGTTTTTGTGTTTCTGATCTGTGGTTCGGTGATCATATTCATCGAAATGGCGCGCAAAGGAAAAAAACTCAAGGTACGCAAAATCGCCGGCCTGGAAGCAATCACAGATGCCGTTGGACGTGCGACCGAAATGGGGCGATCCTGTCTGTTCGTACCTGGCATTCAGGATATCAATGACATTCAGACCGTTGCGGGAATCACGGTACTGGCCCAGGTTGCAGAAACAACGGCCGACTATCGTGCCCATCTTGAAGTGCCGACATCTCGATCTCTAGTCATGACAACAGCCCGGGATACGGTTGAAGCCGCCTACCTCGCCGCAGGTCGCCCTGACGAATACAACGAAGACGACATTTATTATATCACTGACGAACAATTCGGGTACGTCGCCAGTGTGACGGGGAAAATGGTCCGCGACAAACCGGCCGCCTGTTTCTACATGGGTGCATTTTATGCAGAGTCTTTGATTCTGGCAGAAACCGGTAACTCAGTCGGCGCGATTCAGGTTGCAGGGACCGCAATGCCCACACAGCTCCCTTTCTTTGTAGCGGCCTGCGATTTCACCCTGATTGGAGAAGAGTTTTTTGCTGCATCCGCTTACCTTTCAAGAGAACCACAACAGTTAGGCAGCCTGAAAGGACAGGACTTCGGTAAATTAATCGGAGGACTGTTGCTGATTGCCGGCTGCCTGATCATGACGCTCTCTGCTATTGAATCGCGGGGTGTCGCACCAGACGAAGAACGCAAGACCTTTCTGCAGTCTGCTCAGGCCTATATTAAAGAGAATATCCTCGGTAAAGGAGGTTTTAAATAATGAAACGAACCATCCCCCTGTTTATATCCGCAGTCACGGGATTTGTACTGATTTGTACGGCATTCATCCCCAAGTTTGTGGACTGGGGCAATGATGCGATGGCCTGGTTTAATATTCTGGCGGCGTTTGCTTTTATCCTGGGTGGCGGTAACTTGCTGAAAATGCAATTGCAGAAAATCTCCGCGCAGCAGCCGGGCTGGGGATATTCAGCCGTTACTCTGATCGCGTTTTTCATCACATTGATTGTCGGACTACTGAAAGTCGGCGTGCATCCGAATATCAATTTTCCCGAATATGCCTGGTCCGGAGACTACCTCGCAGAGGGGAGTACCTTCTGGTGGTTATTCGAATACATTTTTTACCCGCTTTCAGCCACGATGTTTGCTTTGCTGGCGTTCTATATTTCCTCAGCTGCATTTCGTGCGTTCCGAGCGAAAAATACCGAAGCCACTATTCTTCTCTTGATCGCCGTGATCGTGTTACTGGGACGGACTTATGCAGGGGTCTGGTTAACCAGTTGGCTCCCGAATGAACCTATTCTTGGTAATAGCGGCATCACTTATAGCGATTTTCATTTATCCCATTTATCGGAAATCATCATGGACGACTTCACCACTCCCGGTATGCGAGCGATCACGATCGGAATTGCACTGGGGGTCGCCTCAACTTCATTGAAAGTTCTATTAGGCGTCGATCGTTCTTACCTTGGATCAGATCAGGAGGCGTGAACGATGCTGGAAATACTACAAAACCTTGATCGTCGCTGGATCTTTTTAATGATGTTTATTGCCGTCTCAGTGCCGCTGATCATGGGCACCACGTTTCCGGAAGAACCATCCGATCAGGTCATGGCTGTTTTTCATGCCGTGGATGATCTCCCCGACGGATCGAATGTGGTAGTCGCCTTAGACTATGACCCGGCCAGCGAGGGTGAGCTACAGCCAATGGCGTCGGCATTCACCCGGCATTGTGCCTTGAAAAAACATAATCTCTATTTCATGACTCTCTGGCCCCAGGGAATCCCGATGATTCAGCGTTCGATTGATCTACTGGAAAGTGAATTCCCTGATACTTACAAAGGAAAATATGGCTCCAAGTATGTGAATCTGGGATTTCGGGCCGGCAATGAAGGGGTCATCAAACTGGTAGTAGAAGATTTAAAAAAATCCTATTCTTCCGACATCAATGGAACGGATCTAGAGAACATCCCACTCACCAAAAATCTCAAGAACATTCAACAGGTTGACCTGTTAGCGAATGTCAGTGCCGGCTACCCCGGTTCGAAAGAATGGGTTTTGTATGGTTCGGCCCCGTTTGATATTCCGACAGTCGTCGGTTGCACCGGGGTGCAGGCACCGATCATGCTGCCTTATATCCCTCAGCAACTCGATGGAATGCTGGCCGCCATCAAAGGCGCTGCAGAATACGAACAGGCAATCATCAATGGTTATCCTGAGTTGAAAGACAACCCGAACGCCAAAGAAGGACTCAAACGCATGGGGCCACAACTGGTAGCACACGTGCTGCTGATTAGTCTGATTGTGTTGGGTAACGTGATTTATTTCTGGGAACGAAAGCAGGGAATGGCTTAATGAAACAGTCAACACTCATCTGGACACTGCTGATGGTATTTGGTGGATTAGGTCTGCTGTCCATTCAAATATTCAGATCTCAAGGAGCGATTTACGTACGAGAAGTTCCCGTCGAAGCCCAAGCATCACAGCCGGAATCTCCAGAGCAGGTTTATCGATGGTCGAAATACCAGCAGGTTCCCGCGACAGAAAAAGGCGAACCGGGCGTCAGCTTTAGCCTGTCAAGAACCATAGGTTTGTGGGTTGCCGCCTTTTGCACGCTGGCTATCTTTTCCTTTCTCTATGGTGACAATCCGCTCTACAAGTTTACGGAATCAGTCTTTGTTGGAGTCTCTGCGGGCTATGCAATGGTCGTCGCGTTCTGGACTGAAATAGTAACAAATCTGTTCGCCAAACTCTTGCCTGGTCTGGCTCGGATCAGTTTTTTCCCTGATATGGAAGAAGGGGCTCAAGTCAGTTGGCTTTATCTAGTCCCTCTTGTCTTGAGTGTGCTGCTTCTGTGGCGTCTGGCGCCTAAGGGGAACTGGATTGCACGTTGGCCGTTGGCATTTTTTATTGGCGCTACAGCAGGAATTCGTCTCATCAGCTATCTTGAAGCAGATTTTGTCGGGCAAATCCAAAACACGATTATGCCGTTCATCGTCTTTGATTCAAAAGGCTCGTTCCTGTGGATCGAATCTTTGCGGAATTCAATTGTGATTGTCGGCGTACTGTCGTGTATGGTCTATTTCTTTTTCTCGATCGAACATGAGGGTATCGTCAAATATATTTCGCGACTGGGCGTCTGGTTTCTGATGGTTACCTTCGGTGCCAGCTTTGCTTATACGGTGATGGGACGAATTGCCCTACTTAGTGGCCGGCTCAATTTTCTGTTTAACGACTGGCTGGGAATCTAGATTGTTTCCGTCTTGAGACCAGTAACCTCAACTCTGTTAAGTCTATTCACCTCAATATGATAAAACAGAAATTTCAATCAAAAACCAGATAGAAATAGCACACAGTTTACTTCGATAAAATCTGTGTGAAGAACTGATTTTTGTTTAAAGCAACCACTCAATACCCTACGCGTTCGTTTCTGCTTCTGCTATATTCGAATTCTGCCCACCGGTCGCGCGCCCTGCCGACTGCTTAATGATCCCAGGGAAGAAAATAAGAGAAATGAATTCGCAGCCTGCCTGTGCTGACGCGGAACCAAAAAAAGATCACGAGGAAATCTCCACCACCCACAAATACTTTCCCGGCTGGACGATGCTGGGAATTGCTGCCATGGCGCAATTTCTGTCGGCTCCCGGCCAGTCATTTTCAGTGGCCGTGTTCAAAGACCCGATGCGGGCTGGCCTGGGACTAACGGAAACGCAATACTCCTTAGCTTATGGCTTTGCCACCATTGTCAGTGCCTGCCTGTTGCCTTTTGTCGGTCGGTTGCTGGATCGCTGGGGCGCCCGAATTATTCTCCCGGTTACAGCCACAGGACTGGCTTTGGCCTGTTTTTTCATGTCCCGCATCCACACGCTCCCAGAGCTCTATATCGGCTTCAGCCTGGTGCGCAGTCTGGGACAGGGCGCCCTCACATTAATCTCAGTCTGGATGGTAGGAGAGTGGTTTGAAAAGAAACGAGGACGTGCGACAGCCCTGGCTGGTTTTGGTAGTGCCTTTTCGGTCATGACCGTACCGTTACTCAATAGTTGGTTGATCAATCACTATGGTTGGAAAACCGGCTGGATCTTTCATGCCGTCACCGTTGCTGTCTGTTTGATTGTGCCTGGAATATTGATTGTCAGAAACCGCCCGGAAGACCTGGGGCTGCATCCCGATGGGATTGATCCTGCACTCGAACCTGAACCAGAACCTGAAACTCCTGGCAAAAAACCGAGGCGACCGCTGATTACCGCCACAATTGAATCCTGGACAGTGCGAGAAGTACTACGTGATCCTACATTCTGGAAACTGCTATCCGTGATCACAACACATGCCCTGGTAGGCACCGGTCTGGTCTTTCACCAGATTTCATTACTCGGCAGCCATGGCGTTCCCGAACACTGGGCTATCCGAATGATGTCGTTCCAGGCGATTTGTGCAACGGTCTTGATGTTTCCAGCAGGCTGGGTCACGGACCGACTTCCCAGCCGCTATATCCTCTGCTTCTCTATGCTCTGTTTATCCGTTGCGAATCTGATCGTCCTGACGATGCCCGCCGTCTGGATGGTAGTCGGTTATTCATTTTTACTGGGGATGACCGGAAGTATTTTTCGCAGCACGGCGACAGTCGTCTGGATCAATTATTACGGACGCATGAATCAGGGTGCGGTCCGCGGCGTTGCCTGGTCGATGATGATCCTGGCATCCGCACTCGGCCCTTTGCCGGTCGCGATGTCGATCGATTATTTTGGTTCGTACAACCCGGTCTTGTGTTTATTCACAGCCATGCCTCTCGTAGCGGCATTTGCTGTCTGGTCAGCGCATCCCCCTCGATTGTTTAAAGAACAAGAAGAGACTGAATCAGAACCAGCCGTCTAATTTAAACGGCATCCTACGATCGAGACTTTTCCGCAACCTGATACCAGCGCTGATCAATTTGCAGTATCACATTCCCCAGTGAGAAATATTTGGCCAGCCGCTGATCTTGCTTGAGCAATTCGAAATATTCTGTAGATCCCACTTCAATTGTTTTAAGATCTTGATGCAAATGTGGATCATACAGACTTTCATTCCAGAACATTTCCTTCGATTTATAGAAGGTTCGATTTCCGATATAACGAATGGCCTGTAGTGCAGAACCTTTCTTGTTGAATTTCTTCATTTCACGTTCGGCCTGTTCGTAATAGCGAGCCGCATTTCCACTTTTCCCCGCTGCATGTCGGTCCCGGCTGGAGCTTTGCGCATCGATGACTTTTTCCTGTTGACCACTTCCACCTGTTGAACGTTTGAAAGGTTGATATTCCAGTTCTTCCTGAATTTTCTGTCCCAGTTTCCGTCGATACACTCCCAGTAGAGGCATTGGAGACTGCTCTGTGATGGTATCATCGGCCATCAGAAAACTTGTATAAGGAGTTACGATCCCATGCTGCTTTGCTAGCAAAGTGATCTCATCAACCAGTTCCTGATCTGGCTTTGCCTGTCCGCTATTGCGAATTTGCGCAATCAGATAATCAACCTTCTGTCCCGCCCAGAGTCGCGGCACAAAACTGTTTTTATCATCAGCCGATTTCCTGGGAAATTCCAGTTGATAGGATTGAGTGACTTTCGCACCATTGATGGTTCCAGTAACACGAACCGTTTTTGATCCTGAACCGGTATAACGTCCATAAATCAGTAATTGTTCGCCTTTGAAGATATCTTTTACATGACGTGGATAGACATCGGTAACTCCCGCGTCTACAAAATCGATCGACACATCCGTCATGACCGGGCTGCCGACCCGGTCAAAGAACTGGCTGATTTTCTTCGTCAAATCTTCGTCTGGCAAAATATAGTCTGCTTCTCCACGGTGATCGAGAGCCAGAAAGTCAAGTAGCTTTGTATTCACATCGTATCCCTCACCAAATACGAACAGCCTGACATGTTGCGAGTTCTTCTCTGAAATGGTTTTCAACAGCTTACTGGCATCGCGTTCTCCCACAGTGGGCAAACCATCCGTTGAGAAGACAATCATTTTCAGCCGCTGATTCCTAAGTGAAACATCCTTTTCGAGGTGCTTTAACGAAAGTAACAACGCTTCTTCAATCGCAGTGGCACCGCGGGCGGTCATCGCATCGGCATAAGCCAGCGCTTTCTGCTTTGATTCTTCGTTGAACTCGATCAGCCCATGCTGGTGGAAATGCCGCGCCGTGGTACTGAAATCGATGATATTAAACCGATCCCCCGGACGCAGGTGGTTGATGCAATACTTTAAAGCATCGCGGGACTGCTCCATCTTTTGCTGTTGCAACATAGAACCAGAGGTATCGACGCAGAACACCACATCTTTTGGCAGGATATTCTCATCGGTCAACTTCCCAACGCCCTGCCCTTGAGTGGGTGAGAGCATCATCATGAAATAACCGGGTTCGCCTGGCTCGCGATGTGCAATCAGACTGGCGCCGACTTCATCGGGGGTTGTCTGATAATAAAGTACAAACGGATGTTTTGGCAGATAATTTTTCTGTTTCCATTCGACGGAAATATCCCAGTCTTTCTTCTCAACTAGTTTCACTTCATGTGTAGGACTATATATATTTTTGATGGGTTCGGTACTGCGAATATTCACAGTAACAGATGCTTCTTTAAGCGGCTGCATTAACGCTTTGGGATTCGTATTGAGCATCTGCAGGCGAATCAGATCGCCCCGCTTCTTCAACACCGTAGTATAAGTCAGTTTGACCATCACGGTTTTCCCTGCTTCGACCCTCGGAATTTTTGTCTGGATGAGCTGGTTGCCATAATATTCCAGTAATGCAGGAGAGCCGCCTTTCTTCACAATCTCCTGAAACACCTGATTTGCTTTTTCAACATCCAGGATTTCCGCCTGCATTTCCTTTCCGTCAACAAGCACAGACATGTTGTTAACTTGCGTCCCCGGTTCCAGTTCCATGTAACAGGTACCACCGACGATGGCCCTGCCGTTGGGATTGCGGAAGCCACAACGATAGGTCTTCACGGCGACCTGATCCTGAATATCGACATTGATATGATCCAGCCAGACCTGAACCGGTTGAGGAGCCCGCATAAAACAGGCATGCGTCACAGTGCTGACAGTGGAAAGCAGGATGGCAGTACCAATAATGCCGAAACCGCGTAGATAAGATCGCATGTCATTGTCCCTTGATTGAAACGGCTTCCGGTGGAATGAAAGATTCAGAATTCGACTTCTGAACTACATTATTCTGACTCAAACTGGAAATTCTTTTTCTTTGCCTGGGAACGAATCACTCGAATCACGGCGGCATCGAATGTATTATCCTGTGCCTGATTTTTCTGTTTTTTCATTTCGGCTGCGATAAACTGTTTTCGTTTTTTAGTCAGCTCCTGAATCAGTAACTGAATTTGCTTTCGCTCTTTTTGCTTCTCACTGATATAAGCTTCTCGTTCTTCAGGTGACAGTTTTTTCAGTTCGGCTGGGAGTTCTGCTTCGTTCAGATCCTGAAGTTTGACCTTCTTACCAGCTAGTGCTTCGATCAAATCGCCTTTGGCACGATACCGGCCTGAGCCTTTAAAAGCCGCACGTTCTGCACCAGATGCAGGAGCTGCTTCCTGAGATAAAGAATCTGCTGCTGACTGACTGGTGGTGGATTTTTTCTGTTCTTCCTGAGAGCCATAAAAGAGATAGGTCTTGTTGATTCCCCGGCTTAATTCATTCAGTTTCTTATCATAAGGTGTGGCAGGTGTCACAATTTCTAATCCCTGATTGATACTCAGATAAGAACCGTCTGCCAGTAATGCTCCTTCTTTCCACCCCGTCTGGATCCCCGTTTGTTCGGGGCCGCAGAAAATGGTGTTGACGGTGATCCCTTTCTGGACGGCATTCGGACAGGCCACTTTATAGTCCACTTTCCCCTGACTGAAGCCTTCATTCCCGGCGATAAAGATCATTTTCAAACAGTCATGGTTTTCACTCCATAGCAGGCCATTCGTAGCTGCCTGGATGACCTGACCACAATATTCTTCACCGCCATTGGTTTTTAATGCGAACAGTTCCTCCGAAATCTGGTCCAGATTTTCCGTCAACGGCACAATTTGCCGCAAGTAGCCTTCACTGGCAGGCAGACTGCTCTTCCCATATTCATACAAAGCGACTTTCATCACGGGAATCTTCCCGTTTTGTTTCGCGGTGGCCAGTTCGTTGACAATCTTCCAGAGTTGTGTGCGTGCCTGATTGATCAATCCACTCATACTGCCACTCGTATCAAGCAGTATCGCCAATTCGACTGAAGGTTGTGCTGGCTGTGGCTTTTCTTTCGCCTGACTTTTTTGGGTCGACAGACAAAAAGTAAATAGAATTAACGCTGCAATTCGAAACAGTTTGCGCATGGAAACTTCTCCTGGATAAGCACAGGATTACTGAGAAATGAAGTGCCTCACACCGAGCACCGCTCATTGGACGGCGTGCGCAAAAAAGAAGTTCCCAAAATCTGCTCGATTTCAGGAACTTCTTCCAGGATAAAGATCGAATGGCAGCCATTCAGTTCAGGCGCGATCCACAATATTTACAGAAAATCGCATTGGAATCGTGCCCTTCTTTCATGCATTCCGGACATACCTGAGTCGTAATTCGAGATGAGTCCGATTTCGATCCCGAATGTGCGAGCTCGGCTGTCACAATTCCTGTAGGAACAATAATCAGACTGTATCCAAAAAACATAATCATGGCCGCCAGACATTTCCCTAAAGGGGTGATCGGTGTGATGTCACCATAACCGACGGTTGTCATCGTGACGATCGCCCAGTACATGCTTTCGGGAATCGAATCAAAACCATTTAATTTAGCCTCTCTTTGGGCATTATCCTCCACTAAATGTAACGCAGCCCCTTCAATAACGACGGCAATCAGGACCGTTGTCAAAAACACAATAATTTTTGAACGACTGGTCCAGATGGCATGGCGTAATTCCGACGCACCGGTCAGCATATGCCCCAACTTGAAGATTCGGAACACACGCAGCAGCCGCAACGCTCGAATGACCCCCAGTCGCTGCATATCCACTGTATCGACCGATGCCAGAAAAATCAGATAGGTGGGAAGAATCGACAACAAATCCACGAGACCATAGAAGCTGAAGATATACCGAAGCGGTCGACGGGCACAGATGATCCGCGCGACATATTCGATGGTAAAAAGAATCGTGAAGAACCATTCGGCAATACTAAATTGGCGATCATACTTCGCATCTAACGATTTGACGCTCTCGAGCATGATCACCAGAATGCTCACTAAAATGGCAATCAGCAGCACAACATCAAACAGTTTTCCGGCAGGGGTATCTGCTTCAAAGATTATCTCATACATCTGCTCGCGCCAGGTTTGAGGTTTCTTTTCTTGAGCAGGTTTTGGATCTGACATTCAAATACTTTCCAAGAGTAAGCCGCGGATAAGGATTCTTTGTATTGCAAAGGGATTATGTCTGATAAACCTTGATGAGGTCAACATGTCTCACCGAGCAAAACGGTCCTTCATAACATGATTGATATACGCAACTGGAAACATATCAGATCACTACTTTTTCTCAGATTCTGAATCCGTTTATAACCAGAGTTTAATTCAATTCGAGAGAATTCTCCCGCTCCTTGCCTTTGCACATATTTCCCTCCCAGTCTGGAACAGGTCTGAATATGCGTATCGTTTTCTGGTGTTAGATTGCCTGCCTGTTGTGTAGAAGCACTTTTACTGCGGAGCCGGAACCCGCGGACTACTTTGAAAAGTCCGTTCGCCCCGTCCTGATTCAGTATTGTGACGACTGTCATGATCCTGAAGATTCCAAAAGTGATGTCTGACCGCTTTGGTGACAGTACTGGCGAATTGAAGGGGCTGATCTGATTCACTTTTGAAACTGAAATGAATACAGGTCGGCATCTTTTAATTGAATACGCAGACGAACCGGCTTCCCTTGCAGGCTGCTGGCATCTGCTTTCTGATTCCAGGTCACCGTCCGATCGACCGTATCGCCAAACAGGTCCGCACACTCTTTTAGAGTAAATCCTTGAATCGGCTGCCCCTCTGCTGTTTGAATTTCCACTCGTATGCTACCGGCGGCAGACGTCGCGAAGTTAACAGATAATTTCGTCCCCTCAAAAGTAAACGGCTTTGTGACCAGTTCTCCCCCCTTCATCGAAGCGTGTACCGGAGTAAACCCATCCAATCGAATTGAAAAGCGTCTGAGTGATCCTCCTTTTCCGTGCCAGTAATCTTCGGCTGCATAGATTGACAATTCGTCTGGTGCACCGGGAAACGCTGATTTTGTTTCGACAACGTGTTCGGCAATAAACTGATGCCCGTACTGCCAGGTACCAGTTCGTTCGATCCCAGGACGGAGAAAGGCTTCGTTCCAACGTTTAAAATGAATGCCATCGCGGCTGGCCATCAAAAGCCCCTCACTGAGTGCGGTCCCATAACGTTCAACTGAAGAAGCTCGCTGTTGGCGGCGCTTGGGATCGGGAAGTGCCTTCATGGATTCCGACCAGCCTCGTTCCACATAGCGAGCAGGAAAGCCGATGCGAATGTGGGGCGCCCGATAATAGGCTTTCACCTGATTTGTATAAAGCTGTTCGTCGGGAGAATCTTCGTACGTCAGATCGGCGACATTGCTCCATTTCAGAAAATCATCCGAGGTTGCTGTTTGAATCGCTCGGTTTCCTGATGGTTTCCAGGTTTTGGAAGTGGTGACTCCTCCAGAAAAGACGCGATAATAGGTTCGATAGGTCTGCTGATCGGTATCCCAGAACGCCAGATTTTGTGAATCGAAGGCTCCTTTCGTAATCACCGGTTTTTCCTGCATCAACTTCCAGTGTATTCCATCCGCTGACTGAAAAGCGTAGAGGCCTCCTTCACTTTGAGTACCTGCCAGTGCCTTGTACTTTGCTTCCGGTTTGCAGTTCGGATTTTCATCTTTAAAGGGTGCAAAATTATGTGTGCCCAACCCTTCCAGGATAATGTTATTTTTCTTTGATCCCTGAAACTCAACTAAACGCAACTCAGGTCGCGTCCAGTGAATGCCGTCCTCACTTTCCGCGTAGCAATAAAAGGGCTTGTGGCTGCCAGTATTTATCCCATCGTCTGAAACAATAATATGGGAGCCGCGATAATAAAGCCGATACAAATCGCCGTCCTGGAAAATGGTATGATAACCAGAACTACTCCCTTCCCAGGGTTGATCAAATTTAAAAACCACCTCACGCGGGATAGGATGTTGGAGGCGAATCTCGATTTCTCCCGTCAATTTTTCCACTAACGCGTCATCGATAAACAACTCTCGTCGATTACCAATTTCGAGCGGTGATTCGGCAAAACTCAGCGACGAGCAAAGTAATAAAAAAGCAGCCATCAGCAGACATTGAATGAAACGTACGGGCATGGTTCTGACTCCTGGAAAGTAAAAGAGAGGCCTTTACGATACCATACTCAAAATAGAAATGCACCTGCAGCGTATTCAACGACTGTTTCAGCCTGGTAGTTTCAGATGCAATAAGGGAAACGGTTTTCCAAAACCGTCACGTTCAGAGCGATGTACGACTTCAAATCCCAGATGTAGATAGAAGCCAAGCGCCTTTACGTTCTGCTCATTCACATCGACCAGTTCCGCCTCCAGATTCTTGATTGCATAATCCACCAGTTGGCGTCCCAGACCTTTTCCCCGCCAGTCAGGTTCGATAAATAAAGCTTCAATTTTTGGTGCATCTACGCCCAAAAAACCAATGACTGAGTCTGTTTCATCGCGGATACAGACAAGAGGCATTTTTATCAGACACTGATCATATACGAGTGGCTTGAGCAAATGGATGTCTGCTTCTGTCAGAAAGTCATGCGTGGCCCTTACGGAAGATTCCCAGACTTCTAATGCACGGGGATAGTCAGCAGGAGTGACAGCTGTAATCTGATGTTGAGAAGTCATCGTTGTAGTGAGTTTCAGATAAATTGAATGACAGGAAATTCGAATCCATCGAGTGAGTTTACTGAACTCAAGCCAATAAAAAAAACCGATTCGCTCGGGATGAACGAATCGGCCTTGGAAGAGGCATTAAACAAATCTTAGAGAACTTTGCTCACACCTGGAGTTGGAATCGGGTAGAAACCATTTTCATCAGGTACTGTAACGGGAGTCGCTTCCCAAGAGAATTCTTTTGGCATCAGATCAACATTCGATGCCATCGCTTCGTCCCAGGTGACGGGTTTACCACTGTAGGTCGCCAGACGTCCCAGAATTGAAGTCATGGTTGATTTGGCGCCGTATTCCGCTTCGTTATAGGGCGTTCCGTTATAGATGGCAGCAAACAGATCATCGTGTTCTACCTGATATGGGTTGGCTTTCTTGCCACGATACTTCCATTTGTAACCAGCGTCGGTTTCATACTTGGCACCACTAATATCGCAGGAACCTTTGGTTCCTTGAGCGTGTTCGGTCACACTATTCCAGCAGTTGCGAATGTGTCGACACTGGCTGTACATCCGAGTGTCATCTGCATAGACGAATTCAACAGCAAAGTGGTCGAAAATTTCACCATACTTCTTGTCGGTACGAACCTGACGTCCCCCCATGCCGTATGCTTTGACAGGGAAATCGTCTTTCAACCAGTTACAGACATCAATATTGTGAATGTGCTGTTCGTTGATGTGGTCACCACACAACCAGTTATAGTAGTACCAGTTTCGCATCTGGTATTCCATTTCTGATTTGGCATCTTCACGAGCCAGACGTGGTTCCCAGACACCACCACTATTCCAGTAGCAACGCATGGAAGTAATATCGCCAATCGCTCCGTCCTTCAGACGTTTGATGGTTTCAATGTAAGGGGCCTGATGATGACGCTGCAGACCAACGCCGACCGCCAGATTTTTCTCTTTGGCTTTTTTAGCGGCTTCAAGGACTTTCTTGACACCGGTCACATCTGTTGCCACTGGTTTTTCCATGAAGATATGCACGCCTTTATTGACGGCGGCTTCAAAGTGAATCGGACGGAATCCGGGAGGTGTTGCCAGAATCACAACATCGACGCCACTGTCGAGAAGTTTCTGATAGGCATCGAAACCGACAAATTTTTTCTCTTCGGCAACATCGACTCTCTCCGGTCGACCGGAAAACTGCTTTTGCAGGTTACTCAGGCTGCTGTCCATTCGATCTTTGAATGCATCAGCCATTGCTTCCAGTTTCACATTCCCTTTTGTAGATAAGGCCTGTGAAGCAGCACCGGTACCGCGGCCACCACAGCCTACCAGACCAACTTTGATTTGATCGTCACCGCTTGCATGGACATGAGCCGCCGATCCTAAACTGGCAAGAATTCCAGTTCCAACAGCTGTTGCCGTTGTTGTTTTCAAAAAGTCACGTCTGGAGGTTGATTGATTGTTAGATTGAGTCATCAGAGGCCTTTCCCTAATCTGCAGGTGGATTTGGTCGGTTATACGTTACCTAACTTACATATGCATAAAGCGAGACAAATCGTTTGTTGAATTTCTCTCAATGCATCTGTTTTCGAATTAATTCTGTCACACTGGCTTTTGATCAGCGTCCTTCATCCTCAGGGATTGCTGGATCAAGACCATATTTTTTTCGTTCTTCAGCCGTTGGTACTTTTAAAGGACGTACCACTCGGAATCCCACCATGATTGCATCGGTGTGATACCAGATGCTTTGTGGAATCTGTGGATCCTGAATTTTCCAGTCAGAGCTGGAAGCAATTCGGTTTGCACTTCGCAATGCTTCTGGCTCATCATCCCAGGAGCCACCTTTGGCGACACGAGGATAGAGAGTCGTTGGCACATTGATCGGAAATTTCAGCGTTCCCTTACCACTCCATTTTTTGTAGGCATCCGGAATATATTGATCGAGCACCCATTCAGAGACATTGCCGTGCATATCATACAGTCCCCAGGGATTGGGTTTCTTCTGGCCGACTTTCTGATAGGTGTCATCGCAGTTGGCATAATGCCAGGCATAGTCATCTAACTTTTCCGGATTGTCGCCAAATGAATAAGCGGTCGTTGTACCAGCACGGCAGGCATACTCCCATTCTGCTTCAGTCGGCAGACGGTAATAGTGACCTGTTTTTTCGCTCAACCATTTACAATAGGTCTTGGCGGCCAACTGGGTCATGCAGATTGCCGGATAGCCATCGTGCCCCATGTCAAATGTCATGTCAGTATAAGGCTTAGTCGGGCGGGTTACTGCATCGGCAGCTTTTTCTTTAGCGTCCGATTTTCCCCGTAGTAGCTTACGACGTTGAATATCGAGATTGAAACTCCAAATATCATATTCATTCCAGGTAACTTCGTGTTTGCCCATCCAGAATGGATCGACTTTGACTTTAATCTGAGGGCCTTCGTCGTCTTCCCGATTTTTTTCATTCGCAGGGCTCCCCATTATAAATTCACCGCCGGGAATGGGAACCATGTCAAAAGAAACATCAGTATTCGCAATTTTTTCTGTATAAGGCTTCATCTCTTTGGCTTTATCACCGGCATTCGCCAGTGAAACAGAAAACAGCATTGCGGCAAGGAATGCGAATTTGCCTTGCATTAAGAGACTGGAACGACATACGCTAAGCATATTAGTTTACTCCGTATTGGTAAGCTTCAATCGGTCTTTTATCAGGGTTGATGATGTCATACGTTTTTCAGACTTGCCTGCTGCTCTCCACATTGTCAGGCAATCAACAGTGCACAGATAGCGAAATTCTGAATCGGTATGAATTTCAGGAAGTACATATGGGGGTGCAGTGGAGCATCGTATTATATGCTACCGACAAACCAATCGCAAACAAAGCCTCTCAAAATGCTTTTGCCCGTATAAAGGAACTTAACAAAATACTCAGCGATTACGATCCGGAAAGTGAGTTAAATCAGTTATGTCGGTTATCTGGCCCCGGAAAACCAATCAAAGTCAGTCCTCACCTGCTAAAACTACTGAAAAAAAGTCAAGCACTCTCAGAGGAAACAAAGGGGGCATTTGATGTGACAATTGGCCCCGTGGTACGACTCTGGCGTCGGGCTCGGCGACAAAAAAAACTGCCTGACAGTCAACGCTTCGAGGCGGCCCGCTCCAAAGTCGGTTCCGGATTGATGAAGATTTCCCTTCCAAATCAGACCGTTGAACTGACCCAAAAAGACATGCGACTGGATCTGGGAGGCATTGCGAAAGGCTACGCCGCGGATATTGCCCTCAGCGTCTTGAAAGAACAGGGCATCACCCGGGCAATGGTTGATGCCAGCGGTGATATTGTATTAGGTGACCCTCCTCCAGGTACTTGCGGGTGGAAAATTGGGGTCTCTTCTTCTGATGCCCCGAATGCCAAGATTGACCGGTATCTGCAGATACATAATCTGGCGGTGGCGACTTCCGGCGATGCGTTACAGCATGTTGTGATCAACGGCAAACGGTATTCACATATCGTTGATCCACAGACAGGACTGGGGCTGACCGATCAGAGTCGGGTCACCGTCATTGCCCCGAATGGTGTGACGGCGGACAGCCTGGCTTCTGCCATCAGTGTCCTGGGACCAGATCGGGGAATTCAACTTTTGAATCAGAAACCAGGAACCGCGTGTTTGATTTTGAGACATGAAGCAGGTCAACTCAGATCATACGAATCAGCCTGTTTTTCATGTTACGAACTTGAACAAAAATAAATCTTGAGAGGAACTCCCATGTCTGAGAATCTTGTGTATTTAAATGGCGAATATGTTCCTGCAAATGAAGCAAAGATATCCATTTTTGATGGTGCGATCAGCTTGGGAATGACAGTCACTGAATCCACGCGTACCTTCGCACATCAACCTTATCGTTTGCGTGATCATATCAACCGTCTGTTTCTCAGTCTGAAAGCAGCCCGCTTTGACGCAGGGATGACGGCAGATGAACTGGAACAACTCACTCTGGAAGTCTGGAAGAAAAACGAACCTAACTATGCCCCCGGCACCGATGCCTGGATTATTCACAATGTCACTCCCGGAACCTGGGTTCCTTCCAGCGGGCAAAAACCGGCAGAATCCAAACCGACGGTCATGATTGTCACCTTGCCGCTTGATCTCTCCTACTGGGCCGACTTCTATCGGGTGGGATGCCATGCGGTGACTCCCTTTACTCGAATTCAACCAGCCCAGTCGCTAGACGCCCGGATCAAAAATCGTAGTCGCTTCCTGTATACACTGGCTGAGTCGGAAGTGAAACTGATTGACCCAATGGCACAAAGCCTGCTACTCGACACTGATGGCTTTCTCTCGGAAAACAAAGGTGGCAACTTTTTTCTGGTGACGAGCAACAGTATTCGCACACCGAGTACGATCAATTGTCTGGATGGAATCAGCCGACAAACGATTTTTCTACTAGCAGAGCAACTCGATTTGCCGATCGAAGAGTGCCGCCTTCTTCCTTACGACGTCATCACCGCAGACGAAGCTTTTTTCACCAGCACACCTTACTCCATCATGCCGGCGACGAAATTTAATGGTACTAAAATTGGCGATGGTCAAGTCGGGCCGATCACGAAAAAACTGTTAGCTGCATGGAGTGAGATGGTGGGAGTTGATCTCCTCAAGCAAGCACAGTCAGACTAATACCTGATGGAAGTGTTATTTATCTGTGCCATTTACCATAGTCTGCTTGGGACGCCTGGATGCCACGGACAAATACACAAAAGAGATCCACCACAGCGCAATGAGTGAATACATCACAATCTGATTCCATTTTGTGCCTTCCAGCAAATCGTCTGCCAGGATAATTGCGCAGGCAAAGAATACGGAGGCGGTCAGAATCAGTAGCACTGCGGTTTTCGGTTTCATCAGATTACTCCCTGTGTTACACCGTTGATTCAAATTGGCTTCTCTCTCTGGAATAAAATAGCAGGCATCACAAGTACACACCAGCCTATAATATCTAAAATTCAATCGTACCTGTCTGCTGGTCAAATAGAACTGGCAAATTCAGGTAATCAGCTTATCCAGAACTATGCCTTCCACACCGGTCGAGCCATAGTTGATTTGCAGGATCTTTTTGATGAATATCAGGCCAGCACATTGGATAAGTGGCTGAAGGCACAATCAGTCGATGCAAGCCTTTGACGTCCCAGCCAGATCATCCCAATCAATTTAGTTCGATCGATGACTTTATTCACACAAAATCCATCCAAATCCGCCCCGCCCTCTCTGTTGCTCAACGTCTCTCGTAAAAATGCCGTTCCTTAATGCTGAGCTGATGTGACATCGGGCAGAAAATCACCTGGGATCTACCCAATCGTAAACAGATCGCAGGGCTTATTTTCATTCAACGATGGCAGCCCAGTTACGAAATCGCCAGACGTTCGCACCTCCGTTGTTAGACATCGCGTGTAGTCGCACAATGCTATTGGTTCCATCGTCGTCTTCAGCCAGACCAGATTTAACTCGACTTGAGTAAAACCCGCTTCTACCTCAGAAATTAGAACATCAGATAACTCCCGAAAATTTAGAATCATGAATAAAATAAATCAAAAGCTAACACGGAATGCCCTATAAAACTTCTGAAAAAGGCTGTCTAATGAGACCAAATGGAGCGTTTCATTAGAATTTCTAAACACAATCCAAAATATGTAACGGCAATCCAATTTGAGAGCTCGTCCTGAAATCGAACCATTTTCTTATGACGGTCACTCTCTCTTCTTAATTCGAACCAAACTCGGTTTCGAAACAAAATGACAGATGACTTTTCACGAGAACATGACTTATGATGAGATATGCCATAGTTATCACTCCTTGTGAATCCATAAAAACAACCCTAACAATAAGAGCCTCTTCTATGAGAAATATGATCGCGCTCCTGATCTGTTTTTTCTGTGCAAAAGTGACTTGCGCACACCCCCCTGACCAGAAAACAGAGTTACTAATAGTTGGAGGAACCGAATCGGGGTGGGCAGCTGCGATGCAGGCCGCACGCCTGGGAGTGGAATCAATCACGCTCGTCTTGGATGGGGAATGGCTGGGCGGGCAATACACCGAACAGGCGTTGGCCTGCGTAGATGAAAATAAAGGCCCCGGCAAAGTTGGCTGGGGAGTTGACTGGCACCCGATGAAGCGCTCGTTTCATCGGAGTGGCCTGTTTAAAGAACTGATGGATCGCATTGAAGCTTTCAACACAGAGAAGTATGGCTCCCCGATGCCAGGACGCCCGTTTCATGGTCCGTCTACTTTTCGTCCTGCAGAGGCACAAGCCATATTTCGGGAAATGCTACAACCTTATATCGATAACGGCCAGGTGCGACTGATCACCGGACACTATCCAGTGAAAGCCGACCTGAAACAGAAAACGTCAAGACCACAACTCACGGGGCTCTGGTTTGCTCCCGTCGGTTCAGAAACGCCGGACTTGCACATTACCGCGAAACTAACCATCGATGCGTCAGACTGGGGTGACGCGATCCAGGTTGCAGGCGCAGAATTTGAAGTCGGTGCTGATCCGCGATCACGTTACAACGAACCGAGCGCCCCGGTGAATACCAATGATTACCCTGCCAATGAAATGAATCCGATTACCTGGGCAATGATTGTTGAAGAAGCAGAGAAAGACACGCCTATTTCGAAACCGGATCGCTATGATGATCGTAATTTTGTACGGACCTCAAAACTGAGTCTGGCTGAGATGAAACATCTTAAATGGGATCGACCGGTGCGTCTGGGATCGATTCCCCATTGGCCGGACGCAGGGCAAGCATCGCCGCGACAGCTTTCGATTTTTACCGTGCGTCGGATCGTGGATGGCTATACGAGTAAAGATCACAAGACCAGCATCCTGCTGAATTACATGCTGGGCCAGGATTACCCTCTGGAACGACTGCCAAAACATGTTGTTGATGCACTGGAAGAAACAGAGCCAGGAGCGTCGACCAAGAATCTTGTGCTCATGAATCGTCGTCAGCGACAGATCATTTTTGACGATGCTAAACGGCATTCGCTATGCCTGTTCTATCATCTGCAAAACTTCGTACACAACCGGGCCTCAGATAAAACCAACAGCTTCAGACACTTTCAGCTAAGTCGGGAATTTGATACGACAGACCACTTACCCCCCAAACCCTATATCCGCGAGTCTCTCCGTCTCAAAGCCATGTACATGATGCGCGAGCAGGATGGCCGAAACATGGATGGACCGACCAAAAAATTTGCGCGTGAGCGTTTTGCACGGGTCATGTATCCCGATGGGTTATTCGCCTGGCAGTTTCACTATGACTTCCACCGTACTGGACGCGCCTATTTGAAATCAGAAGGAAATACGGGACCCTGGATTGATTTTGAAAAACCGGGACGAAATACTAGACTGGTCAGCGACCGGTCGGTATTTCCCTTGCGAAGTCTGGTTCCGATCGACATGGATGGATTGTTGGGTGCACAGAAAAATGTCGGTTACAGCAGTATCGTGAGCGCGGCGATTCGCCTGCATGATCAATGTGTCACTCTGGGGCAAGCTGCGGGTGCGACGGCAGCGGTTTCTCTACAACAGGACATCTCTCCCCGCGATATCCCCTATCATCGCGAGAAACTGGAGCAGGTTCGCCATGCATTGTGTGGAGCCTCAGACAAGGGAGTTGCTGTCTTGATTTGGCCTTTTCGGGATTTACAACCAGCGCACCCGGCATTTGTCGCCATCAACAGACTGGCTGCACGGAGAGTTTTACCGATGGAAGTCCGTAAGGTTGATTTTCAACCGGATGCGCCCGCGACCACGGAATGGCGACAGAAAACAAGGCAACTGGCTTACCAGACAGTGGAAGTCGCCAACCTGCCAATGTTCCCTGATAAAGGACTCAGCCGTGGCGAATACTGCCAACGCTTGTGGGATTCATTGAAGGAATTGCCCATACGCCCTTATTCTCGGGTGAAGCCTGACGATGCGGATGGTGACGGAATTCTGGACGTCGATGACCCCAGTCTGTTCACGCCAGGTGAACCAATTCAGTGGAAGAAAAAAGTAGCTTCTAAAGATCAGGATGGCCTCCTAGACAATACCACTTCCAAGAAAGTCCGACGAATCAATTTCACAGGGAAGAAAACGGCTCCTTTGTCCGACTTTGAAGCAGACCATGGCGATGTTTTTAACGCGAAACGAGGCTATGGTTGGCAGCGAAATCTCAGTCAAAATCAACGACAACGAAAAAAAGTTCCCGAACCCTACCGTGACACCTTTATATTCACACGAGATCACGATACCTGGGAATGTGAAGTTCCCAATGGTGCCTGGCTCGTAACCGTGTGCGTGGGAGATTCAGGACACGAACAAATTGGACAATGGGTGACCGTTGAGGGAAAACAGGTCATTAAAGATGAAGCCACCAATGACGGCCTTTTCCTGGAACGAAACGCCCGTGTGACTGTTTCGGACCGACGCTTAACGATTGAGATTGGTAAATCAAATTCAGGAACCAATACCTGCCTGAACTGGGTCACGTTCGAACCGGCCCCGCCAGAGAAATAATAGAAGCCGTTTTTCTGCACCGTCTGATCTAACTGAAGATAATTGGTATAGAAGCCTTGTTCATGAAGAACACCTGCTTCAGGCATGCTTCCTGCTTTGCCTGACACCAATCAATTTCCAGTTATTTTCCCTACCGAACTTGGAATCATATTGAATGCATCAGAGAATGACGATATATTTAAGAACGTTAAATATATGAATTGCGGCGTCGCGCGATTTATATATCAAAGCAGAACGGAAATTGGAATCAGTAATGAAGTCCAGAAACCACTCACGTACTCACAACCAGCATGCATTTACCGCGTTCAACCCGCTGGTTCATGAAGGTTTGGTGTTACGTAGTCGGCGGAATATGCTTAAGGCTTCACTGGCGGGATTGGCAGGATTATCCGTCCCCAAACTGCTACAAGCTTCAGACCAACTCAAGTCTGCTGGGAAATCGTCCTTGCCCAAAAATAGTGTGATTCTCCTCTGGATGACGGGAGGACCGAGTCACATTGATACCTGGGACCCCAAACCGGACCGCCCGATTCAAAACCGGGGGCCGTTCGGAGTTACTCAAACATCCGTCCCCGGGATCACCATTACAGATCGCTTGCCGAAGCAAGCCGCGATGATGGATCGTTTCACCTTGATTCGTTCCGTTGACCCCAAGATGAGCAGCCATCAGCCAAACCAGGTGATGCAGACTGCCAACCTGCGCGCCACTCCTCGAACGAACCGTAAAGGTGATAAGTACCCTGCAATGGCTTCGATCGTAGCCAAACACCATGGCGCGAACCATCCCGGGATGCCTCCCTACGTCGCGTTTATGAAACACCACTCACATATCGCCTGGGGTGGTCACCTGGGAAAACAATACGATCCCTTCATCGCCAACGATGCTGCAGACCTGCCTGTCTATGATCTGGTGGGGAAAGATTCCGGGAAAACGAGTGGCGGAAAAATGTTCCAATTTGCCCCCGGCCTGTCTTACGAACGGATGAAAAGCCGACGCGATTTAATGCAGCAATTCGATAAGTTACGAAGTGACATTGATCAGGCCGGCTCAATGTCAGCCATCGACAGCTACAGTCAACGTGCCTACGACATGGTACTGGGGCAGCGCGTGCAGCAGGCCTTCGATTTGAATCAGGAATCCCCAGCTACACGAGATCGATACGGAGAACATCTCTGGTGCCAACAGGCACTGCTGGCCCGTCGTCTGGTCGAGGCAGGAAGCTCATTTGTGACACTTGATTTAAGTTACCATACCGCTTCCGGAACCTGGGACAATCATGGCGACAATATTCCTCCTTACGGTGGAATTAAAAATGGCCTTGGCCCCCTGCTACCGCTGTTTGACCATTTGCTGACAACGCTTGTTCTGGACTTGGAAGAGCGCAATCTTCTGGATCAGGTGTTGGTGATTGCGATGGGAGAATTTGGTCGCTCTCCAATGTCCGGAACGCAAGGCAGCACTGATGGCCGCAACCACTGGCCGGTAGTCATGTCGATGTGTCTGGCCGGTGGTGGTATGAACCACGGTCAGGTAATCGGTGCCAGCGAACACGATGGTTCCGAGATCAAACATCGCCCCGTTCGCCCGGGAGACCTGGCAGCCACAATCTATCAATACATGGGAGTTCCCCTGGATACCCAGTATATTGATGAGAAAGGCCGACCGAATTTCGCGATCGAAGATGGAGAACCGATTCACGAATTATTCTAATCATTCGTACCAGCAGCCACTTATCAGAATGCCCGGTCATCTCTAAATCCGTGCTGTTAAGCAGGCTTATTTACTGAAAAAATCAAAAACTGGCGGCAAAGGCGGTCGTTCCCCGTTTGCTTTTTTCATGGCATATTATAACCTGCACGTTGACTCCGAAAACCAGTCTAACCTAAGTCATGCCTGCTTTTCGTCATTCGCGTTGATTCAACCTGCGTCCTTTCAGAAAATGCCTCTGATTTATGCCGAATTCCACCACCTCGCCATCGATCTCACCACTGGAACAAAATACGAATTCGATCCGATTACGATGGTTCGTTTACGTATTACTGCTCACAGTCACGATGGGCCAGAATCTGGCTGCAATTCTCAATAGTGTCCCTCTGCAGAGCGCCAATGATCGTTCACGATGGTGCACCATCTGGTCGCTTGTGGAACAAGGCACTTATCAGATCGATACGATCAATGAGCGATCCAGCTGGTCCAGTATCGATAAAGTTCGACACGACGGACACTTTTATTCCTCAAAGCCCCCGCTCTTCCCGACCATAGTGGCTGGTTTGTACTGGTTGATCAAATCAACCACAGGGATGAACTTAAATTCGAACCTCTATGATGTCGCACACATTATTTTAATCATTGTCAATCTACTGCCAATGCTGATTGCCCTGATTTTAATTTGCATGATGGCCGAGCGGTATGCACGAACCGAGTTCACCCGCTACTTCGTTGTCACAGCTGCCTGCTTTGCGACACTCTTAACACCATTTCTATTAACGCTGAACAATCACTCGATCGCCGCCGCTAGCGCGGTTTTCACACTGTTCCCCTTGATGAGAATTGTACTCGACCAGGAACAAAAGGCACGGTATTTTCTACTGGCTGGTTTCTTTGCGATGTTTACCTGCTGTAATGAATTACCGGCCGCGTTATTCGGTTTAATCGTCTTCGGTCTCCTGCTGAAAGCGAACCCCCGTCTCACGTGCCTCGTTTTCGCGCCCGCGGCACTGCTCCCGCTGATTGGATTCTTCGCGACCAACTATGCTGCGACAGGCGGCTGGAAGCCGTTCTATATGTATTATGGGACGGAGAAATATTTATACGAACATCGGGGCATCCCCAGCTATTGGAAGAATCCCCAGGGACTCGATCAGAACCTGGATTCGCCACTGGTATACCTGTTCCATTGCACGCTGGGACATCACGGCATTTTCTCGCTCTCACCAATTTACCTGCTGACCTTAATTTCATGGCTGCGAATTCGAAAAACAAAGGACCATATCCTGCACCCCCTGTTATGGCTCAGCGTCTGCTTGAGTTTGATTGTATTTGGGTTTTATCTGTCGCGAACGGGAAATTACAACTACGGAGGTAACAGTGCCGCACTACGTTGGATGTTGTGGCTCACACCTTTCTGGCTGATCAGTATGATTCCACTCCTTGATGAGTTTTCCCACAAACGCTGGCTGAAGGTTCTGGGAGTGATCTGCCTGCTGGGATCCGTCTTTTCAGCCCATCACCCTTTGCATAACCCCTGGCAGGCTCCCTGGCTATTCGCAGCCTTAAAACAATCCGGCTGGATTAATTATGATCAACGCCCTCCTGCGATGGAGCGCCCGTTGACCACCTGGCTGGCTTCAATACCTGAGCCAACAACAGAGATTCCAGAACCCTTTGTCGAGTTCTCAGGTCCGGCCAACGATGGTCGTCTGGTCAAACTCAGAATCAGCGTAGTCCAACCTGCTGAAGATCAAGCTATTGACGAAAACTTGAGAACAATACAAGTCTCACATTTCCTCGGGACAGAGGAAGTCGAGTCAAAGCAATACACGATAGATGTGCCTGCTTTCGAAGCAGGAAAATGGCCGAAAGAGTTCTTACGCTGGCCGAAGGCAGATGTGACTCAAGCCCAAAAATACGCGGCTTACCGATTCTTTTATGGAATGCCACGACCGCGAAAGTATAACCCGGGCAAGATCAGACACTTATTTACTCCACTTCGCGAAGATGCTTTTCGCTGCCAACTGGCGGCTTCACAAGTTGCAGTTACCATCGCTTCTCAAACAGACGCAGAACAAAAACTGCGCTATCGCAATGACCTCTGGATCTCGGATCAGATTCCCTTTGGAATCGCACAGATGGAAACTTCTGTCTACAGCACTAAAAGTAATCAACTCCTCAGCCGCCAGACTCTGATTGTCACCAGAGTCAGCGGCCTCATTCAATCAGAGTCGGCCAAATAAGCTTGAGCTTAATCCTGCTTGGGTGCAGCTGGTCCTGCAACAGGTTGAACCCAGGCACGTTCGGCTTCCCCCAGTTGTGCCGGATTAGGATGCAGTTTTGTTGATCTCACTAGAGCCCGAACGTAAATTTCCTTGCCGTTAAAATCGTAGCTGGGTGAAGTACCTTTGACTGACTTCAAGGTTGCTCCGATTTTTTTGCTGTACTTTTTTGTGGCATGCAACTCCTGACCTCGTTTGTCTAATTTCGGTATGCCAGCTTTGGGATAATCTTTCAGTGTTCCAATGAAATCCGTGGTGTATTCCACTCCCTCTTCCGGATCGATTTCAATTTGAATTCCCTTATCGGAATAGGTAACAGATTTCAATTTCACACCACACGATGCATAAAAACGCCCTGCTTCCATCGCCTCAACCAGTGCTTCAGGCTCCAGCTTCTCCGATAACACAACGACCCACCCCCGGCCCGGCTCACTCGCACGACTGGGAATTTTGTGATAATTATGGCCGTCATCAGTACCCAAACCATACATGATCGGCAAGTTCAACTCAGCCAGTCTTTTGGTCAAAATAATATCCCAGATCCGGTCGGTACTGGGGTAAGTATCATTTCCCTTATTATTCACGCCGGGATGGCCGTTATAAACTTCAAAGAAGTTTTCTCCCACAACCTTCATCAATTCTTCTGCCGTAACTCCATAATGAAAATTGGGATGATTCAGATGAATGATCATGGACTGCCCGGTCCGTTCCCGTTGTGCCAGCAAGGCATTCGTATTGTTCTGCATCACCTCATAAACACTTTTACCACCAAGCGGCGTCAGCAGAGAATGTAAGTTAGTAGCATTCATATGCACGGGCATATTTTTATAGCGATCCGTTACTTCTTCACTTTGAATCAGCAGATACTTTCCAGGCTCCCCCAGTTTGTCCGACACTTCTTCAAACCTGCGCAGACGGACCTCAGTCTGGCCATCATTATTTTTCCGCTCTTCAATCCAATCAGGAAAACGTTTTTTCAATTTCTCATAAGCTTTCATTTTTCCTTTATTCTTTTCGGGAACGGTCCAGCGCTCTGAATTGGAAAGCACATTGTGATCGGTAAATGAGAGAAAATCGTACCCGTGCGATTTGTACCAGTCGGCAATCATCTCGAGATAGTCATCGCCATCACTCCAGAGAGAGTGCGTGTGCAAGTTTCCTTTATACCATTTCTGACTGTCTGTTTCTTTTAGTTGAACAGGTTCTGCTGCTTCGGTATTCGCCCCCAGAATCAGGAGACAGGCCACTAATAACAGGCCTGATTTCAGAAATGAATAGTGCATCACGCGACTACGTGTGATCTCTAAGCGGTTCATCGTTGTTACTCCGAAGTAAAAATATTCACGATCAAAATACAAATTCAATACTTAAAAACCCTGAGGCGATTTGCTGATTAAATCTGCCTGCAGTTCCTGTTGCTTGTAAACATCAGGTGAGGCCACCGGCTTTAAACTAAAGCCGGCATTGACGAGGTTCCGTAGCGAAACAGGCGAAGCCCCCCAGCGAATTATCACCTGCTTCTCTTTAGTCGAATCAGTCTTGTCTACAGTGGAGAGCTTAAGATCCTGTGGAAGTACAGTCCCCTGGATCTGCTTGAAGTCAATGTCGCCCCAAAGATAGAAGATGAGAAACGTCAGTTCCAGTGGAGGTTCATCTGTTTTACTCACCAGAACACAGTTTGTCACGTTTTGGGTAAGTCGCAGCTGATGTTCAAATTGCAAGAGCCGTTCCCCCGCCGGATTCGGCTTGGGGATTGAATACACACCATACACAACATGCAGGCTCGACAATGCAATAACTAATGCCATCTCGACCACACGATGCCCATGCTCTTTTTTAAAGCGATGACTGTACCACAGCACCATTACCAGCGATAAACCAAGCGTGACCAACTGGCGTAAAAAACGGGCCGAGATCTGGGGACTGAGCGTATCTCCCTGCGATGCACTGATAAAAATCACCGAAAGCACTCCCACGGTGAATACAGCAAGCACAGTAGGATAACTGACGCGACGGAGCGCAATCTGTTGAAATTCCCAAGCCACGATTGCCATCATGGGAATGATAAAGAATAATTTCCACATGGCCCGGGTACTGGTTTCCATCTGCGGAAGAAATTGTACGCCCCACCAGAAAAATGCCCCACAGAACACCCAGATCACAACCAATCGCAGCCAGGCGATTTCCTGTTGATTACCTACGGGATTGAGAACACGCTTGACTCCGTGAAATAAACCAAACAACGCGAACCCCAGTAAAAAGCCCATTGAGGAAATGACGTCGCGGACAAAATAAGAAGGATAAAATTCTGATTTCCAATACAAGCTGATATTCGGCTGCCCGGGACCGGCAAACCATTTCCCCCAGAATCCATCAATCTGCGACGCTGCCATCAATTCCCACCAGCCCCCGACAGCAAAACCGGTAAACCCCAGAATCAATATCGATTTCCAGGCTCGCACTGCCTGTTTTAAGACAGGTAGTTTTCTCTGTTCTGCAGCAGAACGGCTTTTGGGGAGATCGATAGGATTCACGATATAGAGGGACAACATCAACAGGACTCCCAATGCCAGAGCCCCTCCGGATAATAAACACAGTCCTAATGAAATCCCGCCGCATAACAGCTTGTACGACACGATTCCAGACTCTGATCGGATATGGGTGATGTACCCCCAAATCGTCAGTAAGGCAAAGAGAAGCGGAAACGCAGGCGATTCAATCAGTTGTATTTGCTTCAAGACCACAGGATGAAATGCGAGCAGAAAACAGAACACAAGTGCATATCGCGGATTGCATACTTTTCTTGTTAATCGATAGGCAACAATCAGCATGCAGGCTGTCGAAAAATAGGAAAAAAGAACCAGTGAAGAAGACCAGTGTCCGACGATGGAAAGGAGCCCCGTACAAAGCCACCGAACCAACGGAGGTTGAGAGATCAGTGCGTTGCTGCTGTCACTGATCAAATGGGCTTTGCCAAGACACTCCAATCCAAACCAGGCAGAGAGTTCATCGATCCGATAAGAATGGAACGCCAGTAATCCGGGCCCTAAAGCCAGTAAGATGACCAGCGGCGACATCACGGCCGCCCGTCGCATCACCGGAAACAAATCATGAGCAGGTTCTACTGACCGTTGTAATAGTTCCTGGTCACTGATAATTACCAAGAGGCTCATCCTTCTACGAATAACACAGTATCGCCTGCAACATACCCGGCCCAGCGGCAGCCAAGCGAGCAGATCACTGCACGTCCATTGATCCAGTACCCTTGATTGTACCGGACTGAAAAACCAAGGAACACTGTTTCTGAGAGAAAAGCCTCGAAGAAACCAGTAGTCATCAGTATTTAACTTCTGAGATATAAACACTTTCCTTACTTGGCATTAAGTCCACTCATGCCAATTCTCAGGATTATAATCCCTAATCCTGCCCAGAGCTACGAAATCAATCAGATCGTTACATTTTTCCTGATAGCCCTCAAACCCCAGGGCCGAAGAGAACAATGTGTGCAAATGCAGGCTGCACTACTTTCTTCTAACTTCAGGATGAGAAAAATGTATAAGGATAGGGTAAATTTTTTAAGATCCTTAAAGTATCGGTCCATTATGTCACAGCACATCGCCTTTGATCATGCCCACCAGCTCAGTGAATTGGTAAAGCATGCTATTTCAACTTCCAGTCTTATTGCCAACCAGAATGTTCAATATAAGATTGAGCAGGAACAGGTGTTTCTAACCGGCATTGTCAGCAGCTATTACGTAAAACAATTGGCTCAGGAATCCGTCAGTCGAGTCGACGGCGTTCGCCAGGTCCACAACCGCTTGACCGTCGAACCAACACAAAATGAGGCTGAACCTCTTAGTTCTCACTGAGAAATACGGTCTGTGATCAATCAGATATGGCAGGAACGACGTTCCAGATTGCCATGAAGGATGATCATACGTAAACTTTTCTGACAAAAAACACGTCAATACAGCAGGTTACGCGACTTGACCGTTGTCAAATCCAATCTGATCTTGTTAGAATCTTCGTTCCCTTGCATTTCTAAAAAGGGAAGTGCTCGCTTTACGCACAGATAATCGGGGTGAACCCGGATCACGAATAAACGGTCATTAATACATCATAAGGGACAGTGGAAGACAATGTCTTTACGAAGAGCTCAATTGGAACGACAATTACAAAACGCTGAAACCGCCATCGCAGATTACGGTAAAGTACTCGATGAGCAGAACATCACTGATGCAGCACGAAAAAAGCACCCTAAATGGCGTCAGGTCAACGCACAAAGAACTCAGATTGTCAATCGTCTCAAGTCCCTGAAGGTAATTGAAGACAGAGAAGAAGCAATCAAACAGAAGCTCGCTTCTGCTTCAGAAGACTAAGTACGAGCTTTCAAGCTGGTTAACAAAGCTTGACCGACGATGAACCACTCGGAGAGGTGGCAGAGTGGCCGATTGTGCAGCACTGGAAATGCTGTGTCCCGGTAACGGGACCGGGGGTTCGAATCCCCCTCTCTCCGCTTAATTGATTGCCGTTGAGTTGTAAGCCTATAACTCAGCGGCATTTGCTTTTTCTGGACCGCTCCAGAGCTTCCCATTTGTGGCACTTTTTGTGGCGTTTTGTGGCACGGGGGTTCTCTGAAAGGTTCTGTTGATGAAGCAATCATCAAAACAAAATCGGAAGACATCGTTCCGTATCGGCAAAGTCCGCGGCGATCTGCGCGGTAAAATCTGGTACCTCACCTATCAAGAAAACGGTAAACGTTTACGTCCCCGGATAGGTCCTGACAAAGACCATGCGCGTCAGATGGCAGCCCAGATCAATTCTCAATTGGAGTCACACACTCATTCCGTTTTCAATTTTGAACCGGTACAGATCGATGAATTGCAAACCAGATGGCTCAACCATCACGAGCAGGTTCTGCGTTCTTCCCTGCAAACCATCCGTCGCTATCGAGCAGCCACAACCCATCTAATCAACTTCGTCAGAGAGAAAGGTGTCGCGTCGAAAACCTCTCAGTTCCAGGCCAGACATGCTGAGGAGTTTGTGCATTATCTACGGACGATCAAAGTCGCGCCGAATGGGCATGAGAATTCACAGAAGCGCCCCCTCCTCGACAAAGGCATCAAATACATTTTGCAATGCTGCCGAAGCATGTTCGGCTACGCGATCAAACGACGACATCTTTCTCCGTATGCCGAAAACCCCTTCTCCTGTCTCGATCTGGACCGCATCCCGATCGAAAATGCCAAAGCTGTTTCTATCTTCAGCCCCGATCAGGAAAAGACATTTCTGGAAGCCTGTGATGACTGGCAGTTTCCTATCTTTCTCACTCTCATACTGACAGGTCTCCGACCAGGAGAACTCACGCATCTATTGCTGCCCGACGATCTCGATCTGAAAACAGGAATGCTCTACGTAAGAAACAAACCTCATTTAGGCTGGCAAGTTAAAACTCGCAATGAGCGCGAAATCCCATTGATTGATGAACTGAGAGATGTCCTAAAGATTACGGTTGGTGATCGACTCACAGGGCCTGTCTTTTTGCAACGCCGTTATTCATCAGCCTCAGCAACGCCTGAGCTAAATGGCCAAACTGAAAAGCAACTCGAAGACTTACTCAAGCAACGAGTAGCGCAAGAAGAAACAGCTTCCGGCAAGGCCATTAACAGAAACAAGTGGACGAAACTCTCACGAACAATCTGGCGCGATTGCGGTGCTTTGAAAACCGACCGGATACGAACGGAATTTATCAGATTGACAAAACAAATCGAACTACCTCGGTTTACAGCTCCCAAATCTCTCCGGCATCTCTTTGCCACATATCTACAAGACGGAAATGTGGACCCATTGATCCGCAGTGAACTGATGGGGCATTCCATTTCAGCAACAAATGGAGCCAGTCACGGCTTAGGAATGACTGCCACTTACACTCACTCACGCCCAGAAACAAAAAGAAAACAACTTGTTAAGGCTTTCTCACATTGCTCAACAGTAAAATGTGCAATGACGAAACTTAGACCGAAATGATTTTTATTCGTCCTCACTGATTTCTAACTGAGTTTACAGTAAATGGGAAATTGGTTAGTAGTGGGGATCGGGTTTTAGAATACTATTAAAGTTCCCCAAAAATAATGAGCGATCTCAAAAAAACGTAAACTATTTTGAGGATAAATAATATGAGCAAAGAACATTGAAAATTCAAACATATTTGACCGTTAACTTCTCTGATTCCTTGGTGTATTTCAAACCAAGTTGTTTCAGATGTTCTGTCGTCAGTCGTTTCTTTTCGTACGCCTCTTTGATCTTCGTGATGCTGAGTTTCGGCTTCAGCTCGACGACTTCGGATAACAAGCGTGCTTCTTTGTTCGATCCAAAGATACAAATGGATTTCAACCAGGCGAGGATCAGTTCGATCAATGTTGAATTCAAAAGCTTGTCGAGCAGTTTCATGCTGTCCGCTTCTTTCAGACCGGCGCGATACTCAACCTTGGCCGGCTGATCTTTGAAGCTGACCGAACCGTGCGGCAGCGTTCTGGTTTTCTTCTTACCCTCGAGCAGCTCTGATCGATGGGCTCGACAATAATCACAGACCAGAGCCGTCAGCTGCTCGACACGTTCTTTGATGTAAACGATACGACCAGGTGGGAAGGGCAGCACTTTCTTTTTCTCGTACTGGCTTTTGAGGGATTCGATCTGCTCAGTACAACGGGCGTCGATCGAGGTGTCCAACGCTCCCAGAAAAGAAAGTTCATAGATGGCTTTATCGAGGTCCTCTACGGACTCGATCACGGGATCCACGCCCAGGCATTCAGCTGGTCGATCCGTTGCGCTCAGAGTCTTTGACATCGGTCTTGAAACCTTTCAGCAGTTGAAATGAAACATAAATCAAAACGATCAGAGCGAAACAAACGATGATCCATGTCCCTATATCGGACTCTGTCTGTTCGCTTTGATCTTCGTCCGGAATAATCACAGGCTCTAATTCCGGCTCTATAATCTCAGCCGCCCTGGGATCGGGGGCTGCTGGTTTTGGTAAGGGATCCACTTTCTCAATCATGTCCAGGGCATCATCGGCCAGGACTTCAGCGACGGCCGGCACCGGCGTCTTTTCCAATACCTCATCGACACGGACCGCGGCATCATGGATCGCAGGCCGGATCTTTTCGACGGGGCGCTCAGCTGGAACAGGGGGCTCAACAAACGGCTGATACGTCCGCTGATCTGCCTGGCAGCCAGGCAAAGTGAATAAGAGCAGAACAAACGCGATGATCAGCACTATGAGCAAACAGATCGAATCGCGTAGCTTTGATTCTTCCGGATCTGGATAGATCGACATCATTCGTGGTCGCTCCCGTATGGCCCCTTTTGCCAGTGGGGGGCGTATTCATTGAAAAGAGGAGTGGAGAATAGCCAGCCATCAAAGGGAGCAGGCTCGCCCTGGTCGAGCTTGTTCGGGACCATCTGGTCAGGAACAGTGATCACGTCCGGTTTTGGTTTGCGTTCGTAACGCTCAAAGACATTACAACCGCTTATTGCGACGAATCCGAGCACGAGTACGCCAGCGATGAAACTGGGACTGAACCGCCTGTTCGTTTCCTTTGCTCGCATCCTGTTGAATCCTTTCAACTTCTTCGAGTCGTTCATTTTGATCGCTGTACTTTTTCTGATGAAGAGAGAATAGCCACTCAAAAACAACAGCGATGATTCTGAGTAGGCCGCTCATTCCTGCAAAGACGGATCTTCGTTCGGCGTGAATGTCCTCAACTCAGCAAAAGTGGTTTCACCAAGTTCCATTGTAATGGGTTTAGACTTGTCGATCTTATGGCCAATCGTGGTAATGCCCAGCGCGCCGGCGATCAACATCATCGCTTCATTGGTGGGCATGTCGCCAAGTAGAATTCCGCAGACCGCGTATATCACGGTGACGATGGCGACGACGTACGTCTTCTTACCATTGAGGGGGAGCTTATCCAGCATCGTTTCGGCTTCCTTACCTGGGAAAGAAATGTTATAAAGCGGAGTTGCATCCATGCTCGTCCGCTCTTGAAATTTACCAGAACTTCCCGCTCCATCGTTCGGCCCCGGCTTTTCGCTGCAATTACAATTTCGCGTCGACTCGTAAAAAAAAGTCAAGGCCATTTGGATGAAGAGAAGAAAAAAGACCATCACGCTGGAACTCGAACACGAGGACTGGTGGTCGCTTAATCGATTTGCTGCACGTGAAAATAAATCGCTACGAGGCCTCTCAATGGACCAGTTGAAACCAGTCCTGGCCATTGCGAAAAAGATGTTTCCGTATCACTCCGAGATCGGTCCGGAACCCAAGCAAGCAGATCGACCGAAAGTTCATTAATTTTCACAGTTTCGGTGCTTGCGACCGTCTGAGCCCCTGAGAGGCCTCGTGTCGCGTTCTCCCGCAGAGACGTCCGTTTGGGCTTAAATGAAAAGATATCGCGTCTTGCGGCCATCCATTAATGAAAAATGACCGGGTAACGGTTATTACCCGGTCATTATTTTTTCCTATGGCTGGTTAGATCTGTTGACCAAGTAACCACAGTTACCCGGACAGGCATAGTGCATCACTTGTGACTTATTTCGCATCAGGTCAAGGAGTTTGGGCGCCCCACGAACGGCAGTGGTCAATCTGCGTGATACTGATAGGGAGGAGAGCATCAACTTTCGCTGTCATGCCGGTCTTCCCTGATACCCCAGGTGTGTAAACAAGCCTACACAAAATCAATTGATGATAGGCAGAAATCCTGTTAGATTTAGATAGAGTCAAATTCTGTCTATCAATAGTTAATATTCAAAACTCAGTACACGGAGGCCAATATGATACTTGGTTGCTTTTCAATAAGCTTGAGTGTCGAAGATTTGAAGAAATCTAAAGAATTCTATGAGAAAATAGGATTTGAAGTTTTCGCAGGTTCTGAGTCCCATAATTTCTTGATAATGAAGAACGGAGAAACAAACATTGGATTGTTTCAAGGCATGTTCGAAAGTAACATATTAACTTTTAATCCTGGCTGGAACCAGAATGCAGAAAATACGGACTCATTTACTGATGTACGAGAATTAAAAAAGGATTTTGAATCCAAAGGCATTGAGGTAGTAGATGATTCAATTAGCGGTGAAAGCGGGCCTTCAAACTTCAAAATAATTGATCCAGATGGCAACCCGATCTTAATTGATCAACATGTATAGAGTACCTTTACTCATGTCTCTTCATTTTGCTTCCGGAGATGTGAAATGTTATCCAACTGGAAGAAACCGTTTTTGAAAGTAAACCACAATGGTCGACAATACTGAACGACGAAAATTAGAATTTCGAAATCTTGATGAAATTCTCGCAGAAGTAGAAAAGTTGGCATCGGAAGACGTTCGAACGACTGGAAACCATACATTTGGTGAGATTCTAAATCACCTTGCGCTGAGTCTCGACGTCGCTACGGGGCGCGTTCAAGGACCACCACCGCCACTTTTTATGAGGCTGATAATGCCGTTGATGAAGCGGATGGTGATTAATTCGAAACCGTTAAAACCGGGTATTAAACTGCCAGCAAAGGGCGAAGCTTTCTTTTGGCCGGACAAGGAATTTGATGTTCCTGCTACCGTCGACTACTTCAAAGAAGCGGTGAACTACTATAAAGTGAACGGGCCAATTGAAAAACATCCCTTTTTCGGAAAAATATCGAAAGCCGACTGTGACGAACTCAACTGCCGACACGCGGCACTCCATCTTAGTTTTGTACATCCTGTCTGATTTATCCCAACGATGCGCCGAAAAACAACGCCATGGCCGGCTCGCTTCACTCATTCACCTCAACATCTGGCCTGGTAATGACACAAACGTTTTACTGATTAAGTTAGTGCTGCCCACGAACTAATGCTGGCAGGTGAGATTTAAAACTTTGGATGATCGTACTTTTATATTTGGAAACTACTATGATCAAAATCAATAGCTCATTTCCAGTGTTCATTGTCAAGAGCACCACGGATGCGAAAGCGTTTTATACTGATAACTTTGATTTCCAAGTTGTCTTTGAAAATGAATGGTATCTTCACCTGGTATCAGGATCAGGAGTTCAAGTTGGATTTATGCTACCAAATCAACCTACGCAACCTCAAATATTTCATGAATCACATAATGGCTCCGGGGTAATATTTAGTGTGGAAACGAATGACGCTGAATCAGCATATTTCGAGGCAAAGGAAAGAGACTTGGATCTTGTTTTAAGTCTTCGATCAGAAGATTGGGGACAACGCCATTTCGTTGTGAAAGATCCCAATGGAGTATATCTCGATATCGTCCAGGTAATAGAGCCAAAAGAAGAATATCAGAGTGGCTATGAAACAGAATAGAAAGCTAATCGAGCTACGGAATATCGGCAAAAAAATTGCGGTACGTCTCAACGAAGTAGGTATCTTCTCTGAAAATGAGTTGAGGGTTATTGGTCCTGCTGAAGCTCATCGAATGATAAAGAAAAAGTATGCCAATGAGGTATTGCCTGTATGTTATTACTTGTATTCATTTGAAGGGGCACTGAAAGATAAACACTGGAATGAGATTGACGAAAATAGAAAAAGAGAGCTCAGAAATCAAATCAGTTAATAATCGCCTTCAAGCACTACACCGGCGAACACCAGAAGTCTAGGCGTTACTTTTGCCCTCGTTGAATATCCTCAAACTTTTTTTTAAACGACACCCTCTAAGATGTTGTCCGGGTAACGCACGTTACCCGGACATTGTTCCTTAAGGTAAGCTAAGTGATATCAAATTGTCAGTTAAACAGGTCTTACCCGGAGACTAATTTGTATCAAATGTAGAAAGGGCACAACGATGCCTGAAGAGGAAAAGAAAGGACAGAGACTGGGACGGGTTTGTCCGGTCTGCAAAGGTACTGGCTTGGACAAGACAGCGCATCGTCGCTATACGACCGGCGGACATGATGATCGTTCTTGTAGTTCCTGTCACGGTGAGTGCTACATCTACGAGGATGACGAGATGCAAGGACATTCGGACTACTAGATTGACCGGGTAACAGGTATTACCCGGACAGGCAGAGTGTATCACTTGCTACTCATTTCACATCAAGTCAAGGAGTTTGGACAATTGGTAAACCGCAGTGATCACGCGGCGTAATCCTGATAGAGAGGAGAGAAGCAACATCCGTTGTCATTTCAGTCTTTCCTGAAAAACCCCGGAAGTGGATACAGGTTCATATTCCATCAATTGACAATTGGCTATAATCCTGATAACCCTAGAGCACTAATATTTTGTATACAAGCAGTTAGGCAACAACAACAACCTACAAACAAATGTAAGCTATTCGAATGAAGATTTGCCCGTTCTGCAAAGAAGAAATCCAAGACGAGGCCATCAAGTGTCGTTATTGCCATACGATGCTAATCTCTACGGCGCCGAAAAGCCAACACAATGGCGACGTTACGTACGTCTTCGACAAAGACCTTGTTCGGTTCGGCAAGTTTGCGGTTGCAGTTCTGGGAATTTTCACGGTCGTTGGCTTATTTCTCTTCGGCTACCGTCTGAGCGATATGTCAAATGAACTTGCCAAAGCGCGTGAGGCCTTAACCGAAGCTAAAGCGAAACTGGGGACAACCCAATCCACCATGGATACGGGACTTGAGAAGCTAAAGATGTCGGCCAAAGAAATCGAACATCTGCAGTCAAAAACACAATCCCTCGTCGAAAAGGCCAAACGATCGCTCACGACTATTTCGCAACGTGAGTCCCGCTCGCAAGAACTACTACTGGCAATGGAGACGGTATCGGGTGGAAGCACCGTGGTCCGAACAACTGTCACCTCCCGTGAGCAGCCACAGTCTTCTGGTGGACTAAAACTGTGGCAAAAGGGTACTCGCCTCAAGATTGCGTTTCTTGACGGCGATGACGATATCCACCGAACGGTTTCAGAGGTCGCTGGTGAGTGGACGAAGCACGCAAACCTTCAGTTTAGTTTTGGTGCTGACCCCAAGGACGCAGAAATCCGCGTCTCATTCAAGAAAGGTTTGAGCTCGTGGTCTTATGTTGGCACTGATGCACTTAACGTCTCGTCTTCAGAAGCCACTATGAACATCGATCCAAGCTGGCCAGAAGGAGACATGCGTAAGGCGATACTCCTTTACTTCGGGCATGCGATCGGACTCTTAAAGGAACATCAAAATCCCAAAGCGACCATTCCGTGGGACGAAGAAGCTGTTTATAGATTCTTTGCTGGTCCACCAAACAACTGGTCTCGTGAAATGGTATTTCATAATCTACTTCAGAAATGGCCACCCGACCATTTTGGACTAACAAAGCCTTACGATCGTAAATCGATCATGCATTATCCGATCCAGTCCGAATGGACCATTGGGGATTTTAAGGTTGATGCGCCAACCCAATTGTCGCAAGGGGACAAGGACTGGGTCGCTCGTATATATCCAAAGAATGATTAGCGGGAAGGCGATCGTGTACTTGTTATCTAACCTAGCATTCACCGGAGCGGCGGTGATGCGAGTCGTTACTCTTGCCCTTGTTCGATATAGTCAAACGTTTTCTCAAATGCGTTTTTAAACAACACTTTCTATAATTTGACTGGGTAATATGTGTTACCCGGTCATTCAGTTGAATATCTCTGGATCTGATTCTTCACCAACATAAACCGGCTCCCAATCGAAGTGCGTCATCTGCTTGAAATCGTCTGATGCCGGCTTAACCAGAATAAAGATTAATGAATCACTGTGTCTTCTGATAAGGCACCCTCGAATTCGTCTCGGTTCCACATTGAACCAGACACTTGATTGCTGAGCCGCTACCGCCGGTATCTCAACTCCCTCTGCACCAATAACTTGAAAAAACTCAGTAAAGTCCTCCAGCGAGGCATGCGGCTCCCAGCTGGCGAATTCTATTGTTTCATTGCCTTTAAAGTAGTAGGGGAGGAGATATGGTTTCTGTTTGTGCTTAAACGTGACAACACTTTGACCATTATATTTTGAAGTATAGTCATCAAGCTCTTTTATAGCGATTTGAGCTGATGAAAAATGCTCTTCGTAAATCAGGATTGCATCACACATAGTCAAAGTCCTGGAAACACACATTACCCGGTCATTAGGAAATGTCGTGCTTAATCGGACGGATTGAATTGTAAGGAGCCGGTCCCATTGAGCACCCACGACCATTTTCTATGGCAATCATTGCCTCTATTCCTTGAGTGAATTTCACCAGTACTTCGCGTAATCTCAGCCAGATACTTCGTGCATTCAGAGTGATCTGATCGCCTTTATAAATTCCTAGTGCTTGTTCAGGAGCCTTAAAATTCCAATCAAGCAGAATATGATAATCAGGTTGTTCTGCGGCATTCAGATTTTCATTCTCATGGATCATACAGCGAATTGCGTAAATCATACTTGAGAAGGAATAGCTTACGTTCTTTTCTTGGCGATGATCGAATAAAGTGATATCACTTTTGAATCCAGGGATATCTAGATCCAGAAACTCAGTGAATCGTTTTTTATTGTTAGTTGTAGAACAATCATCACCACGAAGTGACAAACGAAGGGTCTTCGCTGTGTCAATTCCTTTACAGAGTGCTTCGAAGCAATAATCTTCCTTATTCCCATCTGTAAATGCTTTGTCGCTCTCGAAGATCGCCTTCTTAATATTATCAAACCAGCGACGTTCTTGGTCAGACATCGCATCAGCTCGAGCGTAGACAATTCCATCAAACATTTGATAGATCCTCAATCAAGGGAGTTAATCTAAGGCTGACACAAATACTATAATATGTGTTCGAATTTGGAGATGATTTTGCCAAAACAAACCTGTTTCTTTAACAAATAGTATAAAACTAACCGACCTTGAATTATTTGAAATAAATGATCGGGTAAACATCGTTTCCCGGTCAATGAAAAAAGCCGGGGGTAACTGCTAGCCCCAGCTAAAGTTATTCACGGTTCAGGATTGAATTATTAACACTACCGTTTACCGTTCATGGGTATTCACTCATTTCTTTTTATCCCGTAGCCGCCGGGAAGTACAACAGGCACACTGAATTTCATCCTAGAATGTGCAGATGTTTCACCTTTAGACTCACCTTTCGCACCAATATTTACAGCACCTAAACACACTCCAATTCCGCCTGTCTGACTGCTGGATTCATTGTCTCCCAGCACAATATCAAAATCGATCATTGTAACCAGTCGCCCATGGTTATCGGTCATTTGGTTCAGAGCTGCTTGCCCACCATAAAAAGAGTGTGAGCCAGTAGTACAATGGTATTCCGCAATCGATTTGTTCGCCTCGGATACACCAGCAACTATCTCTGTTATGGCAGTGCTAATAAACTCTTGAATATTCATAAAATCACTCACACCTTCCAGGAATTGAGCAAACTTTAACCTACAACTACAGACTAGATGAAAACATCAATTATATTTGTTCAAATGCACACGTCAACCTGCAAGGCGGGGATCCGAGTAAATCATCTACCATCGGGCTAAAATGTGTTATAAATAATGACCGGGTAACATCATTTACCCGGTCTTTATTCATTGATCCCGCAAATACAAAGCGTCTGGGAATATCCGTCACCCGGTCACTTTTATTAAGAGTATCTCTTGAGTGTCAATTTTGTAATAGGAAAAGTATGATTTGATGAGACAGCGCGCGAGTAACGTTGATTTAAAATTCCACCACAACGACAGCTTGGACGTCTTATTTTTCTTTTCTGTCTGTTGCTGAATTAGGTGACTTCATCAGTTCAGCGTTTGACTCTCCATCCAGGGCAACATTAATCTCATTTTGTGAAATCGGCATTGACTCCGCAAGCTTATTGTCATTAAACACGCGACCACGGATGATAATGCGGATCCCATTAGGGATTGCGAATTTATCCAATTGATTCAAACTTTCACAATAAATATGTGTTCCACATGTGGGACAGGTAACTGACACAAACGAAGCCCCCATAATTTCACCTGTGCGATTTACAGTTCCTTCTATACAAACCCATTTTTCGTCGGTATTTTCTATTTCATGGAAACGATGAGTGTCCACAAAAGCGGCTCCTCTAATTGCAGTTGGTCGTGGTCCATCCACAATCGATACAAGCTTCTCTCGTTTTGGGGCTGTGACCGGTGTTAGAGTGGGCGACTTTGACTGTGATTGTCCGCAACCGTTAATGGAAGATACGGTGATCATCAATATGAGACATAGTATTTGATTGGTTGTGTTCATTCATAGTCCTCTCTTTTGTGGACTAACGCGTAGACAGTGAATTGACGTAAGGCATTGTAGCTGTCAATGTTTCTCGAATATATCACTTCAATCCCAAAAAAGAAAAATGTCCGGGTAATGTTCGTTTCCCGGACATGTTGCGTTTATTTTTTTGCAAGATAGCCCCAAGTATTGCTAATTCAATAGTTCAATACTTAATCTTCATCTGGGCGATTATAGGGATGCACCGGGCATATGTTACCTTCAATCATACCAAAAAACGGATCGTCTAATTCTGTCAGTTCCCCATTGAGTAAGCGGTGAACTCGGAAAACATTATCATAATCCATCGGAGGATTCCGGTTGTAACCAGTTTGCTCCATAACGTCTTCGTCATCATGACAGTAAAATAATCCATAACTACCAGGACCGTTTTTAGAAATCCATTCGAGCATATCCCAAACAACCGATGATCTGTGATTCCGTGACACACAATATGTCAACAGGCCATGCTCATTATTGAGCCCTTCATATAGTTGCCATTTCAGAAATGATCCAGCAGACTGTTCCATCCATTCCCTAAAGTTCTGCCACAGTTCTTCATCCGCCTTATCTATTTCAGCATCAATTGAGACAGCAGTCGCTAACGTGGCTGTACTCAAGGGCGAACGGTTACTGCGTAGGTGGCACCAGCCAAAACCGAGCAACATGTGAAATCCCTTCAATCATTATCAATAAATAGGAGTGACTTCACAGAAGTCGTCAAGTCAGCATCTTTCCCTGTCAGAGAAATAATCATAACATCGTGAAATAGCTAGTCAACAATGGGTACCTCACGAGCAATGAGTGGGTAATCACCATTACCCGGTCAAACTCGCATGTGACTATAGGTTTTGCGGGAGCCGATCCCACTGAGTTCAGAATTTATATTCTCACGACGTCTCTGGAGTTCTTCAGCCAGTCCATCAAAGTCATCTTTCCGAAATAGCTCGCTATTTAGTTCCCACGTCTCCCCGTGTTCACATTTCACCAATGATGTGCAGGTATCAGCTTCCACAATTTCGACGGTATAAGTGAAACAGCTACTTGTGAGTTTGAATACAAATTCGCCAGCTTTGGGATCTTCAATCATCGTTTCGACTTTCTAAAAGTGGTTAAAAATAATGGGTGGGTAATTTACATTACCCGGTCATTGGAAATTATTGAGAGTCGCGTAAAACCGCTTGCTCTAAAGGAGTCAAATCCCAGGTAGCGAGAACAACGTAGAGATTTTTTCCCAGGTGTTTCAGAAGCATAGGATCGACCGGAATCGTCTCCCATTCGGCTTCCCAGAGAATGTGGTAATTTGATAGCTTCCCATCAGGAAGTAGTGAAGGGGGGATGCTTGGAACCACCGCCCGTAAAACGCGATCTCGCGGATTGCTCTCGATTGGAAGGGTTTCCCTGGGAAGAACAACGCTTTGGGCTTTCGATGGATTCCATGAGCTAGACGACGAAAAGATTGGTTTACTGGGCGCACCCCATTGTCGTTTTAAATGAGTCCATCGGAACCAACAGAGCTTTGCATCAGCCCTCACGATCGCCAGTCGAGGACGATTAAGGTGGTCGACTCCAGCGTTTTGAATCGTGGCAACAATATCGATCACCTGGTTACCCTTTGAGAGTTCACGATATGCGTTCTTGAGGGCTTCGTACTCTTTACAATGTCGATCTTTCACGGCTTTCAGATATTCGGCATACTTCTTACGAGCATCGATTCTGTTTTCATTTACGGTCGCGACTTGCATGACTACTCATCCTTTATAAAGTTGGTTTAAAAAAATGACCGGGTAACAACCCTTACCAGGTCACTTACTGACAATAAATACAATTGATTTTGCAACTTCTAAAACCAGGGATATCAGAGTGATTAAAAGAACAAAACTGGCTAGGACCGCGAAAAAAGTTGCTGCTAAATGATTTGCTTTCTTCGCCTGCAAATGAGAACTGTAGTATCGGTTTTCACCAGACGAATTCAGATCATGCCCCTCAACAAATCCCAGCTTGATAAATTTCTCCCGGCAGGACTTTACGTTTGAATGGGACCAATTATTCAGCTCTTCATCATCGCAATCGCGTAGCGCAGTAATAAATTCACTTTTACCAATGGGGGCGGATTTACCTTGCATCAGGAGGTTCCAGAAAAGCATCAGCAATGCTTTCTGTTCGAGCCTGTTGAGTTGAAGAGGTGGAAGTTCCTGCATATCAATCCCTTCCTTCCTGCTGCTGCGGTTCCATTCCGTACCTGTGCCAATTGCCGGGATGTGAAACATTGGGATTTAAATTGTGATGCCGGATACTCTCTTGATGATTGAGTAGAGAGCTGAACCATCGATAAATCTGACTCAGACTGTGTGAGTGAAGTTCTTTTGGCCAGATTAAAACTACTGGGCCTTCCGGTAGCTCGATGCGCTCTACATTGGATACTTGTGACATAGTCATGATGTCGAATCCAGCCGATGGATCGTCTATGTCTGTTCGTGTTTCCAGACACTCTGCCAGTTTCTTTTTCCTTGAAAACCAATTGAACATTATGAATAGGACTCCCTTCAAACATAGGTAAATTCAATCCGCGTCACCGGCGTCGACGGGACCACTTTATATTTCTTGCAAAAGCAATCCACAAATTCTGCACCGGTCAGATGAGGAAACCCTTCACGAGCCGCTTCTCGCTTCCCGTATTCGCGATCATGTTCCATTTTGCTCAAAGCTTCTTTCCGGACAGAGACGACGCGAATTACTTTGATCGTGACACCGAGTTGTCCTTGCATTCTGACGGCCGCTTTGAGTAATGCACCTGGCTGTAGATCACGGAAACCAAAAGTCCGTCTGACGTCTTTTGTGTTTGGCACCGACGGATCAGCTGAGACTGTGACACAGATTCCGATCACCGGCAATTTCCAGGCGTGCGTCATCGCATCCACACCAGCGTCATCACAGGACATCGCCCCCAGTTCAAGCGCTTTGTTCCGCTGTGATTTGTTCAAGCGATAATGTGGAATTGCTCCCGTCGTCTTGTATGCGGATCCCGGGAGATTAAGAGACTCTGCAAAAGAGTGCAGTTCATCCAGTGGGGTTTCCGGATCGACGAACAGATGACTGCAATCTTGATAGCGATCAACATATACCAGAGACTCCGTTTGCTCTGGGAATTCTGTTTCTAAACCATCGAATAAAGTTTGCTGTTGTAATTGCATAACACCTCTTCCTAGTTCCTCGAAGGCTGTTTCATTTTTTCTTTGCGAGCAGTCATCTCGATCGAATTCGAAAGCGTATTCAGCGCCGAGCAGATCGCTTTTGTTTGCATTGCAACCAACGGATGCGGAACTGTCTGTCCGATTTTCTGAGTGACTGTAGAGCCTCGTTTGATAAAAGCACAAAGATCGTTGGCAGATAAATAGACCTCTCCATCGGAACCAATCATGGTTTCGATGTTGCGTTCAACGCTGGATGTAAATTGTTTTTGCATCTTGACTCCCTCTCGTAATGGGTTTGATTCCGATTCGTATCGGTTAAATGGTTTGTTGATTTCTCAGTTTCCGGACTTTGTAAGTTTTCACCATCACGCCAGGCGTTGCCGGCCGGCGATAGGATCGACCTTTTACAAACAGCGTCGCACTTCGGCCGTATCCGTAATTCGGATCCACTTCGCGTGCTTCGATGTAGACGCGTTTCCCGATTTGAAATGCATACAGAAACTCAAACGTCCCGCGGTGACCGAGCCGGCGTTTGTCCCGATAGATGGGACCGCCTGAGACTCGAAATAGATCGCCCCGTTTCAGCTCGCCGCGGGGAGAGTAACGAAACGTGGACTCCATTGATTGAATCATCTTCACGACCAGGACGAACTTCCCTAATTCGCGTATAAATCGCTTTATTCAATTTGGTAGGAGACTAAATCCAACGTGATAATGCGGCATATTAGATGAAGCCTCGATCATAGCTGTCAGAGAATATAGTGATTTCTCTTTTTCAGATCGCTGAATCTACACACGTCCAATAGCCTTAACTGAAATGCTTTTTAGAGAAAGGAGATCAATGCTACAGCAACAACACCTGATATTAATCAGCGCTGCCCTGCAATACTGGACTGAAGAAATGGATCTCGAAGATTCAAAGATTTTCGAGATCTATGCTGGTAGCGATAAGATTGAACTGAAATGGAGAGAAGCAGACATCCAACGGTTACGAATGCAGCTTCTGACAGCACAATTGCGGTATGCTGTGTGCCAGAGTAATGCGACCAGTGTAAAGAATTCTCGTCTATTTAGCACTATTGAAGCTGCCACCCAAGTTCTGGGGGACGAATCTGATCAACTGGGAGCTGTTCTGGTTATTGACCCGGCGATTTAAACCCCCTCATACACCTTCAAGCAACTCGGATAGACTAATTCCAAGTGTATCGGCAATCTGTTCAATTTTACGTATCGTAAGATTCCGTTCGCCGCGTTCGATCCCACCCACATAGGTCCGATCCAACTCACATGCATAGGCAAAATTCTCTTGAGAATAGCCCTGCTCTTTGCGAAGTTCCCGGACTCGTTGTCCAAATCTCACCAAAATATCTGCTCGTTTTGCCATACAGTTATTTAACACTTGACAACGACGATAAAACCACGGACTATGAGTATCATTCATGGGATTTACAATTGACAACTATCACATCAATCTGAGTACAAATCTGCAGTTTTGACAGGAGACATCCATGGAAAAAGTAGCCTTATGTGCGATCATCTTTTTAGTGATTCTGATCGCCATTCTGTTTATTGTGCCTAATGAGCAAATGGATGGGCCTCAACAGCCCCAGATTATTGAAATTCAGCGACATTCGTCTGATCTGATTAACGTGCAGGACATCCTGGTCACATCCGAAGGTTTATTGTGTATTACCTATGCTGACGAAACCGGTCTTCGAACCTTTCACCATTTTGTCAACCTGAAAGCCAGTAATGTGATTCTGGTCGAAGACGAAGAGTTTGAACCTGAGAAAATACTGATCTCAGATACCTTTCATGGCGGATTGGAGATTACCGTTGCGAAATCCCTGAATCTAAATCTTTCTCCGTTTGCGACAAACTCTGACTCACTTAAGCCTGCTGCGTTGCCTCATTGAGTCTGTGTTTTCAATGAAGCTACTTCTCCTAAGAAGCCATTCAGTCCTATGGGGCTGAGTGGCTTGTTGTTTTTACGACAGGGAGCCAGGTTTAATGTCAGCTCATTGCTGACAGACGATTGTTACTGCCTCGTGGAAGCGGGGTGGTTGTGTTTTACTTCACGACCGCTCTGCTGTGGGTGGTCGTATTCTCTTTCCGAAGGAGCTAACGATGACCCAAAAAGACTTGGACGCGGCGGTCGTAATGGCCACTGGTGAAGCCGTGCGTACCATCCGGCAGCGGGGCTTCAGCTTGGTTAATCCCCTGGAAGTTTATTTCGATTCGGAACCAGACCTGCGTCCGCCGCAGGCAGTGGACTGGGATGAACTTGGTCTACAGCAGAATGTGGCTCTGTTTGTACAACGGCACAGCAAAGTGCTCGATTTGATTTAAGGTCGTGGATTCCCATCTTCGTGATCTACTGATTTTGAACCAACGTGTTTCTTTCAGGAGACGACCATGATTCGCGCGAATCCTCCCGCATTTTCACCGGGGACTATCCTGGCAACGCCCAATGCAATGGAACAGTTGCCTTCACATGAGCAGCAGCGCGCCCTGGCCCGACATGTTGCCGGTGACTGGGGCGACTGCTGCCCGGAAGATGCGGAAGCCAATGATGCGGCGCTTAAGAATAGAGATCGTCTACTGTCGGTCTACCACACAGCTGACCAGATCAAGTTCTGGATTATTACCGAAGCGGACCGGAGTACAACGACTATATTGCTACCTGAAGACTACTGACGTTTCTGCTGACACTGCAGCAGCACTTTTTCTCAAACACAAAGGAGTCTTGTATGAAAATTCTATTTATTAACAACGATGGTAGCGGCTTTGCCGATCAGATTGACATCACAGAAGGACTGACCGTGTCAGTGCTCTTCGAACAACGTATGCCCCACGGAAGTCCTCAGGATTACTTGATTCGAGTCAACCGCCAGCCGACCACGGCAGACTATGTGCTGCAGGAAGAGGACCGCGTCTCGATTACTCCCACCAAGATTGAGGGGGCGGACCTCGATATCAAACTCTGTATTCCGATACTTCACTGGAAAGGAGCCTCATGGGAGCCCGACAACGACTCAATAGTCTCTATCTGCTCAGTATCCTGATTGTATCTGCGCTGATCGGCGTCGCACTCCAGTCTTGGGGACTATTCATCATTGGGGCTCTCACCCTGATTGCCATTCTGGTCCATGGGGGCAATATTCGTTTCCAGAGTCAATCAGGGTCTAGAGCCCGTCGACGTCGCTGAGGCTACCGTTAAATCTTATTGAATGACTGGTTCCTGAAGGCCACCTGTTTGGCAGGTGGCCTTCTTTCTATTAAGGAGATCATCATGATCGTGTTACCTCGCCAGAAACTCTGGTTGAGGGCTGCTATGAAAATCGCTGCTCAGTATCAGGAGAATGCGGCCCGACTTTATAGTCTAAAGTCACTTCCCACATTTGCCTGGGACCGAGTGGAACGCTGGGAGCGCCTGTACCAGAAAGCCTCTCGGTATCAGTATCAGGCTGCCATGCGAATTTGCCGGGAACGGCTGCAGCAGTCGTTCGATTACTTATTTCGAGAATGTTCGACCTTTCGGGATGAACTCATTCAAAGCAGCCAACACGAACCGGCACCTTCTCTCAATACACTTTATGCCGAACTCTGTGCGTTACCAAATGAATTCGAGTCGGTTGAGATTGACTGGGATGAACAGGAAATCGTAGTCCTGACACAGTCCGTCGTTTTGGAAAACATCGACCTGGGTACCTTTGAGATCCGCTTTCGCTGGAGCGCGCTTAGCGACTCCCAGCCTTATCGCATCATTTCAATGGCACAAACGGGAGAAGATGACGTCCATCATCCGCACGTGCAGGCAGACACGCTCTGTGAAGGAGAGGGGAAAATTCCCCTCAAGCGGGCCCTCACTGAGGGGCGTCTGTGTGACTTCTTTTTGCTGATTCAGCAGGTCCTGCAGACTTACAACTCGGGATCTGCTTACGTCTCGCTCTGTCGCTGGTTCAATGTCGTGTGTGCCGACTGTGGTGACTCAGTCTCCCGTGAAGATGTCTGCTCCTGTGCAGTATGCGAGCACACGATCTGTGATTGCTGCCTTCACCGCTGTTCGAATTGTGGAGATCTCCTCTGTGCCAGTTGCACTGATAAGTGCAACTCCTGTGACGAAATCTATTGCCGCGATTGCCTGTCAACCTGTGACGCTTGCGACGAATGTTGCTGCTGCTCCTGTCTCTGTTCCGAACTCTGTCCTGCCTGTTTTAATGAAAGCGAGGAAGAAGATCATGCCCCATCCGAAGACTCATCCATTGACTCGACGCCTGTTGCACCGACCACGTCGGAAACGTCAGCGTCGCAAGAAACAGCGTCTGTTGAAGTTCAGTCCGTATGCCTGGGCCAAGCTGATTTACCTGCGTGACCGGGGTCACCGATGCCGAGCATCCCCGGTTCGTCAAAGACATTGTCCTGGTCAGCCAGGCATGTACCGAGGTGACTGTATCGTTCGATGATGCAGCGGTCGCCGATTTCTTTGATGATCAGATTGACGCCGGGCGGCATCCGGAACAGTTTGCCCGGATCTGGATTCATACGCATCCCGGGCGTTCTGCTGAGCCCAGCAGGGTTGATCATGAAACGTTTGCCCGCGTGTTTGGCAACTGCGACTGGGCCGTAATGTTTATTTTGGCTCGTTACGGGGCCACTTATGGGGAACTGAAGCAGACGGGGAAAACAGAATCGGAACAGCTCTCGGTTGGTATCGACTTCCGGGGTGAGTTCACCGGCAGTAACCACGCGGCCTGGGAAGGGGAATATATCCGCTGTATTCGGGAAGCGGCTCCGGCTCTGGAATGGGAGTCGAAGTTCTGGCCGGATCCAGATGCGGACTATTCGGAACTGTGGTCGCGGTTTCTGCTCTGATGGTTAGGACTCGATTACTTCAAATCAGCAAATTATATCTACTGAAAAGAAAAAACATGAATCAAGTTATGAATCGTTTTGTACGCCAGTCGGATCTGGTACCAGCCGAAAAACTGAGTTCACTGACGATTTCTGTGGTCGGGGTGGGGGCCATCGGTCGGCAGGTAGCCCTGCAGTTGGCGTCTCTGGGAGCGCAAAAAATCCAGTTAGTGGACTTTGATCGAGTGGAAGCGACAAATATTACAACGCAGGGATACCTGGCAACGGATGTGGGGCGATTCAAAGTTGAGGCAACGACCCAGACGCTCCAGGCCATCGATGCCAGAATAGAAGTGGAACGGGTGACTAATCGCTTTCGGCCGGGCTTGCCCACAGGGGAAGTCGTATTTGTCTGTGTGGACTCGATCAGCAGTCGCTCTGCGATCTGGCGATCGCTCCGGGAGCAGTGTTCGTTCTGGTGCGATGGGCGGATGCAGGGAGAAGTGATGCGGATCCTGACAGTTACAGACTTGCCCTCGCAGGAGCACTACACGACGACACTGTTTCGTCAGGCAGAAGCTCAGGCTGGTGCGTGTACTTCCCGCAGTACAATTTATACCGCCGGCATTGCTGCCGGGCTGATGTTGCATCAGTTCGCACGCTGGCTGCGAGATTTGTCCGTTGATCGTGATCTGGCACTGAATTTACTGTCAAGTGAACTGGTTCTCGCCGGTGAGTAAACTCCGGTCTCTTCGAATAAAGCATTTTTAAGCTGCTGAACACATCTGAGTACTGCGACTGGTGAAAATTACGATCAAGGGCTGAAACTGTCTTTGGCAGGCTTCCAGATAATGTTCTCGTAACTGATCCAGGTGGGTGTAAGTGCTGATTGCAGACTTGCTGACGGCATGGCCCATCAAGTATTTACGGTAGTATTCTGGCATCCCGGCGTTCATCATGGCTGTGCTGAACAGATGGCGGAAATCTTTAAGCGTCGCCTCGGCTGGCCAGGATAACTGATCAGCCAGGCGATGAAATTCGTTTTCAATATGATCGTATTTAAGTCCGCCCGCTTCCTGGAGTAATTGATCTCGAATCTGTATCCCCTGCTCTGCACTGAGGTTTGTGCTTTTTCTGCAACGACTGTTGTACTCCTTGGTGATCTCATTCAGGGAATAATTAACCAATGGTGATTTTTCAGTTCCTTCCCACACGCTACGCCGGTGAAGTAACAACCCTACTTGCATGTGGCGGGAATGCTTCTCGAACAATGTCCGAATAGGCTCAAGCAAAGGCAGCCGCTTATCCCGTCTCCCCTTGGTCCTGTAACTGATCTGGGGCAGGCAGACGACTTTCAACCAGCCATCTGAGGTCAGGTTATCCCGGAAAAGAAAACAGGGTTCGGAAGCCCTCAGGCCATAAAATATCAACAGGGCGAACAGTTGAAGCTGATAGCTGTCGCATTTTTTCAGAAATTCTACCGCCATGGGGACTGTGATGTCGGGCTCACCAAACAAGTCCGGTGCAACTGACTCAGTTTGTCTGAATTTTCCTTGGAAAGGGTTTCGAAAGCCGGATGGCATCAAGTTCCCACGATCGGGATCCGCCGCCCAAATATACATTCCCCTTACGACATCGAGAACATAATCAGTGGAAACCATGGAATGTTTCTCTGTATTGGGGTGCCCGTTTGAAGAAATCTGCAGATTTTTAAGATGCGATTGAAACTGTAAGACCAATTCTCGATTGACGTTAGTGGCAGATGGACATTCCGTTGATATCAGTGGTTGATTCACAAAACAGCGATAATGCTCTAATGCTGATCCGTATCGCCTGACCGTTTTGGGATCGATTTCACCGGCATCGGCTCGACGTTGTAAGTGACTTTGATAGAGGTCCAGCAGACTCTGATTTTTCAGTTTTCCTCGACCCAGCCCGGATGAGCGAAAGTGTTTGAGTCGTTCCTCAATTTCCCGGGCACGAAAGATTGCGGTCACCAGGTCACCGTCGACCCGTTCTGTGAGGTTCTTTTTCGCAGCTGGGTCCCAGAACTGAAGCCGAAAGTAGTCGTTTTGTCTGTAGATACGTACTTTTTGAGGCGGTTCAATCCCGTCCGGGAATTTCTCGATACGAATCCAGCGATGTTTGGCTTTATATTTATCACACCAGGTCGAACTTTTCGCAACAGGTTCCACCTGTTTCTGGGAAAAGTCTTCTGGTTTGGTGTCGTCTGTTTTACGAACCATCTTACGCGTCTTTAAAACTGCCCTTGAATTTTGGTATCGAACAGGTTTCTTCCGATGAAACCCATCAGTCGGGATCAGTTTAAAAATTGGCGTTCACAACTCGCTTACAAAACGTCACAATGTTTGTAAGAGTTTGAGCATAGTTTTATAAAAAGAACACGAATTAGAGGAGTGATATAAGACCGTTATGGATTCGTTGCAATTGGCAGAGCGAAGACTCGACAGCAATCTCCCCCGGGCAGACAAACCAAGTTATGAATATCCTCGGGCAAAGCTGCAGGCTTGTATCAGGAATGATGTCTGCCCTGCTCTTGAGGAATATAGCCAGCGTCTGAGGTTTCAAGAATATGCTAACTGGCCGTTTATCACATTGATGTCCGGAGCAGATACACCGGAACGTCGATTGATTGAGTCTCTGGAACAAGGCATCTTGAGATGCGCGAAATCCTTATCTCAATTAACTGAGAAAAAACTGGTTCGAAAAAAACTGGAAGAGCAGAATCCTCCCCGACTGACCGTGATGGAAGGGACTATTGAAATAACTGCTGAAGACACGACCTATCTGGACAAAAAAAATGGAAATTTCAATGAATTAGAAATGATTTTGTCGCAAGTTGACCATCTGGCTCAAAACACCGACCTATCATTAGTAAACAGTTCAGATTATTTTGATCCAGTGCAGGAATTTTCTGAGGATGCTGACGGTAAAAGAGTTCAACATGGTGGACTTATTATTGCATTCAACCATGAGCTAGACCCTGTGGGAAATTTTATCGTCCGCTGTTTTCTGGAACGGGCTCGGCAATGGTATGAGATTGTATCCAAATTAAGAGCGATTACTATTAAAGCCACCAGAGCAACGGGGCGCCCGTATCGACAGTTAGTCGATCAACTCGAAAACGAGTGGAAAAAACTGGAGACTGACTGGCTGGAATGTAAACACCTGTTAAAAAGCGGCAAACAGAACCGTTTGATAAACTCAGCGGTCATACTTACCCAGGTCTATGCCGCTTTTGGACTGAAACCGCAATTGGACTGGTTGTTACTTCCTGAAACGGATTTGAACTATGGAATCGAGTCTATCAAAAGCAGACTGAATGCACTTCTGGATCAAGAAACAACAGACCGGATTGCCCATGCTTTGGGAGATATGAAAGATCTATACGAAAATGATGAACAACATAATGATGACATCGAAGAAGCCATTGTAACCGGCGGTTTAGTTCTAATCAAAAAGTCTAGAGAAGCGTACTGGGAAAACAGAAAAATATCTGGTCCGATTAAGGGCAGAAAATGGGAATTTCTACATTTATTGGCTAAAAAAGCAAAACGCAGAAACTGTGTTACTGAAAATGATTTATTTCCACTAGGCTCAGGGTCGTTATCAGCCATGGCAACATCTTGGAGTCGTTTGAATGAACGTCTGCCCGAATCACTCTGGAAATTGGTTGAAAAAGGGGCTGAGCCTCGAACCTACATACTCCGCTTGGATCCGACCCAAATACATATTTTTTAAGAGTCATAGTACTGTTTCGTGTCAAAATCACAGCCGTAATCACCATCGCTGATACATAAGTTTTCAATTCCCCCCTACCACTCTTCTTACTAAATTGATGATTTCTCCTGGTTCTTTGTCTCAAATACTTTTGATTGGGTTCAGAGAAGAGAGCTCAGATAGTTTATCCGCGTCTTAGAAGAATTCTTCTAGCTCGTCCAGTCTAAAAGAGATTGCCTGAAACGCTGATCTTGCATTGTCGCCACCAACTTATCTGCTCGTACTACGTTGCTTGGCTGACTCCTGGATCTTCTTACTATTCGGAACTAGTGCCTCTTGCCGCGCCTAATCAACAGTTCCATTTTCTAAATCTGACTCCAAACTCTTACAAAATTCTCGCACTTTGTAAGAGGTCTGTGAACTCAAGATTCTACATTCTGAGTCTGGAGAGGCACTCCAGACTCCTTTCTTTTAAGGAGCGAACCATGAGTGACTCTATTCTCAAATCGACCACACAAAATGCTGATCTAATCTCAACTCCTGAAAAGCTGGACAGAGTAGCAAAACTGATCGCTGAAGGAGAGTTTCCTTTTCCGAACGGTCTTTCACCTGACCAGCAGGTCCTGTTAGCAACAGAGGTAAGAAAAAGACAGCAACAGAGGTTGATTAAATTTATCGCCAGATCGGTTGCCAGAGAATTATGGCAAAAGATCAAACGACATAATGAATAAGGTAAAAGATCATGATTAGACCACAGTTAGACTTCAGAAAACCTCTCAATTACATCCGTTACGGTCGAATGAGCGACCCTAACCAGAACCCATCAAGCCCTGATCAGCAATTTAATACAATTGATTTGGTATTGAGGCGATGTGGGTATCAACACTGGAAGAATCTGGCTGACTATCGCGATGATGGAATATCCGGACGACTGCTCAGAAAACGACTTGGTTACCAGAATATGCTGTTTGACATCAAGTCTGGTGCTATTAGTCCTGATGTTATCCTGGTTGATGATATTGACCGATTTGGAAGAGTGGACGATCTGAAAGAGATCCGTCGTGATTTGTATAACAAATATGGGGTGTTAATCCTGGATGCAAAATCCAATTTTGGAGATCCCAACACTCCTCAAGGACGTATTTACAATTCTATTGAAGAAATACGCGCCGTCGAAGAAGGAAAAACGAAAGCACATCGTGTTTTCAGAGGTAAACGGGATGCGATTTCGCAAGGTCGCTGGTCGGGTGGTAAACCTCCATTTGGTTATCAACTCGAAACCCGACAGGAAAATGCAAACGGCCATTCTCATTCTTACAGCATTATTGTTCCAGATCCTGAAACAGCAAACACAATAAAATTACTGTTCCAAAAAGCTGATGAGACAGGCTGGGGACAAGACCGATTATGCAAATTTCTTAATAATCATGAGGATGTACCAGAGCACCAAAAACCGTTTCATGGTTCCACAGTGGGTTCATGGCTTGATAATGAAATTTACATAGGAAAAATGGTTTGGCCCAAGGTCACAACAGACATCATCAGTGATTGCCGGGTTATTGAAAAGATCCCTGTCGAAGAACAGCTGTGTATCGATGACTATTGCACGCCAATTGTGGAGCCCGATGTATTTGATCGAGTCAGACGAATAAGAAAAACGCGTGGAAAATTACGGAAAGCTGCACTAGCTAAAACCACACCGAAATCGGACAAGCAGATCAAAGCTCCTGCTCCAGGTATGACACTTCGCTATTTATTGACAGGCCTGGTTCGCTGCGGCCATTGCAACAGATCTATGGTTCCAAGTCGGGGCGGTAGTTATGTCACGAAAAACAATGAAACTCGCGAATATACAGCTTACACTTGCCCAGGCTATAAGTCCGGGATCTGCTCCAACAATAAAACGATTCCTGAAAAATGGCTTCGTCAAATGGTAATAGATGCTATCAAAAGTCGTCTGTTCCCTTCAGGCTGAACCCTTTTATTTCTGGCTACGATCGGCTGCTATACCATCGTAGCTTTTTCTTTTCGAATAAATTCTTGTATTAGGGAGAATCACAATGGATATCGATAGTCTAACCAATTCACACTGGTACCCAGTTATTTTACGTGAAATACAGCAGGAGATGAATAAATTACTGAAGGATGATTCAGGACGAGAAGGTTCTCTGTTACATGAGATTGAATGCATAGCTGATCAGAAAAAGGGGTGGATGATTTCTTTGTCCGACCCAAAACTCCCACAATCAATCCGTGACGAGATTCATTTGGATTATCAGCGGGCCGAAAGCAGAGAGCGTGATATCAAACTACAACTTGAACGGCGACAGAAACGAGAACAGTACATGTCAGAGTTACTCAACCCGGAACTTGTTCTCGAAAGCTTGAATCGTTTAGACGATGTGCTGGCAGGTGAAAATGCCACCCGGGGTAACTTGGAATTATCTCTACACATTGACCGGATAGAATGTTTCACAGATGGACATGTCAAAATGAAGCTATGTCGCCTGGGACCTCTTCCACACTGCATAGAGTTTATGAAGCATAATTCCAGTAAACCAGAAGGTGAAGAGCAATCAGATATGCTTGACGGGCCGCCGGAGCATCAGGCAACCCCTCGACGTCGCGCAAAACTACGGGTAGAGTCAATCGGTCCAGAAGGCAAGGAACTGGAATCTGCGGCGGCATTTGCCACTGATCCCGAACGGTTTACCGGTATAGGGCCAGAATGGTTTGAAGAAATCGAATTTGATGTTCCTCACGAGAAGCACTGGTATCAGATTTATGCTTCAGAGGTCTTTCATCGACGTCAGGAAAAAGAACTGTCGTATGCTAAACTGGCCAAAGAATTCGACGTCACACCTCCCACAGTGCGGGCAGCTGTTGAATACTATCTGGATACCCATCCTGATGCAAAAGATAATGTCAAACTGCAATGTGGAGGCAAGAGGCCTCCCAAGTATGACCTTTCCAAGATAGGCCCCGAAGCACGAGTTTTGTGGGAATCTCGTTGGTCAAAGTTGAAACTGGCAGAAAAATATGGCTGTTCTCCCCCTACCATCGACAAGGCTCTGGAATGGAGTTATGCCCAGGATGGCCTTTCTATGCCGACAAAGGAAGAGTTGCAGAAAGCAATAGCCACAAGAGCTCGAAAATTGCTAGACGAAGAGAAGTCTCTGGAAGAAATAAGTGACATAATGGATTGTTCTGATGTCACAGCCCGCCGTTATTTAAAGATGTCTTTCGAAGCAGAAGGTAAGACCATGCCTGATCTGCGTCGTAAATCTGCGGGAACATAACAGATCACAAGTATAGTTTCTTTGAGAACGATTCCGACTAAGGGGATCGGTGGACCAGGTTTGAGAATTTCGATTTATTTACCTGGTGTATCGGTCTGCAGAGAAGTGAATTGAGCTACCGTGCTCCATATGTCAGGTACAGCTCTCAGAGACCCTCTGTTGGCGATCTGCGTTGCCGACTGTTAACTCTCAATCGATCCGGTCCAGTTGCAAACGGGGCCTGAGTACATGCAAAAGAAGGCCAGTTGCGGAGCGAGATATCTGTTATCAGTGGTGAAAAGAGAAAGTAACAGATTGGTTTCGAGATCATCCAGGGGCTGTCTTCGGGGCAGCCTCTGGATGCTTTTTTTATCTATCCCGCATATGGAGCCCTGATACCAAAAGTTGGTTTACTAAGTGAGTTTGGGATTTTAGCTGCAGTCAGGTTCATGGTTCGATTTATCAAAATTCAGGGTACTTTGGCCTGATAATGAGAGTTCCCGACGCGCAGGTGACGTTTATGATTGTTCTTGCAGACACAACTGCCTAGCCCTAAGTCGTTTATTTGATAGTTGTTGAGGCTCTCTATCTTGAAAAGTAAGAGTTCGCGTTTCTAAACGATACATGGTCATATCTGGGGGAGAATACGAGAACAATTTTCCATTAAGTTATTTTTCTAAAATCCCCATTCTCTTAAAACAGCGCTAAAGAAAACTGACAGATACGATTCTCAGTATCTTCTTTTACCAGAGAAGATAAACAGCAATGTCCATGTATTGTGGTAAGGTTAGAGCCAGCAAATTTGTGTACTTAAACTTTATTGTTTCACTTGATTTCACAGCTACCAACCATAACATATAGACACACTAAACACGAGGATAGTCAAGTGTCGTTTCGAGGCTTTTCTTGAAACAATTCTTGATTTCAACAAGACGAAAACTCGTTTAGTCCCTTCAGCTTTACATATCATGCTCTTCTCAAGTATCGCTTCTTGAATTGGGCTATATACTCGGTTGGAAAGTAGATGACAGAGTCGAAACAACATATTTGTATAGGTCCTATTTACCATGGTATTGGTTTCTGGGAATGGACCGGAAAAGAGCTGGGAGAGGAACTATCGCAATATTTTGATATCGAATTTTTCGCAGACTCAATTCCCCACTGTGACTTGGCTATTATCGTTAAATATGACTTTCCGCAGTTGATGGAGACAAGACCTGCAGATGTCCCGATTATTTACTGCCCTGTAGATCGATACGGATTTGTACGTGATATAGACCGGGACGGAAAGAAGCTATTTCAGTGCCAACAGATCATCACACACTCTGAATCGCTCCGAAAATATTTCCATTCATATGCGCCTGTGGAATATCTTGATCATCACCTGCGATTCATTTCTAAATCCTTGGCCCCCAGGCCAGAAGAGGATCCGATTTTATGGACGGGCATTTGTTCGAATCTCCCGCCTTTAATTGAGTGGGTTAACCAGAATCCCTTACCCCGAGAATTGTGGATTCTTACGAATCTAGATCAGGAAGCATCAACTGTTCCCCCAGGCAAACTAGGATTCAATGGAAGTCAATCGGTTCACATTGAGAACTGGACACCAGATAAACATATTAAGTGGGCTGAGCTTGCCAGTTGTGCCATTGACATCAAGGGAACTGACTTTCGGGCCAGACACAAACCTCCAACCAAGGCCATTGAGTGTATTGCCTCAGGTTTATCTCTAGCTATGATCTCGGGAAGTTCCAACGTTAGATATTTAGCCAAACAAGGGTTTGAAGTCGCATCGGTCGAGGATCAGGACTTCTGGTTCTCGAATGAATATCGAAAGCGAACGCTTGAATTTGGGGCCGAGTTGCGCAAGAGACTTTCTCGGGAAAATATCGGCAAACGTTTTAAAATGCTCATCGATCGCATTTTAGAAGATGAATCGTCTAAATCCAAAAAACGATTTGATGTCTCGAATCCTTCAGAGAACTTTGCTTCTCTTTCCCCGCAACAAGAGAAACCAAACCATCAACAACCTGTATCTCATCCCCACCAAAAAATCGCCATCGTTAGTTTTTTGTATAACTGGCCGTCGACGGGGGGCGGCAATATCCATACCACCGAACTGGTCCAGTTTCTAACTCGTGCTGGGTATGAAGTACAACATTTCTGTGTCCGTTACGATCCTTGGCAGATCGGTCAAATAGAAGCAGGTGCTCCTATTCAAAGTCAAATCTTGAATTTTGCACCAGAAGATTGGAAAGCAAATACCATTCGGAATCGTATACGTAGGACGGTTCGAGAGTGGGGGCCAGACTGTGTGCTCATCACAGACAGTTGGAATTTCAAGCCACATCTGGCAGATGCGGTCAATGAGTTTCCTTACTTTCTGCGAATGCAGGCTCTGGAGTGTCTCTGTCCCTTGAATAATTTACAGATACTTCCAGGACCTCAAGGTGTTATTCCTTGCGAAAACAATCAATTTATCAACCCAGAGACGTGTTTTAATTGCCTGGTCAAAAATCGATCCGGTCAACTTCACCAGTTAGAAAGACAGCTTAGCGGAGTCGGATCGACTGAATACAATGAACTCCTACAGCAGTCATTTCAAAATGCGGAAGCAGTGTTGGTATTGAATCCCACTATTGCAGCACAATATGAATCCTTTTGTGACCGTGTTGAAGTCGTCACCTGGGGAATGGACGAATCCCGATTCCCCTGGCCACCGCCTGCAGACGAACAGTGCCCCTCAGAAATCAGTGAATCCAAAGTTTCCATCATCTTTGCCGGGCTCATCCATGAACCGATCAAAGGGTTTCCTGTGTTACTGGCAGTTTGTGAACAGCTCTGGAAGACGAGGCAAGACTTCGAATTGATCGTTACCTCTGATCCACCTCAGGAACAAGATGAGTTTGTAAAATATGTGGGCTGGAAGTCACAAGCAGAGCTTCCTCGATGGTATCGGCACTCTGATCTCTGTGTCGTACCGACGGTCGTTCCCGATGGTCTGAGTCGAACTTCAGTTGAAGCGATGGCCAGTGGTTTAGCCGTAATCGCCAGCAATACTGGTGGCCTTCCTTTTAGTGTTTCAGACCAGAAAACAGGACTACTCTGTGAACCAGGAGTTGCCAGAGACTGGACTTCGAAGCTGAACCAACTGCTCGACGACCCAGAGCAATTAAACCTGTATGGGGAAAATGGAAGAAAGCAATATGAAGAACGATTTCGATGGAAGGATGTCATCGAACGCGATTACCAACAACTTTTCAATAAGCTGAGACAGCCTTTGGGAAACTTTATCTAATGCATAACCGAAATGATAGCAACTTCTATTGCTATGCCATCAAAGCACAATAGCTTCAATTCAGTGAGGAACACCGTGAATATCAAGCGTATCGCTCTCATTTTTGACAATCAGGCACGTCCCGAAACGACTGGATTTTACTGTCGTCGTGCATTAGGAAAATTAACGGAAGTAGAACACTTCCTGCCAGAAGAAATTCCAGATATTCCCGCTGATCAGTTTGATCTGTTTCTCAATATTGATGACGGCTTTCAATATCATTTACCCGCGCATCTCAGACCAGCGGCTTGCTGGGTGATTGATACACACATGGATTTCTCCTGGTGTCTGGAAAAAGCGTCTCGCTACGACTTCGTATTTGCCGCACAACAAGATGGTGCCCGAAAACTACAAAATGAAGGCATTTCATCCGCACTATGGTTGCCATTAGCTTGTGATCCAGAAATCCACCGTCCCTATCAGGTAGAGAAACAGTATGATTTTTCTTTTGTGGGAAATCTGATTGGCCAGGAACGCTGTGACTTACTTAATACGCTCGTTCAAAAATACCCGTACCACTTTATTGGTCAGAAGTATTTCGAAGAGATGGCCCGCATCTATTCTGCCTCCCGTCTGATCTTCAACCGCAGTATCAAAAATGACATCAACATGCGCGTGTTCGAAGCATTAGGTTGTGGCAGTCTATTGCTCACCAACGATCTGGCTGAGAACGGACAGTCTGAACTGTTTTTAGAGGGTCAGCATCTTGCCACCTATACTTGTCCTGAAGAAATGCTCGACAAAGCAGACTATTACCTGAAACATGAGTCAGAACGGGAAAAACTTGCTCGGCAGGGACACGAGTTGGCGTTTTCTCAGCATACGTATCAGCATCGTATGCTGACGTTACTGACATCGATTGAAGAGCGGCAATCAAAAACCAGCGTTTCTATGAACGTTCCGCCCCCCTCTCCTGTAAATTCTTCAACCGAAGAACAAGATCACAGAAGTCACCATATCCCTCTACCAGATAAATCCGTTTCTGCCTGTTTGCTTTCCTGGAAACGTCCTGACAATATCGGTCAAATCATTTCCCATCTGCGACAGTACGCGTTCATTGATGACATCCTGATCTGGAATAACAATCCGGAAATACATCTGGAAATCGACATGGAGGGCGTACGCGTCATTCAAGCCGATCAAAATCTAGTTACTTATGGACGGTTTTTATGTGCTCAACAAGCGCAGCATCCAATTATTTTCACGCAGGACGATGATTGCATTATCCATAATATCCCTGAATTGTATGAAGCCTTTCTGGCATCACCCGATCGGATTGCCCACGGGCTCAAGCATCCCCATCTGTTTGCGAATGCAGAGAACTGTTTCGGAAAGGCACAGATGTCTCTGGTGGGCTGGGGGGCCTTTTTTCAAAAAGAATGGGTAAATGCATTCGATGTGTACAAAGAAAAATATGGGGTTGACGAACTTTTGTTTCGAAAAGCGGATCGCATTTTTTCGTTACTGCTGAATCGTCGTCACCAATCATTGTTAGCGGAAGTTACCGATCTGGAGGGTGCCAGTGGAGAAGAAGCGCTTTCGGTGCAGGAAGACCATATAGACTTGAGCGAGCAAGCAGTAATACGGGCTCTTTCATTATTGGAAAATTCCTCAAGTAAGCATTCCCAAGAATCAAAAGTTGGAGATAAAATAATTCCTGCACTTTCTCAAAATTCATCCAAACAAGACCGTCCCTATTTCAAATTCCCTCGTCCAGAAGTCGTGGCTTTAATTCCGTCAACAGCACAAACAATACTCGACCTGGGATGCGGCACGGGACGCTTGGGGGAATCGCTCAAACAGCGCCAATCAGCACAGGTTGCAGGAGTTGAATTAGATCCACTGGCAGCACAGGACGCCCGTAAACGTCTGGACCGAGTCGTTCAACACGATATTGAAACACTCTCCAATGAATTTTCTGAAGCAGAATTTGATTGTGTGGTTTGTGCGGACGTACTTGAGCACTTGAAGTCTCCGGAAAAGATCTTAAAGCAGATTGCCCATTGGTTGACTCTGGAAGGAACGATTGTCGCCAGCATTCCCAATGTCAGAAATCAAAGTGTGCTCGCCGGGTTGATTGAAGGAAACTGGACTTACGAACGTGCTGGACTGCTTGATCAGACTCATTACCGATTTTTCACCAGGCGAGAAATTGAAAAACTGTTCTTCCGCGCTGGTTACCAGATCGACCAACTCCAAATCGTGCCAGGACCGGGATACCAGCAATGGCAAGAACAGGGATACCCGGGCAAAGTTCAAATCGGCAGTCTGCACATTGATGGTCTCCCTCCTGAGGAAGTCGAAGAATTCTATGCCTATCAGTATTTGATTACTGCGACCAAACGCCCCCAACCGGATTATGGCCTGACTTCCATTATTATCGTGACGCATAATCAATTACCCTACACGCAACAGTGCATCGACAGCTTAAGAATGCGAACCGATGAGCCGTATGAACTCATTTTGGTCGACAATGGGTCCACCGATGGTACTCCCGAATATCTTAGCTCACTAGCTGACGCCCAAATGATCCTGAATTCCGACAATCGAGGATTCCCAGCAGCGGTCAATCAGGGAATCGCGGCTGCCTCAGGAGAAAATGTTTTGCTTCTGAATAATGACACTCTGATGACCACGGGCTGGTTACATCGCCTGCTGACACGATTACACTCTTCTGAAGATATTGGAATTGTGGGCCCTGTTTCCAATAATATTAGCGGACCTCAGCAGATACCTGTGACTTATACCGATTTAGCCAGCCTGGATGGTTTCGCCTGGGATTGGGGAAAACGACATGATCAGCAATCGCTGGATGAATCCAGGCTGGTCGGTTTTTGTATGCTCTTCAAACGAACGTTGGTTGACAAAATTGGGACACTGGATGAACGCTTCGGCATTGGATGCTTTGAAGACGATGATTTTTGTCGTAGGGCCAACGCTGCCGGATACCGTACCATAATTGCTGCCGACTCGTTCGTGCATCACTTCGGTAGCCGCTCTTTCATTGGATCAAATATTAATTTTACAGGAATCATGCAAGAAAATGAGCAGAAATATCGAGAGAAATGGCAAACACCAGTCGAACAAAAAGAACTGTCTCAAGACACAATAGAAGCTGACAAAGTCGATTATCCACATACACTCTCACTCTGCATGATTGTCCGCGACAATGAAGATACCATAGGTCCCTGTCTGGAAAGCATTCGTCCCTGGGTGGATGAAATCATCATAGTTGACACCGGCTCAAAAGACCGCACCCCAGACATCTGCCGCGAGTACGGTGCCCGCATGTTCGAATTCCCCTGGTGTGATGATTTCTCTGCCGCACGCAATGAGTCTATCAAACACGCTCAAGGAAAATGGATTTTCTGGATGGACTCCGATGATACCATCACTGAAGAATGCGGTCGAAAGCTGAAAGAATTGGCGGCACAAGACCATCCGGACCACTTGCTGGGCTTTATCATGCAGGTTCACTGTCCGGGACCGGAAGGTGACGTCAGTATGACAGCCGTGGATCATGTGAAACTGTTCCGGAATTACTCGGATTTACGTTTCGAGCATCGGATTCATGAGCAGATTATCTCCGCTATCCGAAGAAGAGGAGGCGATGTCTCCTGGACTGATCTGTATGTCGTGCATTCAGGATCTGATCACAGTGTCGAAGGACGAAAGCGAAAGCTGGAACGCGATTATCGGCTTCTCGAACTGGATAACGCGGAACGCCCCAACCATCCCTTTGTGCTCTTCAATCTGGGAATGACTTATGCAGATGATGAGAAATATCCAGAGGCCATCAAGTATCTTAAGCAATGTCTGGATGTCTCTCATCCCAGTGAATCCCAAGTCCGTAAAGCCTATGCTCTCTTGGTCAATGCCCTTTCTCAAAACGAGCAACACCAGGAGGCTTGGGACTATTGCAGCCAGGGGCTGACCCACTTCCCCGCTGACAAGGAACTTTTGTTTCGGCAAGCGATGTTACACCACCACTTTGGTCGGTTAATTGATGCAGAAAAAACATATCTGCGAGTCCTGAATGAACAAATCGATCGCCACTTTACCAGTATAGATGTCGGTCTGTGTGGTTACAAAACTGTAACCGTTTCAGCAAATACACGGTCTATCAATGACTGAACTGAATCGCTGCCGGGTTCAGCGTCGGCGGGTGTAGTGGGCTTCCGGGTGTTGCTTCAGCCATTGGTCTGGCAGCAGTTCTTCCAGGCGATCGGCGGCGTGATCGGTGATCCGCGTCAACACATCGCGCAGATAGGCAAACGGTTCCACTTCGTTTGCTTTGCAACTGGCCATCAGGCTGTAATGCACGGCGGCCGCCTGGCCGCCCCGGTCGCTGCCGACGAACAGATAATTCTTCCGGCCGAGGGCACAGGGACGCAAGGTGCGTTCGGCCAGGTTGTTGTCAATCGACAGGATGCCCTCGGTACAATACCGCGTAAACCCGGACCAGCGGCTTAACAGATATTGAATCGCCGCTGCCACCGGACTTTTCGGTAACAGACTGCGCGCGGTTTCCGTCAACCAGTCGCAGAACTTTTCCAGTATCGGTAGCGCCTGTTTCTGTCGCAACTGCCAGCGGCGTTTCCACCAGTGTTCGCAGTCCGCCGGCTGTGGCAGATCCGACTTCAACACGCCGGCTTCCCGTTCGATCGCGTATAACTGCTGGATAAACAATAATGCCCGGTGAGCGGCTTCCGGCTGCACCGTCCGCGCATCGTAAAACTTGCGTCGCGCATGCGCCCAGCACAAGACCTGGTGAATTCTGCCTGACCGGTACAGTTCTTCGTAGCCGGCATACGCGTCTGCCTGCAGATAACCGCAAAAGTGTTCTAAAAACGCCTGGGGACCGGCGCGTTCCCGGTTCGGGGTGAAATCATAGACCGAATACGGGTGCGCGACATCGCCACAGTAAACCCAGAACCGGCCGGTCCGCGTGCGGGAAAGCCGTTGGTCCTGGACGGGAATCGTCGTATCATCCGTATGTACGACGCTGGATTGCAAAACCCGGCTTTTCATCAGATCAATCAGCGGTTGCAGTAATTCTGCGGTTTCCAGGACCCAGCGGCTCATCGTGCTCCGCGAAAGCTGTACGCCATTCCGGCTGAGAATGGATTCATGACGATACAGGGGGAGATGATCTGAGTATTTCCCCACCAGGATCGTCGAGAGCAAGCCGGGGCCGGCGAAGCCTTTGGCAATCGGCCGGGCAGGAACTGGAGCCAGCGCCACATGCTCTTCACACTCCCGGCACGCGTATTTGAAACGTACGTGCTCGATCACTTTCAGGCTGGCAGGAATGAATTCTAACTGTTCGTGGCTGATTTCTCCGATCCGCTGCCGTGTCTGGTCGCAGCAGGGACAGCGTTTTTCCGATTCGGTCAGGTCATGCTCTACCCGTTCCCGAGGCAGATGATCGGGCAGCTTGTTACGGCCACCGCCACGACGGCGATGTGCGGAAACCGTCGTGGGAGGAGGTTCATCGTCCTCGGGCTCGGCCGCTTCCTCTGGAGTATCGGGTTCGTCAAACAGACTCATTTGATTGGGGGCGATCTTTTCAGAACGGGCGCCAAACCGCTGTCGCAGCAGCCGATCAATGAAATGTTTGAGTTGCTCGACTTCCCGCTGTTGCTCTCCCACGGTCTCACCCAACTGGTGAATCATATCATGGCAGGATTGGACGTCGTTCGGCAATGAGGATCGTTTCTGGTTCATGTTCCACGTCTTAACATAATCGTTGTCAGGCGGGAACTGTTTTTTTATGAAGTCGATACTTTTTCTGAAATCTGATAGCGTTTTCTGCGCTGCACGCTGGTCAGGTCGATGCCCTGCAGCAGGAGCCCCAGGTCGATTGAGGACAGTTGTAGGCCATGTGTGCCCTCCGGGCTGGAGAGACGCTGATATGTGCCCGCTTCCAGCCGTTTATACCAGATGGCCAGACCATCGTGGTCCCAGTACAGCAGCTTGATCCGATCCTGTTTTTTGTTGAGAAACACAAATAGTCCCCCGTCGAGTACGTTTTGCTGCAGGTAGACTTCGGTCATTCGCAGGAGGCCGTCAAAACTTTTGCGCATATCGGTGGGGACCGTGCAGAAATAAATGCGGGTGGGCAGATTCAGCATGCGCGCTGCTCCAGCGCGGCGAGCACGGTTTCGAGCGTGGTTTGATCACAGCCGTTTCCGACGCGAACCGAGGTGCCCTGTGAGAACACGATTTCAATCGGCGTGGCAGGGAGTTGGACTTCAACGGGCAGAAAGGAAGCTGCAGCGGTTGTCTCGGCATCCCGCTTTTTCAGTTCCCGTCGCCAGTAGTGGTAAGCTGGTTCGCTGAGTCCCTCACGCTGACAGAAGGCACGGATCGAGAGTCCGGACTGCAGTCGGTCAGAAAGGGTTTGTCGCCAGAACGCTTCACGGTTCGGGTTCCGTCGCTGGTCGGCACGCGGGGTTGGCTGGGATGCGGGCATCGCTTTCGCTCCTGAATATGCTGGTGGTTAAAACACATGCAGAATACGATACACGTCAAGGTGTATTTTGTGGGCCGGTTACACAAAACTCGACATAACCTCGCCGTTGTTTATGATGACATGGGCAAGCACGAACAGGCGGAAGAACAATGGCGCCTCATCATCGAAGAAATTCCGACCTATATCACCGCCTGGAAATGTCTGGGTGATACTCTTCTAAAAGCGAGGAAACTGGATCAGGTCGAACAGTTGGTGATGACAATGCGTGGACAGGTTGAAACCCACATTGATGGCTTCATTCTTTCTACCCGATTATTGGAGCAGCAAGGTCATCCTAATCAAGCGATTGAATTATTGCAGAACAAGATTGAACAGAAACCACAAGAACTCGATTTACTGAGAGAGCTTTGCCGTTTACACTTCGAACAATCTACGCCAGAGGACTCACTGAATGTCTTGCAAAGATTGGCCGAGCAGGATCCTGATGATGCTTCGGCTTTCCACAATCTGGGGACGGCATACCTACAGCTCAATCAATTTGATGAAGCTATTGCCAACTACAAAAAATCACTAGAGCTTCGACCTCAATCACCTGAGACCTGGCATTTACTAGGTCACGCATATAAAAATAGGGGAGACACTCACAACGCAAAATTAGCCTGGCAAAAAACACTTCGGCTCTTTCCAAGTCATATAGAAGCTGCACAACTTTTAGAAAATGTGACTGACTAAAAAATTTACTTGCTTTTTATACAGAAACAGCTCCCCCCATTTCCGCTCTGTAATACTTCTGTATTGAATTAATATTATTTAGTTCTCATTCAAAAACAAAAGATATTAGAGTTTCACATATTCCCGATAGATCAGAAAACGGGTGAAGGTCACACACATGAATAACTTTCACTGAGATGAAGAACTTTCATCTGTCTTAACATTCAACAATTACTGAAATATTATTTCCACATAACGCCGTTTCATGCAGAATTTTCCCTACTTTAGAAATTTTCTTTCTCCACCATTCTTCATTTTTAACGGTAAGGTGGAGATTATTTCCCTGTGAATCAAGAATGACGGAAGCTCTTGTACAAACGCTTAATATTACAAGCGACGCTACTCTGGAAATTTCCTTAAGTACTTTGTCAATGCTCGCTTCGTCAATATGCTCAAGAACATCACAACACCAAGCTATATCATATGATTGGTCTTTGAATGGAATGCTGTCGATCGACCCATGAATGAATTCAGTATTATTTTTTTTCATTAACGTTGATTGATTAAGTTTTTCAATTTGATAGCTGGCCAGATCGATTCCTACGTATTGGAAGAATTCGATACCACGTGTTAAAAGTGCCGCATTACCGCATCCACAATCGACGATTGTTTTTTGTTTAAGCTGGACGCCAGAATCAAGCACCCATTTTAACAGTAATCCAACTGGCCCCGATCCATATCCTAGTTTATAAAGTTCTGAATAGCGTAAGTCTTCTTTTCCATAGTCAATCATTGAATAGCCTTGGTCTTCTGACTTGTAATTAGATTGAACAAAAACAACTCTTAGCTCAAAGCTAGAGAACTAAAGATAATTTGACATAAAACCCAAAGCCTTTTCTGCCAGAGGCGAAAACTCGAACCGGGAATCAGTGAAAAGATTTCGACAAACCCATTTGCTCTCACGCAAATAGGAATGGTTGTAATGCTCTGGGAGCTCACTGCCAGATACATCTACTCGTTCTACGGTCTTCGTAGAAATATCGACTCTCCAATCAAATCCAGTCACATAACAATGCTTTATTGAATCTGTGTCTCTCAATTGAATCCAGAGATTAAACAAAAAAGTAAATCCAACTGTAGGAAGTGGGTGTTTCCAGCCTTCACTATTCAGCCCTAGTACCTCGCAAATTAAGCGATTGATGTAGGGATTAACCATCGATATTCGGCAAGTCGAATACCACTTTTCAGTAAACTCAATGATTCTATCGCAATGGAAAGGTGATGGGATAGCAATAGTTACACATTTGGGAATAGGAAAACTTTTTTGACCGAGAATTGGGTTAATATCATAATGTGTAAACAGTAAATCGCAGCGAGTACCAGATAATTCACTACTGTAATTTTTACGACGATTCCAGTCATTAAAACGTACAACTATGTCTGACTCGTTGATACGAGCAAGGCATGTTTTGCTGACTGGACCGTTTCCTACGATAGCGATATTCTCATGCGACCCTATTTTCTGAATAGTTTCCAAATTAAATAATTGTAACTCTTCAATTTTCCTCTTTGAATAATCTATCAGTTGATTATTTTTGCATGAAACAGAACTCTGTAAATTTACCGAACATTTCTCATAAGGGTGATTTTTGCCTCGAATATCACTTCTTTTTTTCCCTTTAATAGTCAATGTTCTAATCCAGACTGGCTCCCCAGAATTTCTCATATGTATATAGTTTATATCAAGCCCGGTATCCTTGCAGTACTTGATAAATGTAGACGCAGATACTATTCCCGGATGGCCTATGTGTGAAGATTTTTCTGTATCAGTACTGATGTAAAAACTTCCCCCCTCTTTTAAGTATTCATAAATATTATCAATCACTTTTTTCCAAGAGTAACAATGATCAAGACAGTTATGTGACCAGACAAAGTCAGCTGTGTTCTGTAACTCAGGTAAAAATTCCTCAGCAGGATTACTAAAGACCTTTTCGATGCCATCAAAGTCTAATTGCGACTTGGGTAGATTTAGATATTGGGAAGCGAGGGGTTCTACACAAGTGATCTTTGCCTCATTAAACCATTCACACATCGATCTTGGACCAGATCCGATATCGATGATTTTCTTGTCTTTAAATACTGAATAATCGAGAGAGTGATATTCTTGCAGACATGATTTCGCCTCCATCCAACGATCACCATATCTCCAATCTCCTCCTTTGCCAATGTGAAAGTTTAATTCGAATTCCTGATGCTCGTTTTCCCAGATGTATTTATGTGTTTTACCAAAAAAGAAAAAAATGGATGGTTTCTGCTTGTCATCGATAAAAGTTTTTTCGACAACCATTTCATCATTCAAGAGACTCTTCCAGTCTTCGTAATTCTTCTTGATCATCTGCAGTCCACCATCTCCGCTAGTTTCCTGAGCTAACGAATCAGATGTATGATCATCCCCCCCATCTTTAATGCTAATGAGCAACCATTTTTTAGAAATCCTCTGTAAATTTTTTAGCCCTCGTGACACCATGTCTGTATTTGCTAAATGATCGAGAACATTGCATGAAATCACGACATCAAAACGATCTTCTGGTGAATTCCATTTTTCAAGATCATCGTAACTGAAGCGAAATATCGGAAAATCTTTTTTGCTAGTTAGTTCAGCCACAATGGCATCTGAAATTTCTGTGCCAGTAACATTCTGGTAACCAGCCTCTTGCAGTCCTCGTAAAAGCGCTCCGCGTCCACAGGATGCATCTAAAAGTGAATGTTGGCAGGATATATGCTTTCTGATGAACTGGAGAATCTCTTCATGAGCAGAAGATTCTGAATTCGCTTCTTGTTGAGTTTCATAAACTGTATTATAAAACGTCCTCAAATCATCATTCGTGGATAGCGAGTGAATAACCATTCCTTGACTCTTCTTTTTAAGCTAGTATCAATTAATTTTGCGTTATTTAGAAATATCTAGGCTCTATAAGAACTGCGCTACTAGACATTAAACCTCTCTGGTAAATTCTCCTATGAACCAGTTAACACGCGAAATTTTTCCATTGTCCAAAGATTCGTGCCCATGAGTCCATTGCAGGCTGCAACCCCCATTCTTTTTGAAGTTTTTTCAGAGCAGCAAGTCGCATCCGGTTGCGCTCTTCCTGTTCGAACGCACAGCGAGATGCTTTGTAGACAAATTCACGTTCATCGTTGCAAAGCCAACCTGTCACACCATCTTCAACTTCGAGTTTCCAGCCACCTCGATTGTCAACAATCAGGATTGATCCAGATGCCATTGCTTCAAAACCTACTCGCGGAAGATTTTCGAAAGTGTCAGTTGACATGATTATCGCTTCGCACTGGGCGTAAAAGGCACGCTGACTGATCGCTCCTGGAGGAAGCACACTGATATATGATTCAGGAAGCCGATCAAATTTCTTTTCCACACTGGGCCCCCAGCCGAGAATCAGCCCCTGTTTTACCAGAGGTGAAGTCATTGTCTCATAGATCCATAGTTGTCTGCTATGAAACTTATCTCCATCATCGCGAGAGATTCTTCCAAAACGAAACTTGTCCTGTAGTCGGTCATCAATATACGGAAAGTCTTCAGCGTGAAAGTACGGTATAAAGTAAAGGGGACGATAAGTCCCATGCCCTTTCAGTTTCCGGCTAACCTTATCAAAAGAATGCTGTGTCTGATAAAGATGAAAGTCGAGAAAACCTTTAGACTGGCCTTCAACTTCTTTATCAAAATTCCAGGACATACAATTCACAAATGTGGTTGTACGCGCATATCGCTTGATCGATTCAACATGCTTTAGAAATTGCCCATTACAAAACGATATACAGTGCATTCCTTCCAGTGAAGCCCAATCATTAGCCTCATGGTATATGCACCCACGCTTTTCCATCTGCATTGCCTTCTGATTATCATCGAGTGGTCCTGACGGGCAAATATGAACTTCAACACCCATTGCCTGCCAGCAATATATTTGGTGATCAAGTTCCGTATCTGCTCCACCAAGTCGACTGGGATGACCAATTATACAAAGTTCATCAATCATTAAATCAATCTTCTAACTAAGAATTTTTTTACACAGGCAAAGAGTTTCACCGAAATTTTTTAACTGCAAAGATTTCATGTTTCAATAAAACCATTTTGTAAAGAAACAACTTTCAAGTTTCTATCTTGAATTGTTTATCAAACTGGATAATCAAATCCTTTCCCGTACTTCATTTCAATCAATTTGGCTAAGTTGGTAGAGAAGAAACGTCAGCATCATTTCGTTTCACACTATTCAATTCAGCTTTAAGTAACACAACGTCACTCACTGTTTAATTTAGGATTTTCGAAGCGGATAAACATCTATGCCCATTACTCACTATTAGTAAGAATCCATCTTCAACTACTTGCAAAATGTACTGAAAGGCTTCGACAGAAAAAGTGCATATTGTTCAGACAAACATCACTGGAACAGCTGAATGAGCTTGATCCACATATCAATATTGGGCAGACTCGACACTACACATCTACACAAAAACACCCTTATCAACTAAATGTTTTCTTTCATTTTTCATACACTTCTTTGTTCAAACTACCAAAGCTACTTATTACTCAAAAATATACAAAATAACATGCTAATTTGTAATAGACAAACAGTGAAATAACTCAATTTGTACTTCTGATTAGTATTGATTAGTTGATGACAGACCAATAATATCACACTGTTGTACAGATAAGGTGTAAGTTTTCTGTTGCCATATAATTCATGGATATGCGGGAAATACTTTAATACCTCCTAAAACAAAGAACCATACGTTCACAACAATGGATTAAAATCATATGAGCAACAATCCTGCTGACCACAAATGGCAATTAGCTATTTCTGATCAAGTTCGTGTTTGGATAAACGGTGCTAAGTATACCCTTTTAGAGTTTAATGGTGAGTACCAGTTAGATTTACGCGAACGTACCCTGAGAAGCTGTGTTTGGGAGTCACCTTTCGTTCCCAGGCAAAAACTAGATAGAGCAGTTTTTGTAGCTACCCGAACAAAAAATGGGACTTTTGAAGTTTGGTTTAAACTTGAAGGAGATATTCAAGGTCCTGAATGGACAGCATACAGCATTTGTGATCTATCGAATTCAATTTTATTAAAATTGAATTCAGATTTACCTGCAGATAAAACGATCGCAAACGGTTGGCCGCAAAATATTCGTATCTCATTTTCTGAAACCGAATCAACCCAAGGATCATTTTATATTGCGCCTGAGTTGAGTATGGGGGCCATGGCTATGCTTTCCAGCCTAGGCGATTCTGGTTCATCGGGAAGCCCTTCAAGTTCGTCAGCACCTAGTTCGTCAGCACCCAGTTCGTCAGCACCCAGTTCGTCAGCACCCAGTTCGTCAGCACCTAGTTCGTCAGCACCCAGTTCATCAGCACCCAGTTCATCAGCACCCAGTTCACCAAGCTCGTCAACATCTTCTTCTTCGTCAAGTTCTTCAATTTATGTTCCACCTTCAACTAGTAATTCCTCTTCTATTTCATCTAGTTCTTCAATTTATGTTCCACCTTCAACCAGTACCTCAACCAGTACCTCAACCAGTACCTCAACCAGTACCTCAACCAGTACCTCAACCAGTACCTCAACCAGTACCTCAACCAGTACCTCAACCAGTACCTCAACCAGTACCTCAACCAGTGCATCAACCAGCTCAAGCTCATTTCCTTCTGGTTCTTCTACATCAGGAAACTGCCCAACAGTTGTTGCTGTGAATGTTACTGGAGGTGGTTCAAAGTATGCAAATTACCCAAATGCGGATCATACATATTTTAATTCTAATGCAAAAACGCAAGAGGGACTCAAACTAAAAGCCGTCTTAGGTTCTGGAAAATGCTCAGAAATTTCATGGTCTTCAAGTGGAACTCTGCAAAGTAGCGGATGCACCGCTATCATCAAGCCTGACTCAAGCACATCTTCTTCAAGAGTAAGCTACACAATCAAATGTACCGCATCGGGCACCACCTTATGGTCAGGCTCGATTTTATTTCGATATATCAACAGTCCGACAGGTGGTGGAGGTGGCTCTGGAAGCCGTCCGGGTGGGCAGCCTTTAGTCACAGGATGGGTAGGCGATGACAACGGAGGCGGGATTCCTGGTGGTATTTTTACAGGTGGTGGAAGCATATCGCGGCCGCCTCATGCACCATGTGAATTTGTCCCTCCCATATTCCCAACCGAAAATCATCCAATCGATCCATAGCTTCAAATGCAATACATGCTGAAGTGAGTCTTTCCCGCTCAATTCAGTAGAAATGATAGACACTAAACAAATTGAAAATCCAAAATGGATATAATACAAGGATAAAGCTAATGAGTGGCATAGTGTTGATCCCTCAAACAAACGGTTCTTTAGCTGGTTCATTTTCACCGCCAACAAATGGGCAAAACAATTTCCAGCCAAAGTTCTCATATCTTTCTTCAATACAAATCGAGGGAGTCGGTGGCTTTTGTTTTATCCCCAATTTTGATGCGCAATTCATCCCTCTTGATGTAGAAAACAGTTCATCGAGCAGTTCGTCCAGTTCGGGGGGAATTAACACAGACAATGTGATGATCGTATTAGGCGATGGTGGGGCTTATGAATTCAATGACAAAGATGCCAATGGCGACTACACATCGTCCTACGGCATCAGCATGACGCTCAAAGAGACACTCACTGGCTGGACTCTTGAAAATCTTGTGGAAAATACAACATGGACTTTTAATCTAGATATGCACCTGATCAAAATCAATCAGGCTGGTGCGATCTGGCAAATCAACCGTAAACTGGTTGGCGAAGCTTCTGTCCCCGATTCATTGGTGGGTCCGGAAGGCCAAACTTACACATTTCAATATAGTAACGAGGCTACCCTACCAAATATCATAAGCATCTTTGACACAAGTAATCGCGAGAGCAAACTTTCCTACTCTCAAGATGGCAGCAAGCTCAAAACATTCGAACCTGCTGGGGGAGGTGTTTATTCTCTTTCGTATGATGCCAATTCAAACATTACTTCTGTACAAGCTCCCGGCGGTAATGTCACCACATTTGCTTATGACTCAGAGAATCGGGTCAATTCTTATGTTTTACCAGGCGGATCTGAATTCGATGTTTCTTACCCCAATGCTACAACTCAAGTAGTATTAGACCCTGAACAACGTCGAACAACAGTCATTTCTGATGATCTAGGCCGCACACTAAGTATTGAAAAGAATGGGCAACTCTGGTCTTACCCCTATCAAGATAACTATCCAACTGGCAGACTTTCTCCCACCGGAATTCGTACAACGTTCACACATCGCACTGGAAGCCAAAACCAAAAGTATTTATCAGGTCTGGAAACAGGCGTGCAAAATGTAGCCAGTTATAATTACGACTCGAATGACCGGTTAAGTGGATGGGAAAATTGGAATGGTACACGGACAACTCTTGCCTATGATTCCCTTGGCAATGTCAACCTGATAGAAAACCCCAGTGGTACAAGGTCCACTTTTACTTATGACTCAAATGGCCTCCTCACAAGTACGATCAACCCATTTGGGTTAAGGCAAACGAATGTCTACGACAATGCAAGAAATCAGATTTCGAAAATCTCCCCCTCTGGCAACAGAACGACGTTTTCCTATAACCAATATAATCAACTTGCCGCCACGACGACTCCTTTGGGCATTGTCTCACAACAGACGTGGGACGAAAACAACCGGCTTGTTGCAGAGACAAACCCTCTGAATCAACGCACAACATTTGCCTACAACGCCGATGGAAAGCGGATTCAATCCCAAAACCCCTTAGGGCAAATTACCACCACTGTTTATGATGTGAATCAGCGACCTGTTGCTACAGTCACTCCCTTGGGAACACGTTCAACTACTGCCTACGACGGTATCGGCAACCCCATTCGCACCGTTGTTCCTTCCGGCTTAATCACCACCACTGTCTACAACAATCTGTGGATGCCCGTCACCCAAATCAGTCCGATGCAGTATCGCACAACAACAGTCTATGATACTGACGCCAGACCGATTGCAACTATCGACCCCCTCAATCGAATTTCAACCAACGTCCTCGACAATGACGGACGCGTCATCGCCACCATCAATCCAGCCGGTTATCGCACATCGTATACCTACGACGCTGATGGCAACCAGACTTCCATCACCAATCCGGACTCCGAGACACAGCAATCTGTCTATAACACCAGTAATCAGTTAACAGCCTCCGTCGATGCCTTAGGAAACCGCACCTCATTCACCTACGACGCGATCGGACGCCAAATCAGTTCCACGAATCCTCTGGGCGCGATTACGACGACTGTCTATAACAGCGATAATTTGCCCATTGCCACCATCAACCCACTGGGTGAGCGTACGACGACCGTCTACGACGACGATAATCGCGCCATCGCCACCATCAATCCGCTGGGTGATCGCACCACCACCGTCTATGACGACGCTTCCCGACCGGTTGCCACTATCGACCCTTTGGGTAACCGGAACACAACCACCTACGATCCCGCCGGACGCGCAGTCGCGGTCACCAACCCGTTGAATGAAACAACCACCACCGTTTACGATGCGAATGGCAGAGTCACCGCCACCATCGATCCGTTAAATAACATCACAACGAGCACCTACGATTCTGACGGACGGCAGATCGCCACTATCAATCCCCTGGGGGAAATTACCACCTCTGTCTATAATAATGACGGGCAACAGATCGCCACGATTAACCCGCTGGGCCAGCGCAGCACGATGGTCTACGATGCCGCCGGACAAAAAATTGCAGACGTCAATCCGGAAGGCGAACGGACCACGACCGTTTATGACGTGCAGGGATTGGTCAGTGCCACCATCGATCCCCTGGGACAGCGCACCACGTCCACGTACGATGACGCAGGCAGACAGGTCAGCACGATCAATGCGAACGGCGACATCTCCACCACCGTTTACGACGCCGCTGGACAGCAGATTGCCTCCATCGATGCCTTAGGCCAGCGGACCACCAGCGTCTACGATGACGCCGGTCGCCAGATTCGCTCGATCGATCCACTGGGACAGATTACCACGACGACTTACGATGCCGCCGGCCAGGCAACTGCGATCACCAATCCGTTAAATGAGATCACCACAACCACCTACGACGCGGCGGGACGAGCCGTTGCTTCCACCAATCCGCTCAACGAAATTACTACGACCGTATACGACAATGCCGGACGCACGATTGCGGAAGTCAACCCGCTGGGCGAGCGCAACACCACTGTCTATGATGCTGCAGGTCGGGCCATTGCCAATACGAACCCGTTATCAGAGATTACCACCACCGTCTACGACGCCGCCGGACAAGCGATTGCCACGGTGAATCCCGAATCCGAGCGAACCACTACCGTCTATGACAGTGCCGGACGGAAAATTGTTTCGATCAATGCGCTGGATGAGCGCACGACAATGGCCTACGATGCCGCGGGCCGGGAAATCGCGACCACCAATCCACTGCATGAAACGACGACAACGACCTACGATGCCGCTGGTAGAGCGGTCGCCAGTATCAATCCGTTAAACGAAATCAACACGACCGTCTACGATGCCGCTGGTCAGGCAATTGCCAGCGTGAACCCGTTGTTGGAACGCACGACGTCCGTCTACGATGCCGTTGGTCAGGAAATCGCTGAAATTGATCCGCTCGGCAATCGCGTGACAACCACCTACGATGCGGCTGGGCAAGAGATAAGTATCATTGATGCCAATGGTGATATTAGCACGACCGTCTATGACGCCGCTGGCCAACCTGTGGCAGAAATCAATGCACTCGGTGATCGTACCACAACCACCTTTGATGCCGCCGGTCAGGCCATTGCGGTTACCGATCCACTAAACCAGATCACGACCACCGCCTATGATGCCGCAGGCCAGCCGGTTTCCGTCACGAATCCCTTGAACGAAATCACCACCACAACCTATGACGCCGCAGGACGGGCCGTTGCTTCAACGAATCCGCTCAACGAAATTACGACCACCACCTTTGACAGCGCAGGACGGACGATCGCCAGCATTGATCCGCTGAATGATATTACCACTACCGTCTACGATCAGGCAGGTCGCAGCATTGCCAGCATCAATCCGCTGTCAGAGATTACCACCACCGTCTACGACGCCGCCGGTCAGGCAATTGCTACCGTCAATCCGGAAGCCGAACGCACGACAACCACCTATGATGCCGCGGGCCGGGAAATCGCCAGTATCAACCCACTCGGTGAAACGACCACAACGACCTATGATGCTGCCGGACGGACCATCGCAAGTACCAATCCGCTGAACGAGATTACCACCACCAGTTATGACGCAGTTGGTAGGGCAGTCGCCAGCATCAATCCGCTAAATGAAATTACGACCACGGTCTATGATGCTGCCGGTCGTGCCACCTCCAGTATTAATCCGCTGGATGAAATTTCAACAACAGTCTATGATTCCATTGGCCAGGAAATTGCGGAAATTGATCCATTGGGATATCGCACCACATCTACTTATGATGCTGCCGGCCAGCAGATCAATTCCGTCAATGCGAATGATGATGTGACAACGACGGTTTACGACGCGGCCAGTCAGGCGATTGCGGAAATTAATGCGCTCGGCTATCGAACCACTAGCGTTTACGATGCTGCGGGGAGAGTCGTCAGCACCATTGATGCGCTCAATCAGATCACGACAACAACCTATGATGCCGCCGGTCAAGCCATTGCCGTGACCGATCCCTTGAATGCCGTCACGACCACCACGTACGATGCCGCGGGACGGGACATTGCTTCTACAAATCCGTTAAACGAAATTACGACCACAACTTACGATAGTGCGGGACGTCCGATTACCATTACTAATCCACTGGGCGAAATCACGACGACGACTTATGATGCCGCGGGCCGTGCTACCGCCAGCACGAATCCGTTAAGTGAGGTCACGACGACGACTTATGATGTTGCCGGTCAGGCGATTGCAGAAATCAATGCCAACGGCGATTGCACGACCACTGTTTACGATCAGGCAGGTCGGATCTCTGCGTTCCAGGATGCCCGTAACAACCGCACCTCATTCCAGTACGATGCCGCCGGTCGGGAAATTGCCAGAATCAATCCGCTGCTGGATCGTTTAACGATGGTCTTTGACGCGGCGGGACAAAATACCGTCCGCATTGATCAGGAGAGCGCCCGGACGACTTATGTTTATGATGCCGCCGGTCGAGTTACACAGCGTCATTATCCCGACGGCACACGGATCACCTGGACCTATGACGCCGTCAGCAATCCGCTGGTGATTAACAGCAGTGAGGGCTCCTTCACTCGTACTTATGACGCCGTGAATCAGGTCCAGAGCGTGGCCTGGCCGACCGGCAAGATTGTCACCTGGGTCTATGATGCCATCGGCCAACGTTCCACACGCGACATCTCTACCGGCACGGTAACGTACACCTACGATGGCCAGGGCAACCTGACCTCATTAGTGAATGAGCAGTCGGAACGGACCACGTTCAGCTATGATGCGGTCGGTCGTGCGACTCGCAAACAACTGGCGAACGGCACCCGCACCAGCATGGCCTATGACGCCGCCGGTCGGGAAACGCAGATTACACACTTTACGTCAAGCAACACCCCCTTCTCCTCTTTTGCCGATACGTACAACGCTGCCGGCAATCGAATTCAGCGTGTGAATCTGGATGGGGACGTGACGACCTGGACTTACGATTCCACCTCGCAGGTTCTCTCCGAACGTTATACCGATTCGCTGGGAACGACGATTACTACGTTTGCCTATGATGCCGTCGGGAACCGACTCGCTGAAAACAACGATTCTACAATCACCACCAGTGTCTACGACGCCGCCAATCGTCTGGAAACCTCGGAAGAGACGGCAGGCATCACCACCTACACCTATGATAAAAACGGCAATCAGACCTCGATCGAAGATCCGGTGAGCGATATTACGACTTATAGCTGGACCTACGAAAACCAGTTGGCGGAAATTGAAAGCCCTAACGGCGATCTGGTGACCTACACCTATGCCCCGGTCAACAAAAAGAGCGACGAACTCCGTCTCTCCAAAGAGACCGATCTGGAATTCACATCCTACATGTGGGACGACCAGAACATCATTCTGGAACAGGATGAGGTCAGCACCGTGGACGCCGAATACACGGTGATGCCGCAGGCGTACGGAAATCTGATCAGTCAGACCCGGGATGCGGAAAGCAGTTTTTATCACTTCGATCCCCTGGGCAGCACCCGTGAGTTAACCGATGCCTCAGAGACCGTCACAGACAGCTATCTCTACAGCGTCTTCGGCAAAGTCAAAAGCAGCACCGGCACCACCGTGAACCCCTATCAGTGGGTCGGTAAAGAAGGTTACTATCATGACACCGAAAGCGGACTCTACAATCTTCGCAACCGTTTCTATGGAGCTGGTGAAGGACGCTTTAAGTCCGAAGATCCGATCGGCTTTGATGCCGGGGATAGTAACCTTTATCGTTACGTTGGTAACAATGCGGCGACTCTAACTGATCCCAGTGGACTGGCTCCTTTCAGTACCGGTATTCGTGCTGTGTCTGGAAATCAGTGCAGCTATGGCAGTCATGGGAGTACGATAATTTGCCAATGTGAAACTAAAACAGATGAGCTGATAGAATCCGGTTTATATCAGTGGGAATATGCAACGGAATTATCATGGGTTGAGGCTGAAAAAACAAAGAATTTGAATTTTGCAGATGTGTGTAGAAAAAAATGTCAATCAAGAGGCCGATTTACCGGATACTGGAGATGGAAAGGTTATAGAGTAAAATCACTTGCTGAGCGGGCTGAAGAAGAGCGAAGATACCAACAAGAAGTACATCGCGCAGTACTGGAACGCCTCTTAGCTCAAGCAACCGAGAACGTGATTAATCGTAAAGTCAAAATCGAGCCTGCATTAATACGTCTTGAATCCGGGCAAATAATCACATGGAATCGAGCCGAAGGAGATCTGGAAACCCTGAAAAGAATATGCCCTGACATAGATATAGCGCACATTTCTGATCAATGGGGGCGTTATGAAACAACGCCTGAGGGGATTATGGAGCTTACTCCGACAGAACTGAAGTCGTTAATAGAGACTGAATACCAGAAGCTTGTTACTGCTTATAATTTAGAGCATGGTGGGCGACTTGATACATTACAGTTTTATATAGATGTCCTGGCCTTTGGTCTTGCCTGGGTACCAGGTGGGCAAGGATTGGCCATTGGACTTGAAGGATTAAATGCATTAATATCAGCAGGAAGAGGGCAAGATGAAGCGGCTGGGGGCCGTGTAATCGCGATTGCTGGTGGTGTTCTAATTGGTAAAGCAATCGAGAAAGGGTATCAGCTATATAAACTCAAAGCGAATAAGTCTGTTGGAGTTCTGGCTCAGGTAGATGATGCGGTGTCAGCGAGTGGAACTAAAGACGGGACCCTGATCGTCAAAACGGAGGATGCATTAGAAGGAGCAGCAAAAAAAACAAAAGGGCAACTTGCAAACCTCGATACAGTCAGGAGGGGTGACAAACTCCTCACTGAAGAATTAGAGGAATTGAAAGAGTTGAGAAAACTGGGGGTTCGTATTGAATGGGACACAACTGCTTCAAGAAAGCTATTATACAAACGAAATCGCTTATTTCCAGAAGACCCAAATAGTTTTGAGCGAAATCGAAAGAGAATCAATGCATTATTTAGCCTTGATGAATTAGGCAATCCCGTTATTTTCTTACGAAAAGATGCAACTAGAATAGAATTTCTTGAGGAGTATAAACATTTCAAACAGTATTTAAAGTGGGCGAAAGGTCGCCCCATAGGTGAAAGTGCTGAAGATTTGATTAAAGCTTGGTCAAAGTATCTTAAAACTGATCCTAAAACAATACCGAGCGTCGAATTAGAAGCAGCAGAATACATTTGGAAATGGTTGCAGGCAAATGATGGAACTCCACAGGAGCTTGAAGTTGCTTCCCGGAATCTGATAAGATACCAAACTGAGCTCGATACGATAAAACGCTTAGAAAAACTGAATAAACAGAAGAGGTGTCAATGACAACGAAAGAGGGAAGACCTCACAAATGTAAATATTGCGATTCGACTCGGATTATCCCTGGAGTTAATGGGTCTCCATCGGAAGACGAGCTTTATACCCTCAAATTACAAGATAAAATTGCCCTTTTGGGATGTTTTGAACTAGTTAAAGGGAGCGCAATATGGTCCTGTGCGGATTGTGGTGAATGGGTGCAAGACGAAGCCTATCTCTATGATGAATCGAACAGCGAACTCGTACAGGCTTATGAAGATGCGGTTAAAAACGCCTTTGACAATCTTGAGGTGCTAAATGAAGCGGAAATGAGAAAACTGAATGGCTTTCGCTTCTTGCGTTCATACTCACGGGAATATCTGAATGATGGATTTTTCGAGTTAGAAAAGACTGCAAAATCATTTTTAATTAAGACCTCTGACGGTGCAAAACACGAGTTTGTTAGCAATTCTCTCATTCCCATTGACTATTTTGGAATGATGGACGATTACCTTGGCGAAGAAGGCACTAAGGAGTTTGAAGTTCGGATCAATAAGGAAGCGTGTGTTGCGGTCGCCACTCGGGTCGCACCTGGCAAAATCCAGGTAAAACGAAAATGACAATTGCCTGCTCTGAACGTTAGAGTCCGTGAGAATGCTATAAGCATGTAGGGCCTGCCGAACTAAGATACGTACAACGCTTAGCGCGACCAGTCTATATTAGTGAATGAGCAGTCGGAACGGACCACGTTCAGCTATGATGCGGTCGGCCGCGCGACTGGCAAACGGCACCCGCACCAGCATGGCCTATGACGCCGCCGGTCGGGAAACGCAGATCACGCACTTTACGTCAAGCAACACCCCCTTCTCCTCTTTTGCCGATACGTATAATGCCGCCGGCAATCGAATTCAGCGTGTGAATCTGGATGGGGACGTGACGACATGGACTTACGATTCTAGTTCACAGGTCCTTTCCGAACGTTATACCGATTCACTGGGAACAACGATTACGACGTTCGCTTATGACGCCGTCGGAAATCGGCTGGTTGAAAACAACGATTCCACGATCACCACCAGCGTCTACGATGCCGCCAATCGTCTGGAAACCTCTGATGAAACGACAGGCATCACCACTTACACCTATGACAAAAACGGCAATCAGACGTCGATTGAAGATCCCGTCGGAGATATTACCACTTACACCTGGACCTACGAAAACCAACTGGCGGAAATCGAAAGCCCCAACGGCGATCTGGTGACCTACACCTATGCCCCTGTTAACAAAAAGAGCGACGAACTCCGCCTCTCTAAAGAAACGGACCTGGAATTCACCTCTTATATGTGGGACGACCAGAACATCATCCTGGAACAGGACGATGTGGGCACCGTGGACGCCGAATACACGGTGATGCCACAAGCCTACGGGAATCTGATCAGTCAGACCCGGGATGCGGACAGCAGTTTTTATCACTTCGACCCGCTGGGCAGCACCCGCGAACTGACCGATGCCTCAGAGACCGTCACCGACAGCTACCTCTACAGCGTCTTCGGCAAAGTCAAAAGCAGCATCGGCACCACCGTGAATCCCTATCAATGGGTCGGCAAAGAGGGGTATTACCATGATGCCGAAAGCGGACTCTACAGTCTTCGCAACCGTTTCTATGGAGCTGGTGAAGGACGCTTTAAGTCCGAAGATCCGATTGGTTTTGATGCCGGAGACGTGAACCTTTATCGCTATGTCGGTAACAATGCAGCGACGATAACTGACCCGAACGGTCTGGCTCCCTTTAGCACAGGTAGTCCTGCTATATCAGGGAATCAGAGTAGCTATGGTAGTCATGAGAGAACGATACTTTGCCAATGTGAAACTAAAACAGATGAGCTGATAGAATCCGGTTTATATCAGTGGGAATATGCAACGGAATTATCATGGGTTGAGGCTGAAAAAACAAAGAATTTGAGTTTTGCAGATGTGTGTAGAAATAAATGTCGATCAAGAGGCCGATTTACCGGATACTGGAGATGGAAAGGTTTTAGAGTCAAATCACTTGCTGAGCGGGCTGAAGAAGAGCGAAGATACCAACAAGAAGTACATCGCGCAGTACTGGAACGCCTATTAGCTCAAGCAGCCGAGAACGTGATTAATCGTAAAAATGCCTTGGAACCTGCTATAGTACTCGACAAAAAAACTGGGGTTGTAATAGATAGGAGTCGCGATGTCGATCCTAGATTGCTTGAACTTCAGTGTCTATATGGCAAGGATGAGTTGACGCATATTCGAGACCAACGGGGACGATTTGAAAATGACCCGAAAGGGATTAAGACGCTTTCTGTCTACGATCAATCAAATTTAAAATCTCAGATCGAAAGTGAATACCAGCAGCTTGTTGACAATTATAATTTGGAGCACGGAGGTAAGCTTGATAGGCTCCAATTTGCGATTGATGTCGTCGCTTTTGCTCTCGCGTTCGGTCCCGGTACCCAAGGGCTAGCTATTGGTCTGGAAGGACTAAATGTACTACTCTCAGCTGGAAGGGGACAAGGCGATGCAGCCGGAGCCCGGGTAATCGCTATTGCTGGCGGTGTCGTGATTGGTAAGGCAATCCAAAAAGGGTACCAACTATACAAACTCAAAGCTAATAAATCCGTTGGGGTGCTTGCTAATAATGTGGATGAGGCAGTGCCACCGAATAGTGTTCAAGAAGGATCTCTGGTTATTAAAACAGAGGACGCCCTCGATGCTATTCCAGCAAAACCAAAGGGGGGGCCAAAAAAAGGAAAAGGAGATAGTGGAAGTGCTGGTGCGTTTAAAAGTGTTCAAGTCTTTGACGAACTTGGCAACCCAGTTGAAGGATCTTTAACTTCTGGTTATCATGGAATACCTGGTAGTTCTGTCGACGACATTCCAGAAATTATTGAAAATGGATTACCAGGAGGGGGAACAAATACGAATCTTGGTGAACATGTAAATGGTGTTCCAGACAGCGCTTTCCGAGGTTTAGCATCTACATCAGGTTTGGGAGGTAATCCGACACAACAATTTCCAGTTGATTTTGCTTTAGAAGGAGGCTTAGTGGTTAAAATTAGAGGGGTTTTAGGCTGGGACACTCACCGGTATGCATCTAAAGCTGTCAAGAAATTGCGCAAAGGAGAAGGTGAAACAGCAATTTTAAGAAGAGTACCAACAGAAAATATTGAAGAAATTGGAATCGTAGGACTTGATAAACTTGGTCGAGAGAAAGTCATTAAATGGATTCCGAATCGTAATTTTAAAGGTTCACGTTAATGCAATTAACACCAAAAGAGCTTCGTGAACGTTGGCTGACTGCTCAAGGAGAGAAGTTAAAGAAAGAAGTTGTTTGTTCGATTCTCGCTGATCGTAGTTGGGTTGAACCATTAGCTCAGTTACCAGGTGCAGAAGAGGTTGAAAATAATGCGGATTTACGTGGTATTAAGATATCACGTATTTCATTGCCGGCAGCAGATTTTTCTTATGCCGTACTTGATTACGCCTGTTTTGATGAATGCGACCTACCGACTTCTGATTTCCAGTTCGGAAGTATTAGGGAAGTCAGCTTTGTAAAATCAAACTTGACACTCGCCCATTTCTGGCGCGTACGTGGGATTGGAGCTTCTTTTGATGAAGCCGATCTTTACAGAGCACGTATCATTGAATCTGATTTAAGAAGCACTTCATTTTGTTTTACGCATTTAAGGAGAGCAAAGCTAGCCCATTCAAACTTCGAACGAAGCGTCTTTGAAGAAGCTGATTTACGTCAAGCTGACCTTTACGATTGCAATTTTCGTCATACTAATTTGTCTAAAGCTGACCTGCAGGGTGCTGAACTTGACCAGGCAGATTTTACTGACGCACTGCTCGATGGAACAATCGGTCTGTAAGCCGATTATGTGCCCATATAGTCAATTTATTCAGCCAGGTTTGGAAGAGAATAAAATGGACAGAAAAAGGTGTCAGGAACGAATGGCACTGCCGCTGTTTTTTGAGTTTGTGTTTGCGCAACGACTCCCGCGTGACGCAGTCACGGTTTTAATTTTCTGATTTTTTGCCAGTTCGCTGGAAATTGTGTTTGGCAAAACCTTTCCTGGCATTATGCTGCGTTCTGGCAAGACCTTCCTTGGGTTGGTGTGGGTAAAACATTTGACCAAGGAAGGTTCTATGCCATTTATATCAGCTTCCCGTTTGAATGCAGCATCATTTTCTCTTTTCAAACGCTCGATGATGCAAAATGCTTCGCTTCCGCTGGCCGATGTGATCGATGACCAGGGCTGGCAGCAGATCTTCGATGAACACAAAATCAATTTTGGTTCCGACGAGGATGACGTTTACACACCGGCAGTCACGCTCTGGGCATTAATTTCTCAGGTCTTCTTTTCCGGGGAGCAACGCAGCTGTAAAGCAGCTGTGATCCGTGTTGCCAACCTGTGTGCCGCGCTGGGCCGACAGATTTGCAGCACCAATACCGGTGCTTATTGTGTAACCGGCCCACAAAATACACCTTGACGTGTATCGTATTCTGCATGTGTTTTAACCACCAGCATATTCAGGAGCGAAAGCGATGCCCGCATCCCAGCCAACCCCGCGTGCCGACCAGCGACGGAACCCGAACCGTGAAGCGTTCTGGCGACAAACCCTTTCTGACCGACTGCAGTCCGGACTCTCGATCCGTGCCTTCTGTCAGCGTGAGGGACTCAGCGAACCAGCTTACCACTACTGGCGACGGGAACTGAAAAAGCGGGATGCCGAGACAACCGCTGCAGCTTCCTTTCTGCCCGTTGAAGTCCAACTCCCTGCCACGCCGATTGAAATCGTGTTCTCACAGGGCACCTCGGTTCGCGTCGGAAACGGCTGTGATCAAACCACGCTCGAAACCGTGCTCGCCGCGCTGGAGCAGCGCGCATGCTGAATCTGCCCACCCGCATTTATTTCTGCACGGTCCCCACCGATATGCGCAAAAGTTTTGACGGCCTCCTGCGAATGACCGAAGTCTACCTGCAGCAAAACGTACTCGACGGGGGACTATTTGTGTTTCTCAACAAAAAACAGGATCGGATCAAGCTGCTGTACTGGGACCACGATGGTCTGGCCATCTGGTATAAACGGCTGGAAGCGGGCACATATCAGCGTCTCTCCAGCCCGGAGGGCACACATGGCCTACAACTGTCCTCAATCGACCTGGGGCTCCTGCTGCAGGGCATCGACCTGACCAGCGTGCAGCGCAGAAAACGCTATCAGATTTCAGAAAAAGTATCGACTTCATAAAAAAACAGTTCCCGCCTGACAACGATTATGTTAAGACGTGGAACATGAACCAGAAACGATCCTCATTGCCGAACGACGTCCAATCCTGCCATGATATGATTCACCAGTTGGGTGAGACCGTGGGAGAGCAACAGCGGGAAGTCGAGCAACTCAAACATTTCATTGATCGGCTGCTGCGACAGCGGTTTGGCGCCCGTTCTGAAAAGATCGCCCCCAATCAAATGAGTCTGTTTGACGAACCCGATACTCCAGAGGAAGCGGCCGAGCCCGAGGACGATGAACCTCCTCCCACGACGGTTTCCGCACATCGCCGTCGTGGCGGTGGCCGTAACAAGCTGCCCGATCATCTGCCTCGGGAACGGGTAGAGCATGACCTGACCGAATCGGAAAAACGCTGTCCCTGCTGCGACCAGACACGGCAGCGGATCGGAGAAATCAGCCACGAACAGTTAGAATTCATTCCTGCCAGCCTGAAAGTGATCGAGCACGTACGTTTCAAATACGCGTGCCGGGAGTGTGAAGAGCATGTGGCGCTGGCTCCAGTTCCTGCCCGGCCGATTGCCAAAGGCTTCGCCGGCCCCGGCTTGCTCTCGACGATCCTGGTGGGGAAATACTCAGATCATCTCCCCCTGTATCGTCATGAATCCATTCTCAGCCGGAATGGCGTACAGCTTTCGCGGAGCACGATGAGCCGCTGGGTCCTGGAAACCGCAGAATTACTGCAACCGCTGATTGATCTGATGAAAAGCCGGGTTTTGCAATCCAGCGTCGTACATACGGATGATACGACGATTCCCGTCCAGGACCAACGGCTTTCCCGCACGCGGACCGGCCGGTTCTGGGTTTACTGTGGCGATGTCGCGCACCCGTATTCGGTCTATGATTTCACCCCGAACCGGGAACGCGCCGGTCCCCAGGCGTTTTTAGAACACTTTTGCGGTTATCTGCAGGCAGACGCGTATGCCGGCTACGAAGAACTGTACCGGTCAGGCAGAATTCACCAGGTCTTGTGCTGGGCGCATGCGCGACGCAAGTTTTACGATGCGCGGACGGTGCAGCCGGAAGCCGCTCACCGGGCATTATTGTTTATCCAGCAGTTATACGCGATCGAACGGGAAGCCGGCGTGTTGAAGTCGGATCTGCCACAGCCGGCGGACTGCGAACACTGGTGGAAACGCCGCTGGCAGTTGCGACAGAAACAGGCGCTACCGATACTGGAAAAGTTCTGCGACTGGTTGACGGAAACCGCGCGCAGTCTGTTACCGAAAAGTCCGGTGGCAGCGGCGATTCAATATCTGTTAAGCCGCTGGTCCGGGTTTACGCGGTATTGTACCGAGGGCATCCTGTCGATTGACAACAACCTGGCCGAACGCACCTTGCGTCCCTGTGCCCTCGGCCGGAAGAATTATCTGTTCGTCGGCAGCGACCGGGGCGGCCAGGCGGCCGCCGTGCATTACAGCCTGATGGCCAGTTGCAAAGCAAACGAAGTGGAACCGTTTGCCTATCTGCGCGATGTGTTGACGCGGATCACCGATCACGCCGCCGATCGCCTGGAAGAACTGCTGCCAGACCAATGGCTGAAGCAACACCCGGAAGCCCACTACACCCGCCGACGCTGAACCCGGCAGCGATTCAGTTCAGTCATTGATAGACCGTGTATTTGCTGAAACGGTTACGTACTTATGACGCCGTGAATCAGGTCCAGAGCGTGGCCTGGCCGACCGGCAAGATTGTCACCTGGGTCTATGATGCCATCGGCCAACGTTCCACACGCGACATCTCTACCGGCACGGTGACGTACACCTACGATGCTCAGGGGAATCTGGAGTTCTGGCTCAGGTAGATGATGCGGTGTCAGCGAGTGGAACTAAAGACGGGACCCTGATCGTCAAAACGGAGGATGCATTAGAAGGAGCAGCAAAAAAAACAAAAGGGCAACTTGCAAACCTCGATACAGTCAGGAGGGGTGACAAACTCCTCACTGAAGAATTAGAGGAATTGAAAGAGTTGAGAAAACTGGGGGTTCGTATTGAATGGGACACAACTGCTTCAAGAAAGCTATTATACAAACGAAATCGCTTATTTCCAGAAGACCCAAATAGTTTTGAGCGAAATCGAAAGAGAATCAATGCATTATTTAGCCTTGATGAATTAGGCAATCCCGTTATTTTCTTACGAAAAGATGCAACTAGAATAGAATTTCTTGAGGAGTATAAACATTTCAAACAGTATTTAAAGTGGGCGAAAGGCCGTTCCAAAGGTGAAAGTGTTGAAAACCGAATCAAAGCTTGGATAGAATATCTGAATAAGACTGGCTCACAAAATACTGAAGTAAAGTTAGAATTAGAGGCAGCGGAATACATTTGGAAGTGGTTGCAAACAAATGGCGGAACCCCGGTGGAGAAAGAAGTTATTTTTAGGCGATTGGTAAAATGGCAAAAAAAATTCGATGCTTGCCAGCGATCTAAAAGACAGTAGGGTCTACAATGACAACGAAACAGAGTAAACCACATAAATGTGAATATTGCGATTCAACTAAAATTATTCCGATGGTTAATGGGTCTCCAGTTGATCCTGCACTTGAGTCCCTCGTAGCACAGGATAAAATATATGTTAGAGGGAGTTTTCAAATAGTAAAAGGATCAGTTATCTGGATCTGCGCTGATTGTCATGAAGGGGTGCAAGACGAAGCCTACCTCTATGATGAGTCGAACAGCGAACTCATGCAGGCTTATGAGGATGCTATTAAAGAAGCATTTGAGAATCTTGAGTATCTAAATGAATCGGAAATCAGAAAACTAGAAGGCCGAGCCTTTTTGCGTTCTCTTTCTCAAAATTATCTGAGTTACGGCTTATTCGAGTTAGAAAAGTCTGAAGAATCATTTTGGATAAAACCCTCTACTGGTGCGACACATGAGTACGTTACGAACTCGATCATTCCCATGAACTATTTCGGTGATATGGACGATTACCTTGGTGAAGAAGGCACTAAGGAGTTTGAAGTTCGGATCAATAAGGAAGCGTGTGTTGCGGTCGCCACTCGAATCGCGCCTGGCAAAATCCAGGTAAAACGAAAATGACAATTACCTGCTCTGAACGTTAGAGTCCGTGAGAAAGCTATAAGCATGTAGGGCCTGCCGAACTAAGATACGTACAACGCTTAGCGCGACCAGTCTATATTAGTGAATGAGCAGTCGGAACGGACCACGTTCAGCTATGATGCGGTCGGACGCGCGACTCGCAAACAACTGGCAAACGGCACCCGCACCAGTATGGCCTATGACGCCGCCGGTCGGGAAACGCAGATCACGCACTTTACGTCAAGCAACACCCCCTTCTCCTCTTTTGCCGATACGTATAATGCCGCCGGCAATCGAATTCAGCGTGTGAATCTGGATGGGGACGTGACGACATGGACTTACGATTCTAGTTCACAGGTCCTTTCCGAACGTTATACCGATTCACTGGGAACAACGATTACGACGTTCGCTTATGACGCCGTCGGAAATCGGCTGGTTGAAAACAACGATTCCACGATCACCACCAGCGTCTACGATGCCGCCAATCGTCTGGAAACCTCGGAAGAGACGGCAGGCATCACCACCTACACCTATGATAAAAACGGCAATCAGACCTCGATCGAAGATCCGGTGAGCGATATTACGACTTATAGCTGGACCTACGAAAACCAGTTGGCGGAAATTGAAAGCCCTAACGGCGATCTGGTGACCTACACCTATGCCCCGGTCAACAAAAAGAGCGACGAACTCCGTCTCTCCAAAGAGACCGATCTGGAATTCACATCCTACATGTGGGACGACCAGAACATCATTCTGGAACAGGATGAGGTCAGCACCGTGGACGCCGAATACACGGTAATGCCGCAAGCCTACGGGAATCTGATCAGTCAGACCCGGGATGCGGACAGCAGCTTTTATCACTTCGATCCCCTGGGCAGCACCCGTGAGCTGACCGATGCCTCAGAGACCGTTACCGACAGCTACCTCTACAGCGTCTTTGGCGAAGTCAAAAGCAGCACCGGCACCACCGTGAATCCCTACCAATGGGCGGGCAAAGAAGGCTATTACAGGGATTCCGAAAGCGGACTCTACAGTCTTCGCAACCGTTTCTACGATTCCAACCAAGGCCGGTTCAAATCAGAAGACCCCATCGGCTTTGATGCCGGTGACAATAATCTTTATCGCTATGTGGGCAACAATGCCGCGACGGATACGGATCCGAGTGGTTTGCAGGGGCATATCAAGCGACCAAGTAAATGGAGGACTGAGCTTGATTATACCAACCGGTACCTTGAGCTTATATGTGAATGCCAGGGAACCAGAATCGTTGGTAGAAAGCATAGCATAATAAGGTCTCGAATTAAGACCAAAAAACTACCTGGATGGACTATCGCCGAGGCCTGCAATGACAGCTGCAGTAAAAGAAGACGAGGATGGTCCGGAAAATATACAATCGTGAAAGGGTCCATTGGTCCGAATAATGGATATTTGCCCAGAGTTTGGGATGTAGATGGTTACCGCTATGTGTTATCCCCAGATCAGTGCAGGCAGTTAGAAGAGGTTAATTCTTATGGTTTCTGGGAAAGATTTGGGTCATTTTTTATCCCAGTATTCATACCCAAAAAAGAAAGTCTTGAAGAAAGAATTAGGATAGCAGCCAAAGATGAGGAATATGCAAAGACGTTCGATCGTTGCGGAGGGGAGATCGATATTATAACGCATGACGCAATCCACATTGGTCGTCGCAGGCAGCTGATGACGCTGGATGCCTGTGATCTTGCTACTACTACTGAGACAGTAACAGGAGCTATTGGAAGTACATTCAAAGTAGCCACTAGCACGGGAAGAAGATTAGTTTGTAAAACAGTTCAACAAAGCTGTAGCACCCCTTTGCAGAGGACAACGCGTGCGCTGGGAACTACTGGAGGCCATAAAGAAGCTGCACTTGTTTTGCGAGGTGGACCTGGACGTGCATTTGCTGGCCATGGCAAATACCTAAAATGCCCTGACACTACCGTCCCCAAAGGAACTTCGATTACACTACCACGAAAAGATATTAATATACAAGATTTAACAGGGTTATATATGGAAGGAGAGAACTGGGAAAAACTTCTTTATGCTGCTAAATCTCACGATGATTTAGAAGTCAGAGATTTAATAATGAATAACATAGAAGGAATGGCTACCTACTTAGAAGGTGCTAAAATTCCGGACTATACTCTTTTCGCACCTGGACATCCAGCAGGCCCCCCACTCTGCATCCTTAAAAACTCAACAACCGTATACAACCCCACTAAGCTTAGTAAGTTATTAGAACCAAGCATGGGAAATTGTATTTGGGCAGCATGCACAAAGGAATATTGAAAATGTATTCTGAGGATCTTTCCCCTTTAAGGCGGGGCACCGACAACAAATATTGGTACGAGTTCGCCGATGACTGTGAATTTGAAAAACTTCTTACTATCGGCTGGCTGGATAGTAATCACTCGTTCCCAGTTGGGCCTATAGACAACGCACTGGTTAAGAAATTACGAGACTTGATCTGCTGCATACCAAAGGGGATCAATGTCCATGTTGCTCGAATTAGAGGACAACACCCCTGTAATTTGTGTAAAGCGTATCCAAAGATCAGGTGCAAGATTGGCGGAATGCGTCATCTAGGTTGCACAGAACTCAGGATTCCTTCACGAGAGCAAAAAATCGTATTCACATCACCGGATATGATACTTCATTATATAGAAGAACACTCATACCTACCACCAGATGAGTTCTTAGAAGCATTGAGGAATTTTGATACAAGCCAGCCATTTAATGCAGTAGAATTAGGTAAAAAGCTAATCAAGCGGAGCGAGTGAAATTCGGAAGTTAATTGGAGATCTGAAAGAAAGAGATGGCTGGTCAGCAAATCGCCAGATCCAATCTTCGACAGGATATTTAACCCCGGTTTATGATGCTCTAGTCTCACCAGCATGGCCTATGACGCCGCTGGTCGGGAAACGCAGATCACACACTTCACTTCAAGCAACACCCCCTTCTCCTCTTTTGCCGATACGTACAATGCCGCCGGCAATCGGACCCAGCGTGTGAATCAGGTGCAGAGCGTAGCCTGTTCTCTCAAAACATCTACTCGGTAAGTAATCCAAGATGTACACAAATCTCATCCCAACTTCCTACTAAACATAAATGGAGTTCAAGGAGGTAAAAGCGTGTAGTTTTTTCTTGAAGCGATCTGACCTCTTGTATATACTTCAACCACTCTGGCATATTGAACATTTTCGTAAAATAAATATTGACATCATCTTAAGCTCTATTAAAGACAAGTATTTACGCCCATCCTGTCTGAACATAATTACTTGCACCAGCGTACATTCAAGTTAGCCTGTTTGAGTATTTTATATTGTTTAATTACTGAAGGTTACCCCTCAACATGGAACATTCATTTGTTCAAAATTCTAATGTCGATCAAACCAATGACATCTTGCAGCACCTTGCTGGATTACTGCCAGTTGTTGATTTAACAAGTTGGGCTAACAGCAATCTTAGTCCTTTAGAGCATGGCATTGTTGATGATGACCGAATGCGATTTGCGGTTGATAAAATTCTGCGTTCGCTTTATTTGCCTGGAAAACATGTCCTGATTACGGGAAATAAAGGAGTCGGCAAGACCACGTTAATTCGCTCCCTTGCCTTGAAAAATACCCAGGGCAAGAGTCCCTTCTTGAGTAACGAACGATTTCTCTGGCTGGATTGTCATAATGTTGGTCCTGAAGATAGCCGTGCCTGCCTGGAATCAATTTTTGCAAGCATTGCCAAGATGCAGGGAATTGTACTCTGCCTGGATGGAATTGGATCGCTTTTAAGACGCAGCCAGGGTGGTTCTAATAAACCTCTCTTGCGGTCCATGATCAGTCGGGCGAATTTGCGCGTGATTGGCGTGATGTCTAGCTGGGAGTTCAACGACCTCGTCAGCAGTGATGCCCAAATGCTCGATTATTTCACCCGTGTTGAACTGGACGAGCCCTCTGAGGGAACTGCAAATACAATTGCCGGGCGACACGCTGAGATGCTTCAAAATATATATCAGATTTCAATTGATGAAAGCGTTGCGGAACGCGCTGTTGCACTCACATCAACTTTCATTCTCAATGAATGCCATCCTGCAAAATCGGTCAATTTACTTCAACAGATTTGTGCCAATATCGACTTCGATCGCACACAGCACAACATGGAACGGAATGAAATCCATTTCTCCGATATCGTTGCAGCCATATCAGAAAAAACGGGGATTCCAGCAGAAACCATTTCAGGAGAATCTCAGACGACTGGATTTGAAGACCCTTTATTGGATGCAGTCGTGGGTCAGGATGAATCCGTTCGTCTGGTAGCTAACGAACTGAGTTTGATTAAATCCGGCTTAAACGAACCAGGCAAACCAGCGTCTGTCATGTTATTTGCTGGTATGACAGGCGTCGGAAAGACCGAACTGGCCAAACGCATTGCCGAACTCTATTCGACTTCTCGTCGTGTCCAGGTTTATGCCATGGGAAATTATACCGAGCCACACAGTGTTTCCGGCATCATGGGAGTCCCACCAGGTTATGTCGGTCATGAAGAAGGCGGACGTCTTGTTAACGAATTGAACTCGGATCCCTATTCCGTGTTTTTGTTGGACGAAGCTGAAAAATGCCACCCTAATATCTGGAAACCTTTTTTGAATCTGTTTGATGAAGGATGGATTGTTGACCAACGCGGACAAAAGGCGTATGCAGATCGGGCGATTTTCATTCTGACCACCAATGCAGGTGACAAACAAATATCTCAAATGTCTAAAAATGGAACACCTGCTGAGGAAATTGCAGAGCGCGTCAAACAGATTTTGTCAAAAGTAAGACATGAGCGATCGAGCCAACCTGTTTTTCCGGCTCAATTTCTTTCCCGAATCAAGAGAATCATGGTTTTCAATTCTCTAGATGAAGAATCTATGATTGGAATTGCCGAACGTCGACTCAATCATATGAGTAAACAGTGGAGTATTAAGCGCCAGAAAACGATTGAGTGTCATCCTGATGTTGCTAGATTGATTGGAAAAAAAGGACACGATTTGAACGAAACTTCGAATGGGCGCGAAGGAGGCCGCATTATAAGCCGTCTCGTTTCAGACATAGTCGAATCAAAGATTCAGGAGAAAGCCCAGAATGATCCTGACGATTACCAGGAAGCTTCGGTAATCAAAGTAAACTCAGTTGAGTATTTAACAGATGATATCTCTGATTCACTTTCGATTGAGTTTATTACTTCTGAAGAATCAACTGGAATCGAACTTAACCATGTCTAATAGTTAGTAACAAACCTGTAAAATGTCCTTCCTGTGTTCACTTCGTGGGCAGATTGACCTCTCACTATAAATATTAATTTTAGGAAGTGCTCTCGAATGGATAATTCCAGAGTTCGCAATGTCAAGCACTGGGCTGTCGGTATTACAACAGCACCACGTAAGAAAAGCACACTACTTCAAACCCTAGACAGTCTCAAAGCTGCGGGCTGGGATTCTCCTCGACTATTCGCAGAACCAGGTGTAGAAATCCCTTTTGAATTTAACCGACTACCTGTGTCAAGAAGAGATGAAACTCTAGGTGCATTTCCCAACTGGTATCTGGCTTTAACCGAACTGGTTTTACGCAATCCACGAGCAGAAGCATTTCTACTATGTCAGGACGATGTATTGTTTACTTCTGACATTCGTGATTATCTGGAGCATTCATTATGGCCTGCAAAACAAGTTGGAGTTGTTTCAATATATTGTCCAAGCCATTATCCCCAAACAGAAAAACCGGGGTTCATCCGTGAAGATCGGGGATGGAAAAGCTGGGGCGCCCTTGCATATATTTTTTCGAACCCTGCGGCTCGAGCTATTTTAAGTGATTCAATGGTATTAAACCATCGAGATTTTGGCCCAGCAGAAGGCTTGCACCATATTGATTCTGTAGTCGGATATTGGTGTGAACGTAACCAACTTTCTTATTTTGTTCACTCTCCAAGTTTGGCTCAACATATTGGCGATTCTTCAACAATTTATCCTAGAGCAAATGCCAGTGGAAACCGACAAGCCAAGGATTTTCGAGACCAATTTAACTTGAAGCTTAATTCGGCAAGGACAACAAATGTTTCTGAGCAGCTATCATTTGAATCGAATATGCGACCCCCAAAATCACGAAATGGTTTTACTCCCCTCAAAGCCCCAACACTTATTCAAGATAAAGTAAGTCCCACTGAAACAAACCCTTCAAATAACCAAAATGAGAGGATAGGTAGATCCATCCCTAAAGTTTTTTCCCCCGTTAAACCTCAAACAAAACAGAAAACATATTCCTGTGATGTTATTTTGCCCTACAGTCAGCCTAATTATCGTTACCTTGAGGACTCTATCAAATCAGTTCTGAACCAGAATTTTGTTATTACCACCATTCACTTGATCAATGACGGTGTGAATGAAGACCCAATAGGCGCAAAGTATTCACGGTTGAGCAATGTGCGCTGGTATAAAAATACAGATCAACCAGTCGGACCTTATATAACATATAATCGATTATTTGATTATCTTGAACATGACATCATTGCTAATCAGGATTCTGATGACCTCTCCTTACCAATGCGACTTTATAAAAGCATTCAGTTGATTGAGCAGGGATATGATATCGTTGGAGGTTCTATGGAGCAGTTTGTGACGTACGATGATAGTAGCAAGCGAATGTGGCAGGCACTCTCAAAAAAGCCATACCATCACTCTGGAATTTACTATGCTGCATCACCATCAGGATCTGTAGTTAATTCTACAGCAGTCATGAAAAAGTCCGTCTACGAAGCCTGCAACGGCATGGCCCCTTGGATTGCTGGTGCTGACAGTGAATTTTACGAACGTTGTATTCAGGCTGGATTTAAAGCTGCAGCAATGCAGGATGTAATTGCACTCCGGCGGTTACACAATCCTTCACTTTCTAATGATCAGGTCAATAGCGGACACGGCTCAAATCTGCGTGAAGAAATCAAAAAAATGACTGCAGAGAGCATCGCAAGACAGAAGCTGGGCTCAGACCACTCCATCGGTGGGCTGTCAAAGCATCGGAATGATAAGGAGTTGACTCAAATCAAGGGGAAATAAAATGGTGGATTGCCGAAAAACAGACTTTTATGATGCCAAGTACTCAAAGGGGGGATTCATTTACAATGAAGAAAAGGAGAATGCGTGGCTGAAAACACACTTAATAGACCGTTTCGATATGCAAGCCGGCAACAAGCTATTAGAAATAGGATGCGGAATGGGTCTTCATTCGTCGTTGTTGTCTTCTCATGGTCTTAGTGTATGGGGGGTTGATATCTCTCGTGTCGGAATCGAAGCAGCAAAACAACGGAACTCTAAGGCTCAATTTATTGCTGTAAGTGCCTCTGATCTATCGCTATATTTTGACAAAGAGTATTTCGATGTAATTTTCGTGCGAGGTATGAGTTGGTACCATTACGAACTCGATCGAGAAATGAAACTGGGAGTGGACCCGCGTGAAGAGACGGCAAAGTTTTTTCGATTCTTAAAGCCGGGGGGTCTATTCATCCTGCAAATCAAATCTGATTTCTCTGGCAATAGACCTTCGAGTGAGGTTCATCATAATCGATTAAGTGATTACAAGAAGCTCTTTGAACCACTAGGAGATATCATCCACATTTCAAATTGGCAAGGTGTTGATCTCATAAGTGATGAACAGGCAGCAGGAATAAAGGGCGGCGTGCTGATAGCAACTCGAGTGTAAATTCGGCTCATGGGTGAATTGTCGGTATGTGATAATTATAGGAGCGGTTTCAAATTCGTTTTATCCCTTAAAAGCCCCCCGGTTTCTGTCCGATCAAAAATAAAACCCTAGCACCACTGACCTTGCCCCCAACCTTAATCCAGTTGGAATGTTAGAAATTCAAGGTAATCATGCCCGGCGCGCCGGGCATGATTTTTTCGCAAACTCCACCGGGGTCTGATTTCCCAGTGAGCTATGTGGGCGGTTTTCGTTGTAGTCCAGCCGCCACTGGTCGATTTGTTCCTGAGCATCTGCCAGGCTTAAAAACCAATGCTGGTTTAAACATTCCTAGCGAACCCGTCCGTTGAACGATTCAATATATGCATTATCCGTCGGTTTTCCAAGCCGACTGCAATCCAGAGTTACCTTGTTGAAGTAAGCCCACCAGTCCAGGCTCTTCGAAATGAACTCAGGACCGTTATCCACACGAATCGGTTAAGGACAGCCGCGTACCGACTCGAATATCCAGACACTCACGACTAAAAGTTATCGACTAACGTCAGCAGCCGGAACCGCTGCCCATTAAACAACTGATCGGTCATGACGTCCATGCTCCAACTCTAATTGGTGCGACAGGCTGGCAGCCGTGTTTACAGCTTTACAGCTCCGATTCCATTGGAGCGTTTTCGACGCATTTGCAGGCCTTCTTCGACATAGAGCAGAACAGTCGGTTTCGAGATGAATGTTTAGCGTGCGAAGAGTTCACGACGATTTCTGAAGCGATGACTGTGATCGACGAGTGGCGAAGCATGTACAACCAACGTCGTCCACACAGTTCCCTGGGCGGTCAGCCCCCCGCCGAATTTGCGTTGCAGTGTGCCGCTTCTGTTCCGGGAGAGATTCCGCCTCCGGCTCCATCTCTCCCTCCACTCCAGCGTCACACTGCTGATTTAATTACCTAACCCGAACTCTCATAACCCTGGATCAACTTTTGGGGGCACTCCACAATGCGGACGGTATTTTGTCCCGCCGCGTCAAAGACCATGGTTAAACGATCCAGCAGCGGATTGATTCTGGCAATTTCCCGACCGGAGGAAAACTAAATCCAACGTCCAACTTTTATTGAAAATATTGGATTGATTTCTATTTTAGGCATAACTCAAGTAAACTTATATCCGTTGTCTTTATTACTCTGGTGAGTTTAAATAGTCTTCATAATCACAAGCAGGAACCACATCATAACCTTTTTTACGTAAGTTACGGATAAATTTTAAAAGTGATTCCTTATATTCCCTTGAGCCTTTAATAGAATCGATTTCCATTCTATATGGATAAAAAAGAAATCCATCTGTCAAATCAATTTTTGCTGGGTCATAATCATCATTTTTATCTACAAAAATATCAAGGTCGTCAGTTTCAATATTAGCGTTCTCGCTTTTAGTATCAAGAATTGATTCAACAACATGAATGAAATCACAATAATTTAAATTTGTCCTAACGAATGCAGTGCAGTAAAGAGAATTCATAGTAGTCAATCTTTCTTTTATGGAAGAATTGGTACACGTGGGCCTCTATCAAATAAACCTCCACGACGGACGATTGAGATATCTACTTTCTTAAGTATTTTTGGATCAACATAATCGCCCAAGATTTTAACTAATTCTTTTTTAAGACTTTTGAATCCAGCTTCACCTGCATGAATCCTGCCCCTTTTAAGTGCCATTTGCATTGTTTTAAACTTTGCGCTCCCCGGATTAGGATTTCCAAACCTCTTACGGACGATTTCTTCAAACTCTTTAGGTGAAACTCGAACTGCAAAATCAAAATCAGATAGTCTTCCTTTTGCTCTCCCACCCTGACAGAAAATATCATCACCATACTTTCCTGCGAATTTTCGAATTACATCAGCTGCCTTATGAAACGCACCAAGAGGAGTATTCAGCCTTCGTGCTTTCATAGCTGTGCGCAGCCCAAATGGCATCATGTTTACACCTTCCGCCAAGCCAACATCTAAGCCTATTACGAATCCCTCTAAGCCAACTTGGAGCAGTTTTTTGATCCAAGGCTTCCTCCCTTCATATTCAGCAAAATCGAAAGTTCTCACTGTACCCGGATTAGAATAACCTTGCGGAATGTATTCTAGGATTGCCCTACCATATGCCATTGCAAACTCTTCTAAATCTTGTGCTTTTGAGATTTGTAATTCAATATCCTTTTCACTTATTCCTAAACAAATCAAAGTATCCTTGCTTTTAGCAAGAAAAGTGATAAGAAATCGGGCATCAACAATTACCTTAGCCAAGATTTTTAGTTTTTCAATTTCTGCATTATCTAATACCCAATTAATTGTACCATTACAAAAAGGTACATAACCCCATACACCCCCATACGGTACCCAGATTGCTTTTTTCAACCCCGATGGGTCGATACTGGTGGCAGGGTTGTTACCAACGTAGCGATAAAGATTCCTGTCGCCGGCATCAAAGCCGATCGGGTCTTCCGATTTAAACCGGCCTTCGTTGGGACCGTAGAAGCGGTTGCGAAGACTGTAAAGGCCGCTTTACCCAATTGCCAAAACCCTTTTGGGGTGCGGTTACGACGAGGACGTCTCCTGAAATCTTCGTCCAACGGGTTCCTGCCCCCAATCCCTGGAGAAGCAGGACCTGGTTTTCTTCCTCCACCGTATTTGACAATTTCATTTCCACTCGGATCAGTGTCAGTCGCGGCATTATTACCAACGTAACGATAAAGGTTACTGTCACCGGCGTCGAAGCCGATCGGGTCTTCTGATTTGAAACGGCCTTCGTTGGGACCATAGAAGCGGTTACGAAGACTGTAGAGACCGCTTTCCGGGTCGCGGTAGTAGCCTTGTTCGCCTACCCACTGGTAGGGGTTTTCGGTGGTGCCGATGCTGCTTTTGACTTCGCCGAACGTGCTGTAGAGATAGTTGTCGGTGACCGTTTCGGATTCATCGGTCAATTCGCGGGTGCTGCCTAATTGATCGAAGTGATAGAAGCTGCTCTCCGAATCCCGCGTCTGGCTGATCAGATTCCCGTACGCCTGCGGCATGACCGTGTATTCGGCGTCCACGGTGCCCACATCGTCCTGTTCCAGGATGATGTTCTGGTCGTCCCACATGTAGGATGTGAATTCCAGGTCCGTTTCTTTAGAGAGGCGGAGTTCGTCGCTCTTTTTGTTGACCGGGGCATAGGTGTAGGTCACCAGGTCGCCGCTGGGGCTCTCGATTTCTGACCTTGCCCACTTTTCTGTTCTCTATTGAAGATCACCTCGTTCATTATCAGGTAGATATTCATGCATTTTACCATCTATATTGACTACATATTCATCGATCGAAACACCATCATCCTTAGGCTGAAACTTAACTGTTGCAGATATATGAGGTTCTGGAATAACAATCTGCACAACTATTTCTTCTTTTTTTTCATTGGGAACAGTACTTTCTCTTCGGATTAGGACACATTTTCCATGATTCCAGTATGCATATTCCAGCTTGCGATCGTATCCAAGTTCAGGGTCATTTAACCTGATGGTAATACCGCGAATAGAATCAAAGGGTTTAGAGAGAAATTTCCGCACATCGAGATATTGCTCAACAAAATACAGATCAAGCCTTTCTTTATCTCTTCGGTCACTAGTGTCAAAGTATTCTTCGGCTGTAATCGGTAACGTAACCCATTGAGACGAATCGTACGTTCTATATCGAAAGTCAATTTGAACATCCATTTGATCTACCTTTTAGTTCCCTATTACCCAAGGTCGCGACCTTCATAATATTTTGCAAGTAAGCGTCGTAATCTAGTGGCCTCTCCTTCTGTAATGTCTCCTGAAGCCTCGCGGGCATTTATCTCTTCTAGAAGTTGACGTCGAGTTAAATTTCTGCGTCTAATGTCATTACCACTAAACGGGCTCCAATTAGCGCTATCAAATTCATCAAGTTGTCCTGTTCCCTGTAAATGATCAGAAATTGGATCATCAAGCCCTTCCAAGTTTTCATCTATTGCCCTTGGAGCCCCATCCGTAGATTCGCCTAATTTTTCCTTTATTTCTTTTCTTCGCTTACGAAGCTCACGTTTCTTTTTACCTGAAAGAGTTGTATCTTTTAACTGCTGCTCTATGTCATCAAGTTCATCTGACAGGCTTTTTCTTGCATTGCCCCCTCCCGAATTACAGGATCCAGCTCCATCATCGGGTGATAGTTTACGGCAATCCGAGCAGGCCCACAAGCTGCCATCCTTGGCTTGATGGATTCTGTGCCCATCAAGTTCTCCCAGAAATTCCATGTCTGCATCGGTTAGTTTGCCATTTTTGTCTATATCCAATTTGGTAACATCGTTCGCATCAGGAGCGGATGTTTTGAACCCTTTCAGTTTTACTTCCAGTTTGTAGGTACCTGTTTTCAATGCTCTTTTCAAATCCTGTACGGATTGCGCTGTTTCCCTGACTGTGCCGTTAATTCCAATGAGACTCAGCGACAGGAATCCGGCATTAATTAGCGCATCTGTCAGAGATTCGGATTGTAAAAGCGCCACCGCTGCTTCACCGGCTCCATAGATGTCATAGGAATTCACGGCGACGCAGGTAGCTCTGGCAATATTACTCCCTTGTACCGCAAACTGCGCAGCTTTTAGGCCCGTAATAGTAATCACTGTTTCTCGAGCCAATCCGGCAGCCCCCACGCTAATGGCTTGAACTCTGTCTGAGACACCGGGGCACATTTCTCGATAATATTGTTGCGATTCAGTTCCACAATACCCAAATGTAAACGCAACAGTAATATTTGCTCCGCCTAATAGGAAACCTTCTTTAAAGTTGCCACATTTCTTGGCTTCTCTTCTGTCGACTTCAGGGTCTATTTGGGCGTTAGCATTTTCCCACCTCCCTGTCCATCCGTGTCGATTGTCGTGACTACAAACAGTGTTGCATGCTTCCTCTTTGGTCCATCCTTTTGGCACTCTGGTTCTGACCCACTCTACATCCTGGAAGGTCTCTCCCGTTTTTGTATTCAATGTTATCATAGAGGATCGAAAGCATTCGCACTGAATAGATTCAAGTGCATCGAATCCTTGAGAATAAGCAGCCAGTCCTTTTTTCCTTTTGTTCCTTTTTTCGATATGCCCCTGCAGTCCACTAGGATCAGTATCCGTTGCGGCATTGTTACCCACATATCGATAGAGGTTTACATCCCCGGCATCAAAACCAATCGGATCTTCGGACTTAAAGCGTCCTTCACCAGCTCCATAGAAACGGTTGCGAAGATTGTAGAGTCCGCTTTCGGTGTCATGATAGTAACCTTCTTTACCGACCCACTGATAGGGATTCACGGTGGTGCCGGTGCTGCTTTTGACTTTGCCGAAGACGCTGTAGAGATAGCTGTCTGTGACGGTCTCTGAGGCATCGGTTAACTCACGGGTGCTGCCCAGGGGATCGAAGTGATAAAAACTGCTTTCCGCATCCCGGGTCTGACTGATCAGATTTCCGTACGCCTGCGGCATCACCGTGTATTCGGCGTCCACGGTGCTGACCTCATCCTGTTCCAGAATGATGTTCTGGTCGTCCCACATGTAGGATGTGAATTCCAGATCGGTCTCTTTGGAGAGACGGAGTTCGTCGCTCTTTTTGTTGACCGGGGCATAGGTGTAGGTCACCAGATCGCCGTTAGGGCTTTCAATTTCCGCCAACTGGTTTTCGTAGGTCCAGCTATAAGTCGTAATATCGCTCACCGGATCTTCGATCGAGGTCTGATTGCCGTTTTTATCATAGGTGTAGGTGGTGATGCCTGCCGTCTCTTCCGAGGTTTCCAGACGATTGGCGGCATCGTAGACGCTGGTGGTGATCGTGGAATCGTTGTTTTCAACGAGCCGGTTCCCGACGGCATCATAGGCAAACGTGGTAATCGTCGTGCCCAGTGAATCGGTATAACGTTCGGAAAGGACCTGTGAACTAGAATCGTAAGTCCATGTCGTCACGTCCCCATCCAGATTCACACGCTGAATTCGATTGCCGGCGGCATTATACGTATCGGCAAAAGAGGAGAAGGGGGTGTTGCTTGACGTAAAGTGCGTGATCTGCGTTTCCCGACCGGCGGCGTCATAGGCCATGCTGGTGCGGGTGCCGTTTGCCAGTTGTTTGCGAGTCGCGCGGCCGACCGCATCATAGCTGAACGTGGTCCGTTCCGACTGTTCATTCACTAATGAGGCCAGGTTACCCTGAGCATCGTAGGTGTACGTCACCGTGCCGGTAGAGATGTCGCGTGTGGAACGCTGGCCGATGGCATCATAGACCCAGGTGACAATCTTGCCGGTCGGCCAGGCCACGCTCTGGACCTGATCCACGGCGTCATAAGTACGAGTGAAGGAGCCCTCACTGCTGTTAATCACCAGCGGATTGCTGACGGCGTCATAGGTCCAGGTGATCCGTGTGCCGTCGGGATAATGACGCTGCGTAACTCGACCGGCGGCATCATAAACATAGGTTGTCCGGGCGCTCTCCTGGTCAATTACCTAACCCGAACTCTCATAACCCTGGATCAACTTTTGGGGGCATTCCACTGACGTGCCAACCTTCGCACGACAGCAGGATATGCAATCGCCGATAACCGTAATACACGCGGTTACTGGTCAAATCACGTAGCCGGTTTCATATTTCGGTCCGCTCGTCTCGAATACTTTTGTAGAGATGGCTAGCTCGTGGAAAATTCAATGCCCTGCAAACGGCGTTAGCTTTGGCACTAACCGACCTGGAGCCGCTTCACCAGTACGCGACGATGAACAGACCTCATAGCTTTCCCTGGATTACATCCTGCTGCACCTTCTTATCGAGGCTGAGATCGGCTACAAGTTGCTTCAGTCGTCTTAATTCAGCGACACCAATCCCCGCATACTGCTTCTTCCTGCGGTAGAAGACCTGCTCGGAGATCCCCATTTTGCGGGTCACCTCAGCTACAAGTGTCCCTGATTCAGTCTGGCGCAAAACAAAGACAAACTGTCCTTCCGTATAAAGTTTTCATTTCATAAATCTGCCCCTTCTTCTGAATACAAGATAACTAATTCTCTCGCATTCCACATGGATCAAGAAACGAGGGAATGGTCAATCCGGCTTGCATCTTTCGACAAAGTGAACGAAATCCTCAGTCTCCATTTTTTTAGCTGCCTACCTCTGGGATTCTAAAGCAATGAAAAAAATGAATATGCACTTGCATTCACGTATACGCAATGGCAAGAATACAAAACAGCACAACACCTATCCCACAGAATATCAACTGGCATATAATGATGAAGAACAAACCGCAAGGTCGACTGACTTTACCTGATAAAGTACGAATAGTAGAGCAGGATTACATTAAAAAACGCAGAGATGCCGCCCAATTGAATAATGATTCACAGCCTCCTGTCGGCTTAGCCCTATCAGGGGGAGGAATCCGCTCGGCAACATTTGCTCTTGGTGTACTTCAAAAGTTGGCGAAACAGAATTCCCTGCGGCTGGTAGACTATATGACTACAGTTTCCGGTGGTGGATACATTGGCTCTTGCCTTTCTTCGCTGATGTCATGCCCCCAACCAGACACTCCTTCCGATGCGGATGACGTGAGCATAGATCAAAAGGCGTTTTCCAACTTTAATCTTTCAGACAACTTTCCGTTGTCACGTGCCGATCAAATGCACCATTTACGAAAACATGGAGATTTTCTAATTTTGCGTGAAGGCCTGTTTCGCAAAGATGTTTTGCGTGCAGTCGGATTATTTCTGGTCGGCATCTTATCAACTTTTATTCTGTTAGCACTGCCTCTTCTAACCACCGTTGGTCTTTCGATTGCTTTTATTTCCTGGGTGGGTGAAATGCCACTAACTCCTGATCATTTAGTATGTATTAAATGGTCTAACTGGACCATGATACTCGCACGTAATGATCATCATTACCTTGTAATGGTTATTGGGGTTCTGGCTGGGGTTATCCTGGCTTATCTGATGCCATTTATTCATTCGCGCTGGACAAATCCGGGAGGAAACCTGGGTGAAACAGAGGAAGATCTCGTTGAGAGAACTTGTTTGACGAGCGTTTTTGTCGGATATTATCTTATTGCTGGAATTTTCATCGCATTTCTCATCGAGAAAAATGAGCCTGTCGCCCCCCGATATTTTACATTTTCTAATTTTCTCATCCCAGTTTTCTTCAGTTTGGGAAATTTGATAGGAACGATGCTTTATTATACTCTGTTTCTCTGTAAACGCAGCACTCTATGGACAATCAAGCGTCGTTCATTATCAGGAGCAACGATCGCCGTCACTTTTAATACCACACTCGTGTTTCTTTTCATGGCATTTGTCGCATTCTGCGTCTGGGCGGTTTTAGGAAAACATCTAGGACCGAAAGAGTTGGGATTCTATAATTCTAAAACTCCGCCTGGTATGTTTTTTCTTGTCTTAAGTACGCTCTCTTTTTTAGTTACTCGGCTGTTTGCTTTACGAGGAAATACTCCGAAATCAGATAGTGGTCCGATAGCAATTCTGGCTTCAAAAATTCCACTATTGATTCTCCAAATTGCTGTTCCGCTATTTCTATTTTGTACTTTCATGATCTGCATTGAATGGGTCATTTACTTTGCTGGCATTACCTCGACAGAAAAGGGAATTTTGCTCGCAGTCATCAGCGCAATCCTGTTACTCATCTTTGGTTTTCTTATCGATATAAATCGACTCAGTATTCATTACTATTATCGTGATCGACTTACAGAAACCTATCTCCAGACTGAACGACACGAAGCGGGTGAGTTGAAATTGATACGCGAACATAGCACCATGACCATCCGGGACCTAAATCGTTCGGGAGAGCATAAAAATAATCCCTTTCCCTATCACATTGTTTTATGCGCTTTAAATCTAGTAGGTTCGCGTGACCTGGCACGACGAACGCGCAAATCCGATCACTTTATTTTTTCACGCGAATACTGTGGCTCCAGTTCGACGGGATATGTCCCTACTGATATCTACAGAAATGGAACAACGAAACTGGCAACGGCCATGACGATTTCCGGAGCAGCCGCTTCAAGTAACATGGGGTTTCAAACATCTTTTGTACGGGCATTCGCTCTGACAATGTTTAATGTCCGACTCGGATACTGGCTGCTGAATCCCCGAGTTTATGACGGGGAATGTGCTGCAACAACGTCCGAAGAAATCATCCAGTACCCTGCAGAGAAAAAACCCAAAAAAAAATGGATTGAAGAAAAATGGAGAAATAAATTACGCCTGTTTCCACCTGAATATCTTGAAAAGAGTGCGTGGTGGCCTTGGTTTCTTCGCGCTGAGCTCATGAGTGATACCAATAGTCAGGAACGTTTTATTAATCTATCAGATGGAGGGCACACTGGTGATAATATAGGCCTCTATCCTCTGTTTCAAAGGCGTTGTCAATTAATCATCGCCAGTGATGCCGAATGCGACCCAGGCTACAGTTTCAGCTCGCTCATTAATGTGATTAATCAGATCTATATTGATGAAAACGTGGAAGTCGAGATTGATGTCACCAAATTACGTCCTGACCAGGATGGCGATCCTGGTAAAGCCCATTACCTGATTGGCAAAATTAATTATCCTGAAGATCCAGATCGCAAAGGTGATGCTGCACAAGCCTCAACAGGTTGGTTGATCTTTTTGAAGTCATCATTGATCCATAACTATTACAAGGGCACTCGGAACGAGGCACATCACCAGCGTAGCGATTTGAAGCATGAACCCCCTGCCGTTCAAAGCTATGCTATTCATCACAAAGATTTTCCCCATGAGACTACAGCCGATCAATTTTTTGATGATGACCAGTTTGAAGCTTATCGCGCACTGGGGTCCCACGTTGCCTCTTCCATGTTTCATTCATTTGAGAATTGGCGCAAAGAAAAGTACCCAGATAGAACAGAGCAAGAGTCGGATCCAACTGTTAAAGAGCTCATCGAGTGGTGTGAATTTGAGTTTAATAAACCAAACGAGATCTCGGAAAAAGCCCACAAGCATTAAGCCGATTCTATTTCCTTAAATATCCCCTGCGGAATGAGCCCGACGATCCCTCTAATAAGCATGTTCTACCTGTTCCTACAATGTCGCGAAACCAATACGATATCCTTGGAAATTTTGTTCATTTAACAAAAAAATCCTATATGACTTTTCGTATATTGTAAACTCATAATACCAGTCTGAACAGTTCTACCTTGCATCCAGGATCAGTTCTTTGAGTCCACTTTTCCCCTTTTGGAAAGAATCGAGAAATGTCAGCCACACTAAGTTATGCGTTGGTTTTGGTCGCTGCCCAGATTTCAGGTTCGCCTGCTCAAAATAGCCAGGTATTTTCAGAAACCAAAATATACCCTTCTCAGGCCCCCTTCAACAAATTGCCCGAGATCCGAGAGATTACTGATCGAGCCATTGAGGGTTCCAAAAGCCAAAGTCAAGCAGACAGCTGCAGTGACAAGTCTTGCCCCCTCAAAGCAAAGAAACCATGTCAGAGCATCCAAGATAGCAATCCCTGTGCACTCGACGCGATATTTACCAAGCCCGCTCGATTTCCTTACAACCAGTTTGGAACCTGTGGACAAGCCTATGAGACTGAGGCTGCCATCATTTACGAAAATATGGTTTTTCAGTCGCAGGGTAATGGCAGGTATCAAGTCAAATTTGTGGTTGAAACGCCCGGTATTCCAGTGACGATGCGGCTGCAGTTTGTCATTCAAACGAAGTGCAAAAAACCTGGAATGCAACACCCCCCGTTCAAATCGCTCGGAACGATTACATTGCCCCCAATTCGGATCGAGGCTCAGAATCCCGCTGGCAAATGCTCACTGGTGACCCATGAAGGTTATTCCAGTCTGTTGGATCAGTCGAGAAACACGATCGAAGGAAATTACAAAGTAATTAGACGGGGGACCGCAAGATTTGGCTCGCTCCCTAAAGCAACGGTATATTAAGCAAATGCTATCCGGCAAAATCTGCCGATTTCCAATCCCTTCAAGAGCCAGTCGCATCCTTAAGATGTTACTGGCTTTTTTCTTGGCAACATAAATCGAATTCTTTCCTCGACACCGGATCCAATATCCCAAACTGATCATTTCCATAAAATCAGAATAACCGTTTCATTTTTACACTAAAACCCTCCGATAGAGTACACAAAGAACCTATGTCATATATATACAAATAACACATAGTATTGTTTAAAACAGATATGCCCATGCCTGCGTATTTATTCTAACAATGCACCCAGATCGACTGGGGACATTTACTGGATACCACAACTCCCTGAATTTCGGGGATTCAATAAATTATCAATGAGTCAATTTCAGACCAAGGATGGTTAAAATGTTACGGGCCTTAGGAATCATCTTTCTTGTTTTGTTGGGCATGCTGATCGCTGTTGGTGGGGGGGTACTCAGTCACTTCCTGGTCAACTTCGATTTTATACGGCTCCAAAGCCCCCTGGTTCAACACGGAACAGAGAACCAGAACAAACTTCAACAACCGATCGCTCCTGAGACCTTTTCGCAATCAGAGCAAGTACAAGCCATCCCGATTCAACGGCACACCCGTTCGGCCAGTCCCATCAACTCTGCCCCTGCCCCCAACCAACAAGCATTAACACAAGTAAGCGGCATAGCAACATCCACCCCGCCCGCCGTTCTCACTCCCCTCGTACTGGGAGATACTACTCCCAATACATTTAAAATTGTTGAGGTTGCCAGCGAAGGAGAAATCATCTGGACCGGTGACGCCTTAGTCAATAAAGGAAAGAAACAGATTCTTTTAAAAGCGACCACGAGCACGAAAATCACCTTAGAAAAAGTATCGGGGCTTTTTTTTGAAACGGGGAAAAGCTACACATTAGATCTGAAGCAATTAGAAGGAGCGACAACAACAGTCTCCTTACAATTGCCTGTACAAGTTAGTGCGGATAATAATCAAGCTTCTTTCGTGATCCCGAATTCAAATATCACGAAACCGGGGTCCTACCAATTGAAAATCACTTCCCTTCCTACTCCCCTTACGGTTTGGACGGAAGAGGGCGGTCCCACAAGTCTCGTTTATCCTAAAACAACTCTCAAACCCGTGATCAGCATAGTCTCGGTTCACAAATATGGAACGCCCAATTTTGTTCCTGCCACGATCTATGAAATGTATGACGGGTATCTGCGCGTCAGATTATCGTCGGCTACAGGAAACGAAAAATTCATTTTCGTTAATGATAACAACGTCTTTAAAAAAGAAATCGAAGTGATCAACCGACAGCGTTACCCGAATTCAAGTAATGTCTGGCAATACGAATTAAACGTTCCCACAAAAGACATCACATTTCCGGGAACGATCTATGCCTTGCTGGAACAGGATTCCGCTCATGCATATTCGACAAACGGTATCAAAGTGAATAAAGCAACGTACGTCCGCGATGGTGTGGGGATTACAAGTGCCCTTTACAATTCTGATACTGATTCTCTACTTGAAACACGAGATCCCAACAATTACTTTACAAACCAGACAGAGTTCAAAATCAAGTTCACGGTTCAAACAACCGGTGGCGGAAATGCAGATGGCACGCAACTGGTCGTCAACGATTCCAAGGGAAGTCATCTGGCATTTATCAATATCGGAGCGTTGTCAGAGACCCCTGCGCCTGTTGAACTGACTATTAATTTAAGAACTGTCGGCAAATACACGCTGGTCCCAATGCTCATGCAGGGAAATCAGGTTATCGAATCGGTCAGGATCGATCCGATACAGGTCAGCATCGCCACTCAAGGCCCGATCAAAGGCATCGTTGATGCTTCATTATTCAGTCAGATTCCCAGCGGGAACGAATTCACAATCTCGTTCGATAAAAATTATCCTCTTGATTACACTTCGTTAGTCTTCAATAATGCGACGAGCGCTAACAATACTGTGACTGTAACAAAAGTGGGAGGGGCCAATCCTCCTGTAACAATTACCAGCCTTGAGCCGATTCCAGACAGTAATGCGATCAAGATTAAACTGAGTAATGCGACATCTGCAGGAAACTATCAGATTCAGTTTACAGCGGGTGCCAAAGACCTGCACGGTATAGCCCTGACTGGAACCTACGACGTCCCTAAGTTAGTCATCAGTGATGATATTTCCCTGGCAGGTTCCCGTGGAATTACAGGAACGACGGGGAACTATGTTCCTTATCCTGAATACACAAACCCGAGAGAAAACAGTGTTGGGTTCAACCCTTCAGATAAAGTTGTCACGCGAATTGCACGGCTCTACTATTTCCGAGATGCCCACCGTGTCGCTCAGATTATCAATCGAAAAATCCGCTCCTATAATCGGCACGGCGTCGATATGAAGACCCAGCTCGCCGGAGTCGCATTGAAACTTGCCGAAGCAGCCACAGATCTTCGGAAGCGAAATGAAAAGGCAGCTATCAACGCAGCTGTCAAGGCCCGACAATCCGAAACCAAACTGGAAGACTTGCAGCAGTCGTTAGCCCGAAGAAGCAACGAAATTCAGCAGATACAACGTGATATCCAGAGAATGGAAGGGGATTTAAATAGAAAAGAATTCCTGCAAAACAAGACTTATGAGCAACAGGGAACAACAGAAGAACAAGAAGACAAAGAAGAATTGAGGGAACTAAATAACTCGATCGTACAAGAAAACACGGTAGAACAATTGAAACGAGCTCGACTGAGTCTGTCCACAGCACAAGCGGATTCTGCTCAGACCCGGTCTAAAATCCAGCTTGCTCTCGCTGCTGTGGAAACAGCCAGAGCCGAAGAGATCCGTCTGAACGACGAATGGGATGATACTCAGCGAAAAGAAGAACGGGCATATGCTGAGGAATTCCGAAAACAGGTAGCAGCGGCGCATGAAGATCCCGATTCTTATGCCGAAGGTTCACCAAAATCGGACGATCCAGTCGAGCAGGTTTCGATCTCTGTAATTGGTACAGGCCTCATTCAACTGCGAGGCCCGTTAAAAGGCGTCAATGAAGTCCGCACGATGATCAATCAGATCGACGCTCCGGTCGGTCAGGTTCGAATTTCCCTGCATACAATTCAGATTAATGGTGAGCACGGCGACCGTATGGAAGTCGTCGCCTCTAAAATCCAGCGCTACATTGACCATGCTCGATTTTTAACCAGTCAATCAGCTCAAATACTGCGAAATTCGATCGTCAAAGTCGCCAGTCAGAAAGCAGCCAATATTGATGCCATGTGCCCTGATCATTCGCAGCACGCACGCGATCTCAAATACGTCGAAGCCTTCTTCGGAGCCGACTTTTTACAGGCATTGCATGAACTGGACTCGGAATTTCTGAAAACGGGGAACAAACTTCTTTCTCTGAACTCAATGGATTCCACCAGCCTGTCTTCGGCACTCTTCATGATGGCTTTGGCGAAAAACAGTGTTCGCATGGAGATCCTGGCCGATTTTCAAATGCAAATCGAAACACAATTGCCCCAGGACGAGCAAGATTACTTCATCGCATCAGGGATGACGAAAAAACATGATTTCAAAAAGTTTCACTTCATGGCGCACAATGCCAAGTTTGTTTCCCTGCGTGGCTTCTTCAATGCAGATGTAGCGGGCGATGATACGCTCACCCCCCTGCAGCGCGAATTCATTCGTTTAGCGCAAATCTTCAAAAGCCGTCTGGTCACCGAGATTGAACTGAAGGAACGTATTCTTGAACGCTCCGTCATTGAAGACCGGATCGGGAACTACAAAGACATGCGAAAGGCTGCCCTCAGCGAAGAATCCGACGCTAAAAACGCCGTCAGAAAAGCGAAAACAGTACGCATCAAAGAACTCATGGAACTGACACAAGAATTCCAAAATATGATTACGGTGTTGTCCCAAGATGTGAACTCACTGATTTTACTTCCAACCGATGTTGATACTCAAAACCGTGATTCAAAGACCTGGACAAGCAATAAAACCTATAAGATACAACTTAATGGTATCAATTACGAATATCAGTTCATTAATAAGAATAATAAAAAAGAATTGAAAATTACAAATATCACACCTAAAACTAACACTCAGAAGAAAATGTGGAATCAGATGATCCAAAAATTAGCTCTTGAGTACCAGAGACTACACCGGCTCTGTAATAAATTCCACTACTTCGAACTTGACCATCAAGCAATTCTCATTAAAGAAAACGGCTATTTCAACTCTCTTTCAGAGAATTATTTTGAGGGTGACAATGACATAAAACAAGTCAAAGCAGATAAAACCAAGAGCCCCCAAGTAATCGCGACGATCACGATTGGAATCAAAGAGTATTCCATACTTGTCAAAGCGATTGAAAAACAAACCAGGGATTATAAAAGACGCGGTGCGTTAATTTTAGCAAACCTGAAATCATCTAAATCGAACCTTCAAGATGCCTTTCGAGACTGGCTGGAGTTACGCGACAGCATTCTGGCACACTACAAAGATGATGACCTGAAAAAGAAAGCAGAGGAAGCAATCAAGAAAGTCAACGAGAGTTTTCGAGAGATGTTCGACGCCGAGATCAAAGAACAGATTGCACTGGAATTGCTGGAAGGGTCGCGTCTTCCTCTAGATCATAAGAAATTTCTGGACATGCTCGTCGATGATGTGGAAGAGAAATTCATTGAACTTGTAGAAGGAACGCGGGCACACACAGCGAATATTGATAATTACATGCAACGCATCGCGACTGCCCTGGAAGATGACTTTAACACACAATTCTACAGGCCGGCATTTCGATACGTGCGGGAAACGAGCCGCTATTGGGATGTGAGTTTTGCCCAGGTTGATGAAACCAGTATTTTAACGAATAACCGACAGTTTGCCCGTGTTTCACCTCAGGCAACGATGGAATTCGATCTCCCCCAAAGAGATATTATGATCAACGAAGCCTTTGAATCCGCATTAGCCGCCTACAGTGATTATGGGGCGTTAATGAACGATCCCAATTTCCTGGCGCTGACAAAACTTTACGGCGGGCAGCCGGCCAGTGCAACATACACTGCCGAGGGAACTTCGCCGCGAATTCGTAACGTACTTTCCGGTACCCCTTCCGTGATGGACGAGGAGTACCTCAGCCAGGGACCATCAAGCCCACCCAAATTTGGCTCTCAACTCGAGGGTCTCATCCCCGATCCATCTGTTTACAAATTTGAAACGGGAACCGCCTTTGAAGTCCGCCCGGTCATTCAACCGGATGGCCAAGCCGTCGTCTTCCATTTGAACTACGAATACACCACCAATATTCGCGAACCGGTCCGTGCAGATGAAAAACACCTGGGTCGTGTTAAACGACACTTCATCGACACTGATGTCCAGACAGGTAATTATGAATTGCGCGAAGTTAGCCGTTATCAGGTGGCATTAAAAGCCTCTCGGACTTCAAGAGGGGTCCCCTTCCTCGAAGACGTTCCCGGACTGGGTGTCTTGTTTCGCCCTTTGCCGCAAGCGGAGTCTGCACTTCAGGAAAATATAATTCTGGCCCAATCAGTTATTTACCCCACTCTGTTTGATATCATGGGACTGCGCTGGGCGCCTGCGGTCGCTGATCTCGACACACTCAACTTGCGTGATCTGGAATTTGTCACACGTAACCGTCAACGAGTACTGCGAAATAAAGTCAGCGATTTTGCCAGCAGCAAAGTTGATGGATATCTGGATATTCCAGAGAAAGAACGCCGTGGCGACCTGTATCGGACCCAACAGACGATTCCCTATAACCATCCGTCCGGCTATACCGGCCCGGGGTTGAATTTAAAGGACAGCACCTTACAGGAAGGCTACCGTCCTCAGGATATCCGACCGCCCTCTCGTTACATCCCGGGAAAGGACCCTGCATTCGTTCCCGGAGCGAGAGAAATATGGACGCCTCCTGCAGACACGCAGAATGTGCCCTTGCAGGAAGGGGGGCCACCAAATCTGGAATCGGATGATAGTGCCATTTTCCAGAAAAGTCAGACGAACTCTATCCCGTCACAATCGGGCAGAAGTCACACAAATGTCAAAGCCTCTCAGAGGTCTGGCTCCCGATCTGTGAATACATTGCCCCCTGCTTCTCCTGTTTTGTTGACGCCCCCACAAACGCGATCGACGCTAAATCATAAGAATTTTGATAAACATATCAATCAGACTTCCTTTGAAGAAAAGATTACTCCTGTGCGTGTATTCAAGTTTTCTTCCCCACTCAAAGCTTTGAAGAAGTTGAATTTTATGAAATCTCAACCGAAGCAGGCACCAGGGCATGTGCGACCAATTGGATACGAAACATCGAGTAAGCATCCCCATGATTTCCAACAGAAGTTATTCGGCATTTCTTCCATTGTGAGACCAGATAAAGCACAACCAATATCAACAGAAACTCGGAAGCCCTCTAAAACCCCATCAGCTTGGTCGCGTTTTTCAGAAAGACTCCCCAAACTGCCTTATTCGAAAAAATAGTTAGTTAGAACGAACAGGATAATAAGATGCGATTTGTGACCATCGTGACCAGTCTGGCATTGCTTGGTGGCAGTTTAATTACTGCCTGGGCAGGAAACCTGATTCCCCATAAAGTGAAAGCAAAAAAACGTTGCTCGCTGGGAAGTAGCTATCGTTACCAGGCAACGAATGCAACCCCCGTCAGCTCGATCACCTACGCTGTATTAAATCTGACAGATGCAGAAGTCGACTTGTCTTCTAACTCGTTGACGACAGAACCGGTCATCACAAAGATTTATCAGCAATCTGCCAGTAGTATGAATTTGAATCACTGTGCCATCTCAAATACTGCTGTGATGTTACAAGAGAATGGCAGCTGGAGTATTAACCTCAGAGCGACACAGGACCCCAAATTAGTACCGAATACTCAGAGACCGATTTTCCAAAGATTTCGCCGAAATAAGTTTTATGTCACATTTCGCGGCCTGGGATCTGTTTCCGGAACCACATCTCCGGAGAGTGATGATTTAGGGCGCCCGGTCTTATTTGAACAGAAACTCGAAGGATTCTGGGTTGAACAGGGACAAACACGGTATCTGTTTGAGCAAAGCAAAAAGAAAGATCTACGAATCAAGGATTTTTACAATCATATCAGCCGGGTTGAGCTGTTATTTCATTACGAGTAATTGCACATAAGTGAAACATTGATTGTTTTCAATACAAATAAAATTCAAAAGGATTTGAACAAAGATGCTTGGAAACAAACGCACCACCCGGACGTGCTGTCTAACAATAGGAATCACCATTCTGATGACCAATACGATTTTCGCGATAGATCATGTCGCCCGTGTTTCTCCTGCGGAAGAAATCGTGGTGATGGACCCGGGAGTTGACGACGAAGGCAATCCAAAAGCCATTATAAAAGAAAGTGAGCATGGCGATATCGTTGATATCCCCCCCACGGTTATTGTTCACAAATACTATTATACCGGCGACAGAAATTTTCAAGGTCCCTTTTTTCCGGGAGGCCCCTCGATCGTTGTCGTGAGTGATCCAGTAACCCATGAGAGACTCTACCTCGAAGTTCAGATGCTTCCCGGTGCCCCCCGGGTGACGTACCGCAGAAATTCGATAAATTATGATTTTGGGAAAAAAGCCATCCGAATCCAATTCGCAAGCAAATGGGATTTCATCCACAAATGTAAGCCGCGTGTCTCTTATCATCATGGGAAGTCTCAAATGAAAAAGATTGCAGAAAGCTTGCAGAAGCATTCCGACAATCAAAGTTCCTGGCTCGAACGGACCGGGATTCCTCAGGCTACCGTAACCGTAGTTTCGGGTACTACCACAATTGCTGGAAAGACGGCTGATGGAATTCATTTTGTAGGCAAAGCAGTCTCAACTCCTGTGGTGAAAATCGTTAATTCCACTCCATTAAATGCTTTGTTTACGCCATCACCTGAAACGGAAGCCATCAAATATCGTGACCGGAATGTGAGAAAAGCGGAATTTGAACAGCGAAATCGTGACCTATATATCCCCACTAATCGATAAAAAACCAAAAGCATCCTATCAATGTGAAACCATTTTCAGACTTTAAGCTTTCAGTATAATATCATTTTTTTTTGGACAGAGAACGATACATACGATCTCGTGATTGATTCATCTTGTCGATATTCATCTTGGATTGTCGGATCTGATTCAATTCTACTTCCAATTGTGGTTGCATCATATTATTTTTCTGATTTTCTTTTAGAACTAAATACTTCCCGCGTCCATCCTGGGGCTCTTTTTCCGTAGGAAGATCTAATAATATTTTTAATTGTGCATCAGCTGGAGCCACGAATACATCATTCGAATCACTCATTTCATTTTTTGAATTTTGGATACTGGAATCATCTAGCTCCGCTAAAGCATTTTCTAAATATGAGAGACGGTGCTCTAAAGAACAAATCAGTTTTTTGTTTACTAGATTTTCTGATGATAGCTTCTTTAGTTGATTGAGGTGATCGCGATAAAATGTTGAAAGCTTCGATAAGGAATTCTTGACCTGTGTGATACTTCCTGCATCTCGTCGGCTCACCTCTTTCTTGTTAATTAAATTGTAATATTCGAATTGCGTCTTTAATTCTTTTTGAAAGGTCCTCCAGGAAATGACTTCATAAAGAAATAATGCTAATACAGTCGCTTTATCATCTGGTCCCAAAGCAAACCCAGTAATCACATCGGCTTCCGTGTCATTGATTCGATTACACTTAAAACGGTGATGAATAACGGTAATACGTTCTTTGTCAAGGGGGTTATATGAAGCATCAAGCAGAGGCAACAGAGCAGTTACAGGCAAAACTAATTCTTCTTTCTTGGGATCTTCCTTAGTAGTAACCTGTGGAGAAGATATTACTTGGTTTCTTTTTATGCCAGCAAGAATGTTAGCATGCGGGGGGTAAGATAGAATTGCACTAATCTTAGTAATCAACTCATCTCGTTTTTGAAGTGCATTAGTATAAACAGCATTATTTAATCCAGTTATGGGAAGAGTGAAAAAACCAAACTGATCGAGCGTTTGGTTATTCCCAGCAGGTTTTGCACCTGAATCAATTTCCAGAATAACGACACCTCGCTTTCTTATATTTTCTAAAACACGAGATTCTCGTCCACTCGGGGCCTTCATTGCCGCATCCCGTAACGCTGTAATCACAGCATAGAGCGAATCAACGCCTGTGTTATCTACGACGCCGCCATCAAGTAATCGCAGTTTCGTTCTCTCAGCAATCCCACGAACAGGAGGAGCATGTTTATGCATTTTCAACTGGGGAATTGATTCAGCAGAGATCACAGAGGAATCAAAACCCCACGGAAAGTTTGCGGAAAGTCGAACTGCACGGGTTAAAGATAAATCCAATTTCGAATCACCTGCATAATCGGCTATACAAACAGGTGCATGTTTCATCTCATCGCTTGGAATTAACGTCTCACCTGAATAATCATCTGCCGTAAGACCATGCGTAGGAGAATCGAGAAGAAAACCTTGAGGAATGGAAGGAAACCCAACAATGACCCTCCTACCAGTATCGAGATCGGTGGTGTTCACCAGCAATAAAGGATTCTTTTTAGAATACTTCTTCAACTGCCGATGGTCTTCCCATTCAAATTGATATTCCCAAAAATAGTACAACCCTTCTCCGCGACTGACAAACGGAGTTAAAAAACCTCGGAGAAGTGGAGCCATGAAATTCATGTTCATTTTGTCTACATACTGTGATTGAAATGATCGCTCAGCAATCTGTAACAACACTCGTTCTGTAATCTTCTCCGCAGTGTCTCCCTTTTTATTCCAGGTATCAGCTTCATGTTTTGAATCATCCATCAACGCCTGAGACTTGATCCGCGAAAGGACTTTTTTGACTAACTCAAATTTCTTCTTTTCTTCCGCAGACATCGGTTCTGCTTTATCATCTGCTTTCTGGAATTTGCCACACTCATCTTTCGTTTTGTCCTGCTTCATCCAAGTCAGGATTTTTTCTTCAGTTCTCGTCAATAAATCATAACTTGAACTACTCAGTTGGTCAGACTTTTGTGTGCTTAGAGGTTGTTTATTCCCATCACCTAGTAAATGTCCTGTCGCTAATGCACCTCCTGAAACACTACTGATCAATAAAATATGGTCTGTCCATTTTGATTTATTATCATCGACGGACTTAGTGCTGATTTCTGTATTTTTCGCGATTGGTTCCGAGACGCGAGGAATCGTCATTTCTTCTTCTGCTAACATCTGAAATATCAGCGAAGTAAAAATCGCTGCCCGCGATCCCCCACCGCTGGCTGCAACGATCACTACTGGCCCTTCAGGCATCGCATCAAGACGGTCCTCCAGTGCTACTGACCAGGAATTATTGATATTAACGCTCTTTTCCTGATCTGAAACTTCCATTGTTTCAGCAGATCCTGATATTGAATTTACGGGATCAGAAATGTTATCTCCACTTTGACTCCACATAACGAGAATGACTGCAAGAATCGCCAAGAACCGAACCGGGTATTTAGAACGCTTCTTTCCATCAGGGTATTGCAGGTAATCCATCAATCCAGCTAGGACGATAAAAGTACATAATACTTGAATTGTCGCAAAAATGGCGTAAATTCGAAATGATTTCATTCCCCACTTTAGGCTGGGAAGAACCCACATGATTTCAAGGATCAAATTCGTTATCAATAGCCAGGATAACACCTCTCCACATTTTCTCCAGACTTTAAAATGCAAGTGAGCATCACTCAAATGTTCTTGCTTAAGTTCTTCTTTGCTGAATACTCTTATTTCAAAAAAAGCTCCAAACAGGAGCCATATTCCGACAACTGCCAACCAGAGAGCGAGCATTTTCAGGAATCCACCAACAAGTAGATAAGGCGTATGAAGGTTATATTCAATTACGTAAGTGCCAATAACACCGATAATCATTATGATGATCGAAACTACAAAACGAGTAGATGTACTCTTAAACCAGCCAGTACCATGTGTCATCCCCGCGAGCAATCGGCTCATCCATTTTGCAGGTGCGAAGAGTATCTTCCGCAAGAACCCAAGCCCCACCATATTTAAAAGAGGAACTTGGGGATTGACGAAGTTAATAATCATTGTAATATTCAAGAACACAAACAGGGCTATGCTGCTGACAAAAAAAGTTCGATCAAAAAAAGGTCTTGGAGCATAAAAAGAAATATTTGTGACCTGTGGAACGAGTAAAGCCACAATAATGCTCACGGTTGAAGCAACCAATAAGAACAAATGTCGCCAGACAAATAGTTCAGCTTTATAATAAAAAGACTGTTGCGTTTGATCTTGTTTTTCCATTTGCCATCTCCCCTCAGCAACATTTGAAATTGCAGCAGCCATTCAATCATATGAACACAACGCCAACAGTTCAATAACGTACACACTGAAATCACTAGTAAACACACAAAACTCAATTTCAAGATTGGCAGGTCCCATATTACCGACGAATAAGTAAGAATATATTTTCTCATCAAAATATTTGTGGCAGTTTTGTGGCATTCGTTTTTGCCTTAAATGAATCAATACCAGATAAATGTTCTTGACGATCTGCAGTTTGGACCTATTATAGAAGCCTCAAATGCAAGGGAAGCCCGGCAACAAATCAGCGGTCAGAGATTCCCCCTCTCTCCGCTTTTCGTTGAAAAACACTTACGCTGAATCGTCTCACGGTTCAGCGTTTTATTTTGTCTGCCTGGAACGATTCTTTCTGCACTCCTTCCGGTCAAGCTGACCTTCAATAAAACCACGTCCTGTTTAACACCCGCACACATCTGTCTCCATTTCTGAACGAATTCAACTTGATTGGCTCCCGCCGATCTGGAATCTATGTCTTTTAGTGCGTCGCGCGCGAGATGAGCGATGCGAGCACTGGAATCTGCGGAACGTGTGCGGCAGGTTCACCTGAATCGCCGTCGATTTTTCCAACTCTTCACCGGAACCTGTGGAACAACTTCCCGATTGCCAAGGACAGAATAAGGGGTCTGGACCGAATGGCACTGCCGCTGTTTTTTGAGTTTGTGTTTGCGCAACGCTTTCGGCGTGACGCAGTCACGGTTTTAATTTTCTGATTTTTTGCCAGTTCGCTGGAAATTGTGTTTGGCAAAACCTCTCCTGGCATTATGCTGCGTTCTGGCAAGGCCTTCCTTGGGTGGTGTATGAAGACATTTGACCAAGGAAGGTTCTATGCCATTTATACCAGCTTCCCATTCGAATGCAGCATCATTTTCTCTTTTCAACCGCTCGATGATGCAAAATGCTTCGCTTCCGCTATCTGATGTAATCAACGATCAGCGCTGGCAGCAGGTCTTTGATGAACACGAAATCAATTTTGGTTCCGGCGAGGATGACGTTTACTCTCCCGCAATCACGCTCTGGGCCTTAATTTCTCAGGTCTTCTTTTCCGGCGAGCAACGCAGCTGTAAAGCGGCCGTGATCCGTGTTGCCAACCTGTGTGCCGCGCTGGGCCGACGGGTTTGCAGTACGAATACCAGTGCTTATTGTCGTGCGCGACTCAAAATCCCGTTTATCGTCATTCGAGACATTGTCCAACAAATTGCCGCTGATGCGGAAGCGGCCTGTGATCAGAATCGTGTCCAGACCAGAGAGCAGTCGGCGGCACGCCTCAGTCCTTCCAGCATCGCTGATATGAAATCACGGAGCACCGGCGGTCGCATTCTGCTGGTTGATGGCTTCACCCTCACGGCCGCCGATACTCCCAAGAATCAGCGTGCCTATCCACAGAACCCGACTCAGAAACCGGGGCTCGGGTTCCCCGTTCTACGCTGCGTTTCTCTGATCTCGATGACAACCGGACTGCTGGTGGATCTAGTGAGCGGGCCTTACAGCGGAAAAGGCAGTGGCGAAACGGCCCTGTTCTGGCAAATGCTGGATGCACTCCGACCGGGAGATACCCTGGTGGCAGACTCGTATTACTGCACGTACTGGCTGGTGAGTGCGTGCCGTGCGCGGGGCGTGCAGGTTTTGATGAAGAATCATCACCTGCGTGACGATCATCCCCAGAACGCACGGCGGCTGAGCAAACGGGAGCGACTGGTGACCTGGTCACGACCATTGCAACGTCCTGACTGGATGCCCCGTCAGGAATTCTGGCAACAACCGCTGACGCTCACTCTGCGTCTGGTCGATGTGCAGACCAATCAGCCGGGGTATCGCGCCAAAACGTTTACGATTGCCACCAGCATCACAGATCGGAAAGCATCCCCGGCGCGCTGGATCGCCGCCATGTATCAAAGCCGCTGGCTGATCGAACTGGATATTCGCAGCATCAAGTGTTCGCTGGGTATGGATATTCTGCGTGCGAAGTCTCCGGACATGGTGCTCACCGAACTCTGGTCGTGCCTGCTGGCGTACAATCTGATTCGGTTCAAAATGCTGCAAAGCAGTCTCTCAACAGACCGTGATCCGCGTTCCCTCTCGTTTGCCACCACGCAACAGATGCTGGCTGCCAGTTGGTTGTTGGGAGCCGTCACGAAGCTCACGGATGAGTTGGTTGCACTCGGACAACAGGTCCCCAGCAGCGAACGTGTGGGGCATCGCACTGGTCGAACAGAACCCAGAGCCAATAAACGCCGCACCAAAGTGCTGGCTTTGCTGAAGCAACCAAGATACCATTACCATCAACAACGGAAGGCAATCGTATGAACGCAAACTGTTACGCTACAATAGGCAGTGCCATTCGTTCCTGACACCTTTTTCTCCCCTGACACTTTTAATTCGTTCAATAATAAAGAATTTAATCCTGCTTCTGTTTACTCATTTCGATGAGTTTCATCAGAGCCTCAGCGGTTTCTGCACTTTTCTTCGGGTCGGACCGGGGCGGTTTAAATTGATCATCAAGTGCCCGGCAGAGTTTGTTGACGATTTGCTGTTCAATGATAATCGACAGCATGCCAAAGTCGTCCCATCCAGACTCCATCGAGTCGAATCGCCACACTCCATCAACCTTCTTCCATTTGACGAGCGCAAAGTTGGTCGAGACATCTGACGCACTTCTGTCATCACAGGCAATCAGTATTTCTTCTTTATCGGGATAACCGCCAATAATCTCGAGCGTAAAGGTGTGCCCTTCGGAAGAATGGGTATCTGAAATCGTGTCAGAGACCTGGCGGGCAGCCTCAACCAGCGAGTCAAAATCGCCGGTCTGATGAGTCATTTTGTCAACAGAAGCCTGCTGGCCCGAGCAACCGCTGATGCTCAGACAGACAACCACAACGAGCGCTATTCCCACTTGCATGTTATTCCAGCCTATTGAAACCGTATACCAGATTGCTATTTCCGATATGAATCTTTCATCATACACCATGCCAGGAAAAGATCAAAGGGATCTGGAGTCTTTACCGTCGACCATCTATTGGTACAGAAAATGGTGTTGAAAGTTCATCTAAGCTGGTCTGGTGATATCTGGTAGGATTGGTTTGCCGCTGGGTTGTTTTCGCACTCTGGTTGCAAACGGCGGTTGGTGCCGAGTTGCTCTCTTTTTTGTGGGCCGCTCTGGTTCCGTTTACGCGGTGATTTGTGATTGAATTTCGCCAGGCGGGCGAGCTCGCCCCTACCAGAGAGAACATTATAATTGTGAAACGGATTGTTGCGAACTGCGTAAGTGGGTCAAGAGGAAAGGAGATTTTGATGTGGTGCGAACGGGGGTTGGGAGTGTGCCTCAAGGGGCGGAGAGTGGACCGGACTGTGTTGGAAATGCGCCGATGTGTGTCGACCCGCATAACTTTTGAAGGATTTCATTTGAAAAATTGGTCTAAAACAAGCGTTTTTTTGCAGGTGCGGTTAAAACCGGTTTCACAGATTCACCTGAACCAGCAGTGCTCTCGCGCGCGACGCATAACTGGGTTATCGCGGGTGGCGCGAGGCAGTCAAGTCGAAAATATCCAGGTGATCATCACAGATGTTTGTGCCAATGATTGTGGATGAATATTCCTGAATTGCACCAGATGTCCCTGACCACTGATGCCCATTTTAATCTTGCCGATCGGAATGAGATTCGCATTGCTTGAATTAGAAATATATCGTAGAGTTATAACGCTTTTTCCCGCGCAGGAACGCGATATTCTTGCGCACTTCCTGCAAATAAATCAGGCACGCCTGCCTCTGCCTGACTGTTAAAAGTTGAAACATTTATGCCAGAACCGGAATGGGAACGTCTTGTCTCAGAATCACGTCGTGAGTCGGGTGCGAACTGGAAACGCTGGGGGCCTTATCTGGCAGAGCGGCAATGGGGTACTGTACGTGAGAGTACTGCCGACGGCGACCCCTGGCTGAATTTTACCCACGAAGAAGCCACGTGGCGGACCTATCGCTGGGGTGAAGATGGCCTGCTGGGAATTTGCGACCGTCAATGCCGACTCTGTTTTGGGTTGGCACTCTGGAACGGGAAAGATCCGATTCTCAAAGAACGGCTGTTTGGTTTGACCGGGCCGGAAGGCAATCATGGCGAGGATGTCAAAGAGGCGTATTACTATCTCGATTCGACGCCGTCCCATTCTTATTTGAAGGCACTCTATAAATATCCCCAGGCCGAATTTCCCTATGCTCAGCTGCGTGAAGAAAATGCAAGGCGTTCGCGAGAAGAACCTGAGTACGAATTGACCAACACCGGCATCTTTGATGAAGGCCGCTACTTCGACGTTCAGATTGAATATGCAAAGGCGGCTGACGAAGACATCTTAATTCGCGTAACGATTTTTAATCGTGGTCCGGAAGACGCGCCGCTGCATTTTCTCCCTTCCTGGTGGTTTCGTAATACCTGGAGTTGGGGCTCGACATTTGATCGGCCAGATGAAAAGCCGAGCCTGTCTCAGGTGGCAGACAACCAGCTTGTTGCAAAACACGAAACACTGGGCGAGTTTCAGCTTTACGCCGACGCCGGTCCGGACGGTGCGCTTCCCCAATGGCTGTTCACAGAAAACGAAACCAATACCTGGCGGTTTGACGATCCTGAGAGCAGGCGCCCTTCCTGCAAAGATGCCTTTCATCTGGCGGTTGTTGATGGCATCGAAGGGGTGATCAATCCACGTCCCAAAGGAACCAAAACGGCGGCTCATTTTCAGTGTACGGTTCCCGCCGGTGATTCCGTCCAATTTCGGTTACGAATGTCGGCTGTCGACGAACTTCCAGTCGAAGCGTTTGGAGCCGGCTTTGACGATGCCTTTAAGCAACGGATTAAAGAGGCCGATCGCTATGCTGAATCGCTTGTTTCGCCGGGACTTTCTGTTGACGAACAACAAGTGATGAGGCAAGCTGATGCCGGGCTCTTGTGGACAAAACAGTTTTATCACTATGTGATTCCTCGCTGGTTGCAAGCTTCCGGGAAAGGTGAAACGAAGCCGACCCCCGCTTCGCCTGGTGCGCCCAGTCCGCGGAATGCTGATTGGGGACACTTATATAATCGCAATATTATTTCGATGCCCGACAAGTGGGAATATCCCTGGTACGCGGCCTGGGATTCGGCTTTTCATTTGATCCCGTTTTCCAAAATCGATCCCTATTTCGCAAAAGAACAGGCGATTCTGTTTCTCCGCGAATGGTATATGCATCCCAACGGACAACTGCCGGCCTACGAGTGGAATTTCAGCGATGTGAATCCGCCGGTTCACGCCTGGGCCTGTTGGCGCGTTTATCAAATGACGGCATCCAACGGCGATCGGGATCGCAACTTTCTGGAACGCGTCTTTCAGAAGCTGCTGATCAACTTCACGTGGTGGGTGAATCGTAAAGATATTCGCGGCAAGCATGTCTTCAGTGGCGGTTTTCTGGGGCTGGATAACATTGGAATTTTCGATCGCTCAAAGCCACTTCCGACAGGAGGTCACCTGGAACAGGCAGACGGAACCGCCTGGATGGCTTTCTTCTGTTCGAGCATGTTGTCAATTGCCTTTGAACTGGCCGATGGTAACCCTGCCTACGAGGACATGGCCTCGAAATTCTTCGAGCATTATGTTTCGATCGCCGAAGCGATGAATTCGCTTGACGGTACCGGACTCTGGGATGAAGAGGACGGTTTTTATTACGATCATCTGCACCTGGATGGCCGCAGTATCCCATTGAAAATCCGCTCGATTGTCGGGTTGATTCCCTTATTCACCGTCGATGTTATTTTCGATAAAACGATCGACAAGCTGCCCGGTTTTCGGAAACGCATGGACTGGTTCCTCAAGAGCCGCCCTGACCTGGCCAAATTCATGACTTACATGGAACGTGATTCAGAAACCTCTGACGGCGGTCATCGTCTGCTGGCAATTCCGACGCGTGATCGACTGATGCGAATGCTGCGTTATCTGTTAGATGAAGACGAATTTTTGTCGAACTACGGCATTCGTTCTCTATCCAAATATCATGAAGAACACCCGTTCGAATATGAACTGAATGGCGAGATGCTACGAGTACAGTACCAGCCGGCTGAATCGGATAGCGGTCTGTTTGGTGGTAATTCCAACTGGCGCGGCCCGATCTGGTTTCCGCTTAACTATCTGTTGATTGAAGCGCTGGAACGGTATCACATGTTTTACGGTAAATCGCTCCGGGTTGAATGCCCCACGCGATCGGGTAATTACATGGACCTCCAGGAAGTGGCCGACGAAATTCGCAAGCGGCTCTCGAAACTGTTCCTGTCCAACGAAGAAGGTGATCGCCCCAGTTATGCGCGGACCGATGTTTTACTCAACGATCCGCACTGGCGCGATCTGGTATTGTTCTACGAATACTTCGATGCAGAGACAGGCCGCGGTCTGGGGGCGAGCCACCAGACCGGTTGGACTGCTTTGATTTCACCGATCCTCGGCACACTGGCCAGTCGCTGTCAGCCTCAACAGGAAAGCGATGCTACCAGCAGTGCTATCAATCCTGAAGAGGTCAAACATCGATTTTCGTAACTTGTATGGATCAATCTTCCTGCAAGGCTGGAGTAAGTGGTTTGCCTTGGGCGGTGGGAAGTTTGACGCCCAGCAAACGAGCGATGGTCGGTGCCACGTCAAGACTTTGGATCTTGCCGAGCTTGGTGCCCGGCTTGATGCCGTGTCCGGAAATGACCAGGGAACCGAGCATGTCCGGCTGATCGGGAAGGTAACCGTGTGTTCCGCCGGGAGTTTTGCGTGGCGTCACGACGTCGTCACCTGAATCGCTGTTTGTAAACGAGTAGCCGGATTTCGCTGCCAGCCAGAGATCGGGGGCATGAGAATCCTGCTCTGGAGTCGGCAGGCCGAGTTTTGTGTATTCATCCGCATCGAGCACGGCCTGCACGCCTTCAATGGCTGCGAGTTTTTCCTTCAGCAGTTTCATTTTCTCTGCGCGATTGGCATCATCCAGAATATAGACCATGCAGGCTCCGCCTTGCGACAGACAGTAGACCTGTTTTTTCTCTTTGGAGAGCAGCCCTTCCTGCTTGAGCAGAACATTGGGACGGATATCTTTTGAGATCGGGAAGAAACCATGATCGCTGGCAATGACCAGTGTTGTTTTCTCGCGATGCGGAGAGAGTTTGACCGCTTCGACAATATCCCGCAGACGATCGTCGGCATAGCTGACCGACCAGTAGGCTTCCGGAGTTTTCGGGCCGTACTGGTGTTCCACATGGTCGACCTCGACAAGGTGAATTAATAATAAATTGGGGGGATGGTTCTGGAACAGATGCCGCGTCATGCGTGTATAAAGCCAGTCCCGTTTTACGCCGCCCCCTTTTTCTCCCGTCCAGGAACCGTGTAGATCAACGGGCAACCCGGCTTGTCGCAGTTCTTCCAACCAGATTTTCGTTCCGTACTTCGGCCACGCTTCTTTGCCAAACATATCGGGAACAGTCCAGTCGAGCGTACGGGCATTCCGGGTCGCCGGCCAGACAATTCCTGCAGTCACCAACCCGGCACGATGAGCGGCATCGTAAATCGTGGGCACTTTGACAATCTGATCTTTATCGAATAGCGGATCAGGAATGAATGCCACCGACGTAGCACTTTTACGGTCCAGATAATTATTCCCGATGACACCGTGTTTCGCAGGTGTTGCGCCGGTGACGAGTGTAGTATGGTTGGGCCAGGTGACCGTCGGAAACGAACAGATCATGCCTCCGTCTGCACGGGCGCCGTCTTGAGCAAGCTTTCTCAACGTAGGCATATCAGCCAGGGGGTCATCCAGATAAAAGTTGGCCAAGCCGTCCACACTCACAAGAATCACACACCGATCGTCATGCGGCTCCGCTGCTTGAGAAATGTTTCCTTGATGTGACAACACCATCAAGGTCAAAATGAAAGCCACTATTTTTTCGCGCATTCGAAGAGGTCTCCCAGGTTGGTAATCTGATCATTTAATGCCTTGTCTCCTTTTAAGGGACTGACTTCTTACCATTGTGCTACCCCCGCTGAGGCAATGCAACCGAGGGATGTGTCTGTTGTAGGTAAAACGTCAGCTAGAGGCACAAGAATCCACTAATTATGATTGGCAATCTTCGGCGCATAAAAAAAACCGCTGTCGTTTCCAACACCGGCCACTCAGCTTCGTAAGCGCGTGAATCGCAATTCCCCGTCTGCAGGATGCCGCAGCCCAACGGCTTTGGGCCTCTTATCTCGAAATTCACCCTCGATTACGAAGCTGCCTTTCAATACTGTTGATTACCCGTACCATCTATCCTCCTCTCTTAGATACTCATACCGCGAGTCGGATGGCGGGTCCGCATCTCGCGAGCCCTCTGGCCTCCCTGCCTCCTTTCCTCTCCCCTTCATGCTTATTACGAAATTTAGGAGAAGGATGTTGGATTTTCACCGTATTTTCAGGGATTTTGTGTTTGTAAATATCCGCGAGAACACGCCATCACTGCCAATTATTTTTGATCTCTGTTCTCTCCTTTCCCGTTTTCGATCATAACTCTTGCTCGTTTTATTAACGGGTTTCAATTAAAAGCATTAAGACATTACCAACTAACGCCTTACATCACATAACCAATACTGAATATGATTATCACAGATACGATCGATGATGATTGCACTTACAAACGGGGGAAACTTTATTACCCTCACAGACCATAGTTAGAGAATATTCACAACTTCATGATGAAGAGAAACAACAGCAAGGGCCGGCTCAGAGATTCCTGTGGAAGCTGGCTTCAATTCAACGGGAGGAACAGACATGAGGGACGAGTATAAGATGAAAGCCAGAATGCTTTGGATCAAGTTTGGAATTGTAGGACTCTTTCTGGCGGGATTATTTTTCGTCATTGGTGGATACATCATTTACACACAGTTTCGCATTGATGTCCCCGCCAAACACTTTGCCGTTTTAACGAGAAAGACCGGGATTGACCTTACCAATGACCAGGAAATCTCGCCTGACGCCACCCTGAAAAAAGCCGTCCACAAAGGCCTGCAGCGAGAAGTCTTGCCGGAAGGACGCTACTTTTATAACTGTTACCACTGGAACTGGGAAATCTATCCGATGGTTGAAATCCCGGCCGACTCAATGGGAGTTCGTATTCGCCTGTACGGCGAAGATCTGCCCCCGGGAGATTTCATGTCAACCAGCGAAAAGCACAAGGGGATCATCCAGGAAGTTCTCAAGCCGGGTCGGTATGCCATCAACGCACTGGTGATCGACCGGATCACCAAGAAACCGATTGGTCCGCCTCGATATAAAAGTGACTATATTGAGATCATCGAACTCTGGGAGCCCAAAGTCATTCCAGCCGGTTATAAAGGTATTGTCACGAATCTGGCGGGGCCCATGCCGAAGGATCCCAACAAACTGCTGGTGGAAGCCGATCATCGAGGGCCCCAACAGACAACCCTGGATGAGGGGACGTATTACCTCAATCCCTATACCATTCGGATCAATGCTATCGACACGCGTTCGCTACGGTTTGACCTGTCACAGGGAGGGGTGATGATGTTTCCCAGTAAGGATGGTTTTCCGATTACCCTCGACGGCGTGATCGAGTTTCGTGTGATACCGGAAACGGCGGCCCAAACTTATGTGACTTACAACGATGTCTCCAACGATGAACTTACTTCAACAGAAATCGCGGATGAGATCATCAATAAGGTCATCATGCCGAATGCGCGTGCCTTCTGCCGTTTACGCGGTTCCAACACCAGCGCCCGCGAATTCATTGGTGGCGAAACCCGGGCCGCCTTCCAGAAAGAGTTTCAAACCAAAATCACTGAAACCTGTAAAGAGCAAGGCATTGAAATTGTACAAGCTTTGATTACCACGATTAAACCACCCGAAGCGATTGCCGAACCCTTACGAGATCGAGAACTTGCCGTTCAAAAGAAAGGGCAATACAAACAGGAAACATTGCAGAAAGACCAAGAAGCGGTACTCGCAACGGAAACCGCATTAATCGAACAGAAGAAAGAACTGATTAATGCGGAACGGGAGATCATTAAACAGATCACCCTGGCGAAACAGGAACAGGGAGTCGCCCTTGAAGAAGCGGAACGGGACAAAGAGGTAGCGCAGGAAGAACTCGAAGCCGCCAAAGATAAAGCCCTGGCGATTCTTGCAAAGACACGTGCGGAAGCAGCTGTGATCGGTTTTGAGAATGTTGCTGATGCCGCCGGATGGAAACGAACGGTGGAAGCCTTCGGCGGCGATGGATCCAGTTTTGGTCGTTATGTCCTCTATCAGAAGCTCGCACCGGGCTTCAAGAAGATCATGACCAATACGGCGGACTCTCCGTTGATGAGAGTGTTCGATAATTTCGTCGATGAAAAACAGGCGGTACCTCAACCTGCCCTCTCGAAAACATCTGGCAACTAAATCTGACGAGCATTCAATCATAACCAAACAAAATAGAAATTTCTCTTCAGGAGAAGACTCATGAATAAAATCAAAATATTAACCATTCCGATTACGATCTTACTGTTGTTACTGCTCATGGCAGGCCTGGCCTTTCACTGGACCATAGACCGGATCTACGTTGAAGAGGGACAGAGTTTGCAGTTGCGATACAAAGGCCCGCTGATCTTTGGAAGTCGGAACAAAGCAGAACCCGGCATGTGGGCTCAAAAAGGACAGATGGGAGTGCAGGCAGAACTACGCGGCCCCGGACGTCATTTCTACTGCCCGATCTGGTGGGAACGTAAAATTGTCGATGACGTTGTAATCAAGCCCGGAGAAATCGGCGAAGTCACCTGTAAACTGGGAAAGAACCTCGAAGGAGCTGACTTCCTCGTTGACGGTGATATCGGGAACACCGAATACAAAGGGGTGCTCCGCAAGGTGCTGCATCCCGGACGTTACCGAATTAATCCTTACGGATACACTGTCGAAGTGAAGAAACAAATCGATTTCACATCCGGTCAATCAAATAAAGTAGCAGGCTGGGTTGAGATCCCAACCGGGTACGTGGGCGTCGTCACTCAACTGTCAGATAATAAAGCCACGGGCGTTAAAAAAGGTGTTCAGGAAGAGGTGCTTCCTCCTGGAAACTATCCAATCAACGGACGTGAGCAACAAATCGATATCGTGGAAATCGGCTTCCGTCACAGTACCATACGAGTGGAAGTCAAACGTGATGCCGAGGGGAATACTCTTGTCGATGAAAACGGAGAACCTCTGATTGCTGACACGCACAGTGGAATCGCGTTTCCAAGTGCGGATGGATTTCCAATGCATATCGACTTTACCGGAATCTGGGGTTTGATGCCCAGCCAGGCCCCCCATGCAGTTCGTACATTCGGTAATGTGGACCAGGTTGAGAAAAAAGTTGTTTTGCCTCAAATTGAATCTATCTGCCGTAATAATGGATCAGAATACAAGGCGGTCCAGCTACTGGTGGGCAGTGATCGAGAGGTCTATCAGAAAACCTGCCTGGAACAGTTTCATGGTGTGCTGGACGACAAAGAGATCACGCTGTTGTACGGTCTGGTTCGCCACGTGTATATTCCCAAACAGGTACGTGAACCGATTCAGATGGCGTTCATTGCAGATGAAATGAAACTCACTCGGGAAGAAGAACAGACCACAGCCAAGGAAGAAGCCAAGCTGCGTGAAGCGGAAAATAAAGTCGGACTGGCGACCGATACCGTGGACGCAGATACCGAAAAGCAAGTGGAAGAAGCAAAGGCCGGCGGTGAACGCGAGGCTGCGAAGATTCATGCTGAAACCGGAAAGCTGGTGGCTGCGATCAACAAAGAAACGGAAGAGTTGAAAGCGCAGGCTGCCACAATTCTGGGAGAAGCCACAAACGAAGGCAAAAAAATGGTAGAAGAAGCCAAAGCCGACCGGTTTAAACTGGCCGTGGAAGCATTCGGATCAGCAAAAGCCTATAACGACTGGTTCTTTGCAACAAACCTGCCTGAAAACATCGATCTCAACTTTCTCTACGCGGGCGAAGGAACGCTGTGGACTGATATGAACGGCGTCAGTGGTGGATTCGGCGTACGGGCAACAATACCTCTAAAGCCGGAGTCAAGCACCGTGCACAGAACAAGCTCAAAGTAAGAACCGTTGGGTACCAAAACAGTCTGGGAGAATTGGAAGAACCCAGTTTTGTTCGAGCAACAATCGGTCGTGAGGAGCGCATAAAAAACTGCGTCTCGGGATGGCTTTCCTGCGACGCAGACTTTTGATATTTTACTTCGCTCGTATTATTTCAGCTCTTTAATTTTGATGTTGCGCCAGCTGACCTGCTTGCCAACTTTTTCGGGATGGTTCCCGACGCCGTGCACCTGGAGGGCAATGAAACCTTCCGGTGTCAGACCATCTTTAAGATCAGCGGCGGGGACGCCGTTAATCCAGGTCTTAATGGAATCCCCTTTGCAGACGATCCGGTAATGATTCCACTCGTTCTGCTTGAACGCTTTCTGGGCGGCTTTGTTATCAGCAAGATTGTTCAACCAGCCGCGTCGGCCTTCATCGTAAATCCCACCCGACCAGGCACGTTTGGAAGGATCGATTTCGACCTGATAGCCGTGAACACGACCTGCAGGAATTTTCTTCTTTGACTCTTTGCCATTCTTGTCTTTGATTTTAAGGACCTTGTCATCATCGAAGACATTACTGCGAATCTGAATGCCTGAGTTCAACAATGGATCAACTTTGAAATCGACTTCCAGTTCAAAGTCACCGTACATCTTTTTTGTGCAGAGGAAGCTGTTGGGGGTTTTGGGGACCGAGGTGCCAACGATCGTATCATCGACCACTTCATATTTGGCTTTCCCGCCTTGCTGAACCCAGCCGTCGAGGGTCTTGCCGTCAAACAGAGGAGTGAAGCCTTTGTCGCCGGCGTAGGTCGTTACGTTACACAGTAATGCGATGCAGATCGCAGAAAATGTCAGGTGATGTTTCATGGTGTATCCATCAAGTAAAGTGATTTAAAAGAGTTTTAGACTCAACATCTCGTTAGTGAGTATTATGACCTGCCTTTTGAGATGATTCCAGTCATTTGAGACAGTTTCCGGCTAGAATCGAGATAGCTCTGATCACGAATAAATTAGTTTCCTTATGGAACCCGCCTGAGAATCAGCAGACGAAAATCCATGACCTGGCTGCCTGGAATTTCCAGAGCACGCAGGGTCAATGGGCCGGTTCCTGGAGATAATTTGATCTTTCCCAGCACCATCGGTTTGAAATCTTTCACAAACGATTCAGACCGTTTGGCCCGATCCTGCGCTTCTCCCTGAAGTGGCGGGCTATGAGCCTCTATGATCTTCCCTTGAACGTTGCTGCCATTGAAACTCAGTTGAACGGTTGAACCAACGTCTGCCTGAGGACAGGTATAGTACAGCACTGCTTCGTACGTTCCCCCTTCAACTACTTTCGCATCCCAGGTGATGCTGTCATCGGTATTAGTCCAATGATAAAAAAAGGAACAGTTCGGATGACGTGAGGAACGTTTGATTCCGCCGTGTGAAATCGCATCGCGGGCCGGCAGCTGGGTGGTTGGTGCGCCGCCATACCCGATTAAAAACGGTCGCGTATCTTTTGAATAACCATCCGGCCAGACCGACTTCTGCCAGCTTGCGACAGCCTGCTTCAATTTTGCGGCCACCTCTGGATTCTGTTTGGCGATGTCGTTTCGCTGGCCGGGATCTTTCGTCATATCATAAAGTTCCCCTTTATGTGACAGACGATACTGATCGGTACGAACACTGATCCGCTGGCGCAAGCTTGAGAAAATCATGCGATCCGGCCAATCAGATGCTGAATCCATTATGAGTGGTTTGAGACTGACGCCATCAATGGGTTTTGGCTCGGGACGTGGAATTCCTGCCAGATCGGCCAAGGTAGGCAAGATATCAATTGCACCAGCGATCTTGTCGACCTCATGACCGGCGGGCAGATGGCCCGTCCAGCGGATGACGAATGGCGAACGAACTCCCCCTTCATCGAGTGAGCCTTTCTTGCCTTTCATATCCCCATTCCAGCGAAATCCGTTGGGGCCGTTGTCCGAAAAATAGATCACGATCGTATTATCTGCGATTCCCAGACGGTTGAGTTCTTTCAGGACACGCCCGACGTTCCAGTCGACATTCTCACACATTGCCAGGGCGGCACGGAGATGATCGGGCTGTTCTTTCCCTGGCTCTCGATTGTGCATCTCTAATTTTTTATCTGCAAAGCGATCCCAGAACTGATCGGGGACCTGCATAGGAGAATGAGGCATGCAATAAGGAATGTACGTAAAAAACGGTTTGTTGTCCTGGACCTGTTTTTTAATAAATGCCATCGCCTTGTCTGTCAAATCGTCGGTGATGTAACCGTTCCCCTTCACGAAGGTGCCATTATGATCGAGCATCGGACTGAAGTAATGCCCCCAGTGTCCGGAGGTGAAACCGTAAAATTCCTCGAACCCTTTCGCATTGGGATGGTTGGGATACTGCGTTCCATTGTGCCATTTCCCGAATGCGCCCGTCGCGTACCCCGCTTTCTTGAAGACTTGCGCAATCGTATATTCATCCGAATTAAAGCGTTCTTCCCCTTTTGAGACTCCCGTGGTTCCCGTGCGGGCATGGTAGCGTCCTGTGAGAAAAGCGGCTCGTGTGGGAGCACAGACTGCGCCAACATAAAAGCGATTAAACCGCACACCATCACGAACCAGTGAATCGATATTCGGCGTATGCAAATTCGTATTTCCATTGTGGCTCACATCCCCCCATCCCTGATCGTCCGCCAGAAACACAACAATGTTGGGATGCGTCGACTCTTTTTCTGCCGATTCAGATGAGGAACGCTTCGTTTGTGCTTGGGGCTTTTCCTCTGCCAACATGCTACTGGTGAGAACGCAAACCAGCATGCCAAAAGTAATGATAGATTTCATTTCGCTGCTCTCAATGGGGGGTAAAGATAAAAAACCGAGTTCGAAACCGGATAATATGAAGTGTTGTAGACGGGAATCCCTGATTGTTTCGTCTGACAGACAATTCAATGATACTGCATCGTAATATGAAGCTGTAGCGAAATCACATTATTTCTACAAAGCAATTCAGCCGCACTCTCGCTTTCACGGACCTCTTTGAAAACACCTGATTGGCAGAGCATCCGGCGAGCAACTTATCTCAAACAGATTTGGTGTTGTAGACGAGCCAGTCTGATCCGGGTAGACTATTAAGAGTCGTTGATCCTATTTACATGCTTCTGATCCTTGAATTTGATAACAGGTGATCCCATGTCGCATTTACCCTGGAAACCCATTCGACTGCGAAATCTGGAACAGCAGATCGATCAGGCTTTTGATGAATTGATTCATGGCCAATGGGGGCTTACTGGCCCCAGCGGTGTCTGGCAGCCGGACATTGATATCTATGAAACCACAGACAATTATTTTGTGGAAGCTGATGTTCCCGGTGTGCCCCCTGAAGAGATTCACGTCGAAGTCAATCAGCATTCGCTTTCTATCTCTGGCACAAGACACACGGGATGCGTCGAAAAATCGGCACAAGGCGTCTGTATTGAGCGGCGGAAAGGAAGCTTTTACCGTCGTTTTTCACTGGACCAAGCAGTCGACCCTCACCATGTGAAACGCGAAGCACAATCGGGAACATTGATCTTGAGAATTCCCAAACAAAAACTCAAACAGCAACCCTGATTTAGCCGGCCAGCCGAGGAAACTGATGACGAACACCACGGAATACCGCGAACTGAATGCGAGCGAAGTCACTTTAGATCTTGATCCCAAATCGTTCGGTTTCAAAACAACCGCTGAATTAGATCCTTTAACTGAAATCGTCGGCCAGCCTCGTGCACTCAGGGCTCTTGATCTGGGAACGGGAATTCGACATCCCAATTACCATATCTACATCGCCGGGCTGATGGGAACAGGCCAAATGGAACTGGTGACGCACGCATTGCGTGAACGGGTTCTGGATGCATCCACTCCTCCCGACTGGGTCTATGTCAATAATTTTGATGAACCGGATTGTCCACTGGCAATCCACCTTCCCACAGGACAAGGTATCCAGCTGCGTGGAGATATGGAAACGCTGATCGAACAGCTGCAGGAATCTCTGCCGAAAGCTTTTAAAGAAGAAGACTTTGGTAAAGAAAAAGAGAAGCTCCGACAGGTCTATCGCAAGCGCGGCGACGAGGTCTTCGACAAACTCCTTAAGCTGGCAGAGCAACACGGCATGACAGTCCAGCAGCTTCCGGACGGACAAATTTTATTCATCCCGCTCAAAGATAACCGTCCCATGACGCAGAAAGAAATTGAGCAACTGACGCCTGAGGAAATGAAAGTTCTGGACAGCCACCAGGACGAACTGGTAGAAATGGCCGGTCGCGTGCTACAGGAACAACGGGAAATCCAGCGACAACTTTCGACCGACGTTCGTGAAGTGGCGCAGCGGTTCGCCGTCCATCTGGTGGAACCGCTGGCTGTGGAACTCCAGCAAAAGTACGATCACCCCAAACTCAATGAATGGTTTGACCGTCTCAAAAAACATATCATTGACCATCTGAATCTGTTCCGTGATGTCTCTGATATGCCGCCTCAAGTTGCAGCGATGATGATGGGGGAAGGAGCAACCGACCCGGAGCAGCGTTTTCTGGAATACCACATCAACGTTGTCGTGGACAACAGCCATTTGAAAGAGCCGCCGATCATTGTGGAAGACGCGCCCAATTACCGAAATCTGTTTGGAACCATCGAGCGGGTTGTGGATCGAGCCGGCCGCGTGATTACCAATTTCACACGGATTAAATCAGGCAGTCTACTGAAAGCAAATGGCGGCTATCTGGTTATCAATTTGATGGATGCGATCATTGAACCATTTGTGTGGAAAGAATTGAAACGCACACTCAAAAGTCGATCGCTCGGCATTCAGGTACAAGATCCCTTCGCCATGTTTACAGTGACCGCGCTGCAGCCCGAACCAATTCCGCTGAATGTACGACTGGTTGCGCTGGGTGAACCCTTAATCTACCATCTACTCTACCTGCACGATGAAGACTTTCGGGAAATATTTCGAGTGAAAGCCGACTTTGATCCGGAAATGAATCGAGATACCGAGACAGGCTTGATTTATGGTCGCCTGGTCCGTCAGCTTTCAGAAAAAGAAGAGCTACTCCCTTTTGACGCATCGGCAATCGCAGAGCTGGTTTGTGTTGGAGCGCGGCTGGCAAGTGATCAGAAAAAAGTAACTTCGGTCTTCAGTCATATCGCAGATGTGGCACGTGAAGCCAGTTTCTGGGCCAGCAAGAAAAAACTCAAAGTCGTGAAAGCAAAATATGTTCGCCAGGCAGTACAGGAACGCGTCTATCGTTCTGACCTGATTGCCGAAAAAATCCGTGGACTGATTTCAGATGGAACGCTGCTGATTCAGGTGGAAGGCACCGAAGTCAGCCAGATTAACGGGCTGGCTGTTGCCGACCTCGGAGATTATGCGTTTGGGCGACCTTCCCGCTTGACGGCCAGTGTGGGCGTCGGTACCGCCGGCATTATTAATATCGAACGAGAAAGCCGAATGAGCGGCAATACCTTTGACAAGGGGATGCTGATTCTTGAAGGGCTGTTACGAAATTATTATGCGGGTGAGCAACCTTTAACTCTGTCCGCCAGTATTGCAATGGAGCAAAGCTACGGCGGCGTCGATGGAGACAGTGCTTCGATCGCAGAATTGCTCTGTCTGCTCAGTGCCCTGGCGAATGTTCCACTCCGACAGGATCTGGCCATCACAGGGTCCCTCAATCAATGGGGTGAAGTGCAGGCAATTGGAGGTGTGAACGAAAAGATCGAAGGTTTCTTCGATGTTTGTAATGAATCGGGACTGACGGGAACACAGGGAGTCTGCATTCCGGAATCGAACGCACAGAATCTTGTATTACGAGACGATCTTGTCAAAGCGATTCGTCAAAAACAATTTCACGTCTGGGCGGTGTCCGATATCGATCAGGCAATCGAACTGTTCACCGGCATGAAGGCGGGGGATATATCTGACAAGCGTAGTTTTCATGGCCGCGTGCTGGAACGATTGACAGAAATCGCCACACTACTGGAGCAACAAATGCTGACCGACACAGGCCGCCTGTTGTGGACTCCCGGAACCCCCTTGGGGCTCCCTCCTGATCCCAGACCACCACTACCGGGACAATAACCACTGGATAACAGCTCATGACAGACCGAACGATCCTGGCGCTGGGAGGCAATGCGTTTGCAGCACCGGGTGCCCCCCTTACGATGGCCCGACAGTTTGAGTTTGCCAAGCTGGTTTTTGAATCACTTTCGCCGCTACTGATTGATGATCGCGAATTAATGATCTCGCATGGCAACGGACCTCAAGTCGGGCATATGCTGATTCGAGTCGAAGAAGCGCTGGGCAAAGCCTATGCGATTCCGCTCGAGGTCTGTGTTGCCGAGTCTGAAGGTGAACTGGGGTACGTGATTACCCAGACCTTACACAATGTTTTAGATGAGAGAGGCCTGCATCGCCCGATTGCTTCCATTCTGACACAAGTCGTCGTCGATCAGGACGATCCGGCGTTCGTTCACCCGACGAAAGCAATTGGCCCCTTCTACACCGCAGCCCAGGCAGATGAAATTCGTCAACGCGGATTCCCGTTGCGGGAAGAGGGCGAACGTGGATTCCGGCGAATCGTTCCTTCTCCCCAGCCACGTGAGATTGTTGACGTCGCTGTAATTGAGTCGCTGCTTCGCGCAAGTGTGATCGTTGTCGCTGCGGGCGGGGGTGGGATTCCAGTGATTCGCCATGAAGGTCAAATGCAAGGCGTCGAAGCTGTCGTGGATAAGGATCTGACTTCCGCGCTGCTGGGTACATTGGTTGATGCACGGCTTCTTTTGATTCTGACCAATGTCCCTTGTGCTTATTGCGATTTTAACACACCAAACCAAAGTCCCATCGGCAGAATCGGAATCTCTGAAGCACAGCGTATGCTTGAGGAGGGACATTTCGGTGAAGGCAGTATGCAACCGAAGGTCGAAGCCGGAATCCAGTTTTCATCCAGAACTGACTGCCGCACGATTATCTGCAATGTTGACAACCTTGAGCAGGCGTTACAGGGTCAGTCGGGAACGATCATTGAACATGACTAGTGGAGTGTCATTTTTAAATTTTGGGTTAATAGATATCACGAGAGTGCGACAACGGAGCACGTAAACAACACTCCCCACCCTCAAATTCCAGCTTGACAAAGCACTAGCCTGTGCCCAGGTTTACTGTAGCGTCTCCTAGTCTATTTCGACCGAGTACATTTGATTGAAGCACGCTATGGTAAAATGTAAGACGCTCTAGAGAAAAGGATTGAATTCATGCACTCGAAATTCAATTGTATTATTGCCGGTGCGGCAGGACGTGACTTTCATGATTTTCAGACATTCTTTCGCAAGCATCCTGAATTCCATGTCTGTGCTTTTACCGCCACACAAATACCGTACATTGATACGCGCGTTTTTCCGCAGTCACTGGCGGGGCCGGACTATGAATCTGACATTCCTATTTTCCCAGAAGAACAATTACCAGAACTCATTAACCAGTTTGAAATCGATTTCGTTTTTCTGGCTTACAGTGATCTCGCCTACGACACAGTGATGCATACGGCCTCGCTCGTGCAGTCATGCGGAGCCAGTTTCGTTTTACTGGGACCGAACCACTTTCAGCTGCAGTCAGCCAAACCCGTGATTGCCGTCACGGCCGTCAGAACGGGTGCCGGCAAAAGTCCTTTGACACGCTGGATTGCCAGCCGACTTTCTGAATTGAAACTGACTCCAGGCGTCATTCGACATCCAATGCCTTACGGCGAACTGGAACAACAGCGCTGCCAACGATTCGCTACCGAAGTGGATCTGAATGCATATGATTGTACGATTGAAGAACGCGAAGAATATGAACCTTATCTTGAGTTGGGGCTTCCGATCTTTGCCGGCGTCGACTACGAACTGATTCTACGCACCGCCGAACAGGAAGCAGACATCATTTTGTGGGATGGCGGCAACAATGACTTCTCATTTGTCAGGCCTGACTTACTGATTACCGTTGCCGACGCTTTGCGTCCCGGTCACGAAGTGCAGTATTACCCCGGCGAATCAAATCTGCGAATGGCGGACGTGATCGTGATCAATAAAGTGGCGACTGCGGAATCTGAAAGCCTTTCGCAAATCAAAGCAAATATCCAACGATTGAATCCAACTGCCGTCGTGGTTGAATCGAATCTTGAAATTGTTGTTCAGGAACCGGAGAAAATTACAAATCGCAGGGTACTTGTGGTTGAGGACGGCCCGACTCTCCTCCACGGAGGAATGAAGATAGGAGCCGGCTATTGCGCGGCAAATCAGTTTCAGGCAAAGCAGGTGATTGATCCGCGCGCGTTCGCTGTCGGAAGTATCGCAAAGGCATATCAACAATACCCGCATATGGGGCCGATCTTACCCGCACTCGGATACTCAGAGACGCAGCGAGCTGAGCTGAGCCAAACAATCCAGACATCCGAGGCCGATCTCATTATCGACGCCACGCCAGCCGGACTGTCTCACGTCATCCAGACAACCATTCCTATCGTCCGAGTCCGGTACGAATTCCAGCAGACCGCCGGGACACCGCTTTCAGATATGATCGATGAATTCATACGCTGACAGGTCCCCGATCATACCTGGTTCAAACGGCCCATTCCCTGATCGTTTATGTTGAAATAAGCCGATTGATCAGCAACGATTTTGTGCAGAACCTGAGTATCGATTAAGCATACAACTTGGAGCCGACTCACTCTCGTATCATGAAACGATCGAAATCGTGCAAAATCGCCCAATCAGTCAATTAACCATAAGTCATTTTAAATAAAACACTTACGTTACAAAATTTTCCCAATACCAGGAATCGATTTTGAAATAATGCATAAAACCTATCCAATAAGTGTTTCACCTCCTATTATTTAGCATTATTTTGTAACAATAGTTAATTATGGCATCCAAATTGCTTCTATAAAAATCCTCACGGTTTACATTCCTTCCTTTTCCTTCCACAGGTACCGATTATGAAATACCAATCTCACCCCAAACGAGGCTTCACCTT